>JAKCCX010000030.1 GCA_021838715.1 Pseudomonadota bacterium | reverse complement strand
TCCGCCTGTTCGCGCAGATCGTCGGCGAGCCGACTCTGCTCGACGCCCTGCCGCCGGAGGCGCACGAATTCGGTGACGTCCTCGACCTTGTGAATGATGTAGCGGACCGCCCCGTCCGCGTCGAGGATGGGCGTGTTGCGGGGGCTCCAGTAGCGCTCTTCGAAACCGCCCCCCTCCTCATCGGGACGCCGGATATCGTACTTCTGGATGGGCATCGCATCGGGAACCCCGGTACTGAGAACGCGCCGTAGCGATGCTCGCAGATTGTGCACGCCTGCGGCCGCGGCATCGTCGGGATTGTCCGGGAACGCTTCGAACACCCCCTTGCCGACGATTTCTTCGCGACGCGTCAAGGTGGCCGCAGTGTAGGCGTTGCTGACTGCGACGATGTTCAGCGCAGGGTCGAGAATCAGATAGAGATCCGGCGCGCCCTCGAGCAGGGCGCGGAAATCCAGGTTCTCTGATGCGTCGTTCATGATGCCCTCCGCTCACAAAGCCCGGGGACAACAACGCCAACCAGCCAAATGCCGCGCGGGGGGGGGGCCGGGGAAAATGCGCCCCGGTCCTCCCGCGCAGTCGATCTACCGCGGTGTCGGCCCCTGCGTCACCTGCACCAGTTCGGTCGGCCGCAGCCATTTGGCAAACGCGGCGCGGATGTCCTGGGCGCTGAGGTCGATGTAGCGCCGGGCGGCGTGCTCCGGCTCGTTCAGCGGCAGGTCGAGATCCCAGCGCGCGATCCACTGCCGGGCGATCGCGTCGGTGCTGGCCTCCGACAGCGGGATCCGGCGCAGCAGCAGCTGCTTGGCGCGCAGCAGTTCGCCCGACGATACCGGCGTCTTCTGCATGACCTGGATCTCGCGCACGACGCTGGCATGAACCTTGGAGACGTTCTGCGGATCGCAGGCATACCGCACGACATATGCGCTCCGGCTCTTCCCGGCCTGGAACTGCGATCCGATGTAGTACACCAGTCCGGCATTCTTGCGAATGTCGCTGCTCAGCCGCGCCGAGTAGAAGCCGCCGCCCAGCACCGCATTGCCCAGCGCCACCGCGTAATAGTCCGGGCTGGACCGCACGAGCCCGGTGGTCTCACCCAGGACGGCGCGCACCTGCACGCGGCTTGCGTCGGCCACGGCCACCGTCGACGGACGGTTCGCCGGAACGCGCGGCAGCGTGGTCTCGGGCCGCGGACCATGCGCATGCCAGCCGCCGAAGTACCGCTCCACCACCTCCTTGGCCTGCCGCGGATCGATGCGACCGATCACCACGATCACCGTCATGTCCGGCCGGAACACCTTGCCGTAGTAGCGTTTGACGTCGTCGAGCGAGAGGGCCGAAACGGTCTGCGGCGTCGCCTGCCGCGTGGACGGATCCCCTTTCGGGAACAGCGCCTTGGCCAGCGCACGCCCGAACTGATACCCCGGGCTCTTGAGCTCGCCCGCCACCGCCTGCGCCGTCTGCGCGCGCACCGTGCGGAACGCCGCCGGCGGCAATGCCGGGCGCAGTTCGTTGTCCGCCAGCAGTTGGACCGCGCGGGCGAAATGATCCCGCAGCACGGTCACCTCGAACTCCGAGCCGGCCGATTCGTCGGCACCGATCGCGTCGAGCGCCCGCTGGAACGCAAGGCGGTCGAGATCGGTCGAGCCGTAGGAGAACAGGTCGTCGAGCACGGTCGCCACGCCCTCCTGACCCTTCGGCGCCTCCATCTCCGGCCGGTTGCGGATGTGCCCGTACACGCTCACCGAATCACCCACCGTTTCGGGCTGGACGATCAGCGTGATGCCGTTGGCCAGATGATCGACCACCGGATGGGCCGTAAGGTCCGGCACGCTCAGCCGGGTCAGTGCACGCTGCGCCCACTCGGGCAGCGGCGTCGGCTTGCCCTCGCCAAGCGCGATCGACTCCTGGCCGCCGAATCCGGCGCCGGAGACCGGCTTGCCGTTGGGCGTCGGGGTCAACACGGCGGAGACGGAGCGGTCCAGAACCAGATATTTGCGCGCGACGCGATTCACGTCGGCCACCGTCACCTTTTCGATACGGGCCAGATCCTCTTCCGGCGAATTCAGCCCCTCGACCGCGACGGCGTCGGCCCATGCCCCCGCCAGGCCTTCGATCGAGCTCTTCTGCTGGTCGGCGGCCCGCCGCTCCTGCATCTTGGCTGCCGCCACCAGGTCGGCAGGAACCCCCTCCCGCGCCACCCGCGCCAGAATTGCGCGCACGTCGCGCTGTACCGCCGCCGGATCGGCCCCGGCGGCGTAGGTCACCGTCGCATACCCCAGGCTCGCCTTTTTCAGCGGATCGAAATCGAACTCGGCAGAAAACGCCTTGCCCTGCGGAACCAGCTGGTACAAGGCGCCGCGCTTGCTGCTCAGCACGTCGGCGAGCACCTCGCTGGCGGCGTAGTCAGGGCTGTCGAACCCCGGCATCCGGAAGGCCACGACCTGCATGCCGTACGGCAGGTCGCTCGGCATCTCGATCGACTCGGGCGAAACGGCGGGCAGGCGGATCGCCGGCCGGGCGGGCAGGGTCTTGCTCGGAATGTCGCCGAAAAGCTTGCGCACCGTGGCCAGCGTGGCCTTCGGGTCGACATCGCCGGCGATCACGACGATCGCGTTGTTGGGCGCGTACCAGTTGTCATAAAACTGCTTGAGCATCGCGCCGGTCGTGCGATCGAACGACGGCCGGCTCCCCAGCGCGTCGTTCTCGTACGGCGTCCCGCCGAAGAACGCGCGGCGCAGCTGCACGTACATCCGGTACGACGGCTGCGAGAGATCCATCGCGACCTCCTGCTCGATCGCGCCGCGCTCCTTCTTCCAGGAGGCTTCGGAGTCGTCGACACCGCGCATGCGCAGCGCCTCGATGTGCAGGGCGATGTCGAGGTCCTTCGCCGGGATGGTGTAGAGGTACTGCGTCACCGACTGCTGCGTATCGGCGTTGAAATCACCGCCGAGGATGTTGCCGATGTCCGCGAGCTGATCCGCCGACAGCCCGGGCGAGCCCCGGAACATCATGTGCTCCTGGGCGTGGGCGGTTCCGGGGAATCCGGCCGGGGTCTCGTCCGCGCCGACCAGATAATTGATCGAGGTCGAGACCACCGGCGCCAGCGTGTTGCGCACGATGACGACACGCAGGCCGTTTTTCAGCGTCGCCCGCAGGACATCGCCAGCCGCAACCGCCTGCTCGGGCGCCGGCCAGGCGGATTTCTCATGGGAACCATGCGCCGCCGTCGCCGCTCCAACCGGGGGCGATGCGACAGCCGCGGTCAGTAGAATGGCGAACGTGGCAGCGTGTTGCAGTCGTTTACTCATATTTTTCCTCGACATCCATGATGAAAAACACTGAAAAGCTTCGTGCCGCCGGCATTATCAGCGGAATTGCGTTGTTCGTCGCGGCTGCCCTCTTTGCAACCGTGGGTTCCCACAAGCCAGTCATCCCCGCCACGGCGACGGCGACCGCCGCCGTGCCCCTCGATCCGGCGGTCATCGCCCCGGCGATACAGCTGGAAAAGGCTTATGAGGCCGTTGCGGCGCACATCCGTCCGGCGGTCGTAAGCGTCTTTTCAGAAAAAATGGTGACGGTTCCGGCCTTTCCGTTTCCATTCGGCAACGACTTCTTCGGACAGTTCTTCGGCCAACAAGGTTCCCCGCAGCTCGCCCGCCGCGTTCCCCAACGCGGCCTGGGGTCGGGCCTGATCCTGGATCAGGCCGGCCACATCCTCACGAACTATCATGTGGTCGCCAACGTCGACCGGATCAAGGTGCGGCTCGCCGACAAGCGCAGCTTCCCGGCAAAGATCGTCGGCACCGACCCCAAGGCCGACATCGCGATCATCCAGCTCGAAGGCGCCGTCCCCCCTGACCTGCCGACCGTGCAGCTCGGCGACTCGGATGCGATGCGGGTCGGCCAGCTCGTGATCGCCGTCGGTGCCCCGTTCGGACTGACCCAGACCGTGACCCATGGCATCATCAGCGCAACCGGGCGCTCGGATGTCGGCATCTCCACCTATGAGGATTTCCTGCAGACGGATGCGCCGATCAACCCCGGCAACTCCGGCGGCCCGCTCGTGAACATGCACGGCGAGGTCATCGGCATGAACAGCGCGATCGCCACCGGCGGAAACGGCGCCGAACAGTCGGCAGGCATCGGCTTTTCGATTCCGTCCAACATGATCAAGGCGGAGCTTCCGACGCTGATCAAGGGCGGGCACATCGCGCGCGGCGTGCTCGGCGTCGTCGTCCAGGATCTCGACGCGAATCTGGCCCGAAGCTTCCACGTTTCGGGGACGGCGGGCGCCCTGGTCGCGCAGGTCAACCCGAACTCCCCAGCCGCACACGCGGGGATCCGCAGCGGCGACGTGATCACACAATTCGACGGCAAGGACGTCGCCGATTCCAGCACGCTGCGCAACATCGTTGCGACGACGGCCCCCGGCCGCACCGTTCCGGTCAAGGTGGTCCGCAACGGCGAGACCCGGATCCTCCGCGTGACGGTCGGGCGCATGGGAGCCGGATCGGCCGGCACCGCGGCGGCCCGGCCCACCCAGGCGGTGAAACTTGCGAAGCTCGGCCTGCAGGTGCAGACCTTGACGCCGGAACTGGCCAGCCGGAACCACCTCGACGGCGAACACGGCGTGCTCATCACCGGCGTGCAGGCGGGAAGCGTGGCGTCGATGGCCAATCTCCAGCCCGGCGACCTCATCGTCCAGGCCAACCACGAGGCCGTGACCGACGTCGCCTCGCTCGACCGGGCGATCGGCAGCGGAAGCGGGGCGCTCACCCTGCTGGTGAAGCGCAGCGGCATGAGCTTCTTCGTGTCGATCGACGATTGAACCGGCGGCGATGGCGGCGCTGCACGACCTGCTGGCCCGGGCACTGCCCTATCTGCAGCATTACGGCTACGCCGCCATCGTTGCCGCGATCCTCGTCGAAGGCGTCGGCATTCCCGCCCCCGGCCAGACGCTGCTGATCGGCGCCTCGATCCTGGCGGGCCGCGGGGTGATGAGCCTGCCGCTGGTGGTCCTCTCGGCGCTGTGCGCGACGGTCGCCGGCAACAACTGCGGATTCGCCATCGGCAACTACGGCGGGCGCCGGCTCATCCTGCGGGCGGGCGTCAATCGCGCCCACCTCAGCAAATTGTCACGCTTTTACCGTCGGTTCGGCGCCTGGCTGGTGGTTTTCGCCCGCTTCTTCGACGGGGCGCGGCAACTCGGCAGCCTGCTCGCCGGAACCGGCGCGATGCCCTGGCGGCGGTTCTTTCCCTTCGATCTCGGCGGCGCCTGCCTGTGGGTGGGCGTGTGGGGCGTCGGACCGTATCAATTGACCGCCCATGCCGCCCGACTGCATGCGATCTGGGCCCGGATCAACCCGATCATGGTCCTGCTCGTGGTCGGCGCGGTCGTCGTGCTCGGCATCTGGCTATGGCGGCCCGATCGCGCAATCCGGAAGTAACCCGGATGCAGCCCGGAAAGATCCCTTGAGCGCGACGTTTCGATCCCTGCGCCACCACAATTACCGGCTTTGGGCCGCGGGAGCGCTCGTCTCCAACATCGGCACCTGGATGCAGCGCACCGCCCAGGACTGGATGGTGCTCACGCAGCTGACGCACAACGATGCCACCTCGGTGGGGATCGTCATGTCGCTGCAATTCGGCCCCCAGCTGCTGTTGATGCCGATCGCCGGCCCGACGGTCGACCGGGTGGACCGCCGCACCCTCCTCCTGATCACCCAGAGCGCCATGAGCCTGCTGGCGTTCGTGCTGGGGGCGCTTGTGCTCTCCGGATCCGTCGCGCTGTGGCACGTCTACGTGCTGGCGTTCCTGCTGGGCTGCGTCACCGCGTTCGATGCCCCGGCGCGCCAGACCTTCGTCAACGACCTGGTCACCAGCGCCGACATCGCCAATGCGGTTGCACTGAACTCGACGTCGTTCCACGCCGCGCGTCTGGTCGGCCCGGCCGCCGCCGGCATCCTGATCGCCAAGGTCGGCACCGGGTGGGCGTTCCTGTTCAACGGTGCGTCGTTCGGTGCCGTGCTGCTTTCCCTGGCATCGCTGCGCACGGCGGAACTGCATCCGCGCAGCCGGCCCGCGGAGAGCCGCGGCCATGCGCGGGAAGGATTCCGCTATGTCCTCGCCCGCCCGGACCTGATCACCGCGCTCGTCATGATGTTCCTGGTCAGCACGTTCGGACTGAACTTCGCGATCTTCATTCCGACCATGGCGGTGGAAGCATTCCACGTCGGCGCCGCGCAGTTCGGCTCCTTGGCGTCGCTCATGGGAATCGGCGCCGTCGCGGGCGGCCTGTTCTCGGCGCGGCAGGAGCACCCCCGGATGGGCATCCTGCTGGCCGGCGCGGCGGCGTTCGGCATCACTGCCGCCTGCGCCGCGCTGGCTCCGAACATGCTGTGGTTCGGATGCGCCCTCGTTGCAACTGGAACGGCCGTGCAGCTCTACATGACCTCGACCAACAGCCTCATCCAGACGTCCACGGACCCGGCGATGCGGGGCCGCGTGATGGCGATCCTGCTGGCGGTGATCATGGGCTGCACGCCGCTGGGGGCGCCCATCGTCGGCTGGATCGCCGACACCTTCGGCCCGCGCTGGGCGCTGGGCGTCGCAGCGGCATCGGGAATCGCGGCAACCTTCATCGGCCTCCGGTACCGGAGGAAGAACCGGATTCCGCCACCCTTGCCCGCACCCCCGCCCGCTCCCGCAAGCGGGGGAACCCCGTGAACGGTCAGTAGCCCGTCCGCTCCTCGCGATCGAAGATCGCGCGCAGGTCCCGCGGGAAATGTCCCGCCGCGCAATCGGCCGACGACGGATTGCCGGTCTCGGCGCCATGGGCCATCATGAGCTGCTCGTCCAGGTCTTCCATCTTGGCCACCGCGCGATAGAACTGCACCCCGCCCCACGGGCTGATGTTGCCCTTCTTGTCGCCGTAGGCCTGCTGCGCGGTCCGCAACAGGGTACGGATGCTGGTCTGGACCTGCAAGGTCATGTCGACCGGCTTGATGAGATCACAGCGCACGGCCAGATCCATGGAGCGCAGCGTGTCGAGCAACGCGCGGTTCTCGACCTGGAAAAACACATCGTTGTCCGCGAAGTGACCGCCGTGCGTCCGATCCATGGTCTCGGACATGGTCGGCGCCGCGTGCGCCCCGAGCATGAACAGACCCAGAATCGACCCGGCGAGCAACTCCCGAAACCGCAACCCTGTCATCGCGCATTTCATGATCTGTCTCCTATCATTTTTCTGTACGTGTGGTCGGCGACCCAGGCTTCGGATCGGTTCCGATTGTAGCCGCGGCCGGCACGGCCGCCGAGGTTCCGGCCGCAGGCAGGCCATTCTGCGATGCGGGCGCAACCGCATCCGGAAATTCGGCCGCGGTTGCGCTCACGTCGGAACCGCGGACCAGATACGCCTGATGCTGCAGCCAGGCGCTGCGCGCGAAGTCGTAGGGCGAGAGCGCGTCCTGCACCATCTGCACCGCACCGCGGCTGGTATATCCCTCGTTGATCGTCCCCACGGTCGCGATACTCCACTGCGCCGGCACGCTTTGGACGTAATAGAACGGGCTGAGGAAAATTTCCGCCGGAACGCCCGGCAGGCTGCGCAGGGAGGACGGACCGAAGAACGGCAGGACCAGATAGGGGCCCTGCGGCAAGCCCCAAACGCCCAGGGTCACGCCGAGGCCGTTCTCGTGCGGGGGCAGGTCGAAGCGGCCCGCGACGTCGAACAAGCCGGCAATGCCGAAGATCGTGTTGCAGACGAAGCGGCCCACATCGGACAACCCCTGGTGTATGCGCAGCTGCAGAAAATCGTTGAGCGCGACATAGGGCATCTCGGCGTTGGCGAAAAAATGGGCGATCCCGGCGCGCACGGGCTGCGGTGTCACCCGTTCATAGCCGCGCCCAAGGGGCTCGAACACATGGTTGTAGAGCCCCATGTTGAGGTCGAACATCTTCCGGTTCATCGGCTCCCACGGATCGGAGATGTCCGCCCCGCCGGACTGTGCAGCCGTCGTCCGCGATGCCGACGTCGTCGCGCAGCCCTGCAGGGCAACTGCCAGGACCGCCAGCGCAACGGCCCGGGTTCCGCGCCGCGCCACCCTCAGTGCGCCTCGCGTGCCAGGCGCGCGGTATAGCGCTTCAAGCCCGCGATCAATCCGGGGAATCCCTGGGTATCGAGAAGATGGGTGAACTCCGCATGCTTCAACGCCAGGTCGCTCACGCCGTCGGCGACGACGTTGACGATGCGCCATTGCCCGCCGGTCGACTGCATCAGGTAATCGAGGCGATGGGCCGTGCCGTCCGATTCGGTCAGCACGGTGTAGACCACCGCCCGGTCCGACCGCAGCGACTGGACGGACTTGATGGAAAACCGCTCGCCCGCATAGCCGTCGAACCGCGCGGCGTAGGTCGCGATGGTGTAGTCGGTCAGCGCCGCGATGAATTCCTGCTGCTGCGCCGGAGTGAACCGGGTCCAATGCGGACCCAGCACCAGTCCCGCAACGGCGGAAAAGTCGTAGGCGCGCCCGACCATCGGCGCGAGGTTGCGGTAGCGCCCGGCATAGCCCAACGCCTTGGCCTGTTTCATCGTCGCCAGCAAGGCATCGTCGAGTTGCCCGATAAGGGCCCGCGGGGCATCGGCGGCGGTCGATGTCGCCGGCCCGGCAGGGGTCGCCTCGGCAATCATCGGCGCCACGAAGACGGACAGGCATCCGGAAAGAAAAAGCAGGAACAGTTTTTTCGTCACCATGTGGATTCCTGGATATGGACGACCGCCGAGGATCCCCGACGGGCCCGCACTGCAAACTCGCATTTCAAACGGGATCCCGCTCCGCGGAGACCTTCTCTGCACCGGTCTCGGTACGCCAGCGGCGCCGCAGATTATGCCCTTCCAGCGCCTGCCACGACAGCAGGAACGGCAGCCCGAACGCCAGTTCGCGGAACCGGCGCGCCAGGGAGTAGGCCAACGCCACCGCCGGCGAAATGCCCACGGCCGCGCCGAGCAGCAGGAAGCCGCCCTCCTGGACCCCCAGACCCACCGGCACGATGAAGGTCGCGCTGCGCAGTGCCAGCCCGAGGCTCTCGAGCATGAGCGCCCCCGAAAACGCGACCGGATGCCGCAAGAGGCGGAATGTGACCCAGGCCTCGAAGGCGCTGGCGAACAGGCCCGCCAGTTGCCAGAACAGGCTGGACACCAGGGCGCCGTGCCGGCCGTACAGGATGCGGACCGTTTCGTCGAGGCGTCCCATGTTGGCCGCCCATTCGTGGTGCCGCCCCAGAATCGCCTGGATCAGCCGTTCCAGCATCTGGAACAGCCCCCACTGATGCTGCAACATGATGAACACCACGATGACCGGCGCGACGATCGCGACGCCGACCAGCGCATCGGTGACGATCGCATGGTCGCGCACGGAATGCGCCAGGATCGCGATCCCGACCAGCGTGAAGGTCAACTGGCTCACGAGGGTCAGCGAAACCTCCACCACCACGCTCGCCGCCGCGACATCCCAGGCCACGCCGCGGCGCGCCACCAGACGGATCCCAACCAGTTCCCCGCCCACCCGGGCGACCGGCAGCAGACCGTTGATCGACTCGCGGATGCCCCCGATCCACAACAGGAACGGGAAACCGGCCCGCGGTTCGCCGCGCAGCAGCCGGCGCCAACCCACGACGTCCAGCGCGATCGGCAGCAGGTGGAGCGGCACCAGCCAGAGCAGCGTCCAGCCAGCCGTCGCGAGCATGGCGAAAATTCCGCCCGCCCCTTCCCGGATCACCAATACCGTCGCCACCGCCACGCCGAGCAGTCCGGCGACGAACATCCCGAAATGCGCGATGCGCTTCATGCGTCTTCCGATGGCGACGGCGTTGCCAACATCAACAGCGCCGGCAATACCACGAGCGTGCAGAGCAGGACCATGACCAGGGCAAGGCTCAGGGTCTTCCCCAGACTGGCCATGCCCGGATCCGAGGAAACCGCCATGCTGCCAAAGGAACTGAGGGTCGTGACGCCGCTGAACAGCACGGCCGCGGGTGTACTGGTCTGCAGCAGGTGGGCAATCGGCACGCCCTGCCGCCAACGCGCCACCACGTAGATCGCGAACGCCACGCCGAGGCCGATCAACAGGGGCAGGACGATGATGTTGCCGAGATTGAAGGGCAGCTTCAGCAGGCTCATGACGGCGACGGTATATGCCGCGGCCATCAGCAAGGGAATCATGATCAGCGCCATTTCGACCCAGCGGCGCAGCACCACCAGCAGCAGGCAGACGATGGCGACCAGGGCGATGGCGCTGGCCTCGCGGAAGGCGCCGGCAACGGCGTTCCCCCCCTCCACCAGCAGGACCGGCGTTCCCGCCGCCTGGGGGGCAACTTTGCGCACTGCGGCGACGAAGCGCTCCATGGCCGGGATCCCGCTGAGGTCGTCCTTCGGAAACACCTCCACCCGCGCCTGCCCGTCGGCTGCGACGTACCGCCGGCGCAGGTCGTCGGGCAGGTCCCGCAGCGCGACCGGCGCCGCCGTCAGCGCCTGCGCGAGGCGGCTCAATTCCGCCGGCAGCCCGCCCATGAGGTCCTGCTGCAATGCGGCCCACTCCTTCCCCGAGACGCCGAACCGCGCGCGGAAGTCCCGCAACGCCGCACCCAGGGATGCGGCGCTCCGGCGCAGCGCCGCATCGCCGTCGCGCTGCGTCCCGCCGCGAGCGGGCAAACGGACCAGATCGGCCTGCAGTCGTGCGGTGGCGGCGGCAAGGCCGGGGCCGGGAAGCGCGGGAACCGCCGCCGCCTGCAGGGAAAAGGGCGGCACCAGCATCTGGAGGTTCTGCAGGATCGCCAGCTTGGGGTCCTGTTGCGCGGGGACGAAACTCGCCAGCGTCAGCGCCTGCGAAACCTCCGGCAAGCGTCCGAGGCGGTCGGCGAGGCGCTCGGCCGCCGCCAGATCGGGCGCGACGACCTCGATCCGGTAGGGCGAAGTCTGCCGGTCCTGCAGCAGCTTGTGGAACACCCGGACCCCCTCGGCGTTGGGATCGATCATGTTGAGGGGATTGAAGTCGAAGCGCACCTGCGCGATCAGCGGAATCGCCGCCAGGAACAGGACGATCGCCCCGGCGATGATCCGGCGGCCGTAGCGATGGATCGGGTGGCGATCGACCGCCAGATCATGCGTCGTCACGTGGATCACCGGCTGCGCCGCATCGACCGCACGCAGCGGCCAAAGGGTCAACAACGCCGGCAGGAGCGTGAGCGTCACGAGCAGCGCGACGAACATGCCGATCCCCGAGATCAGTCCGAGATCCATCATGCCCGCATACCGCGTCGGGATGAACGAGAAGAAGCTGATGGCCGCGGCGGCGGTCGCCAGACTGAGCGCACCGCCCAGCCCGGTCGCCACGATCCGCAGCGCGGCCGGGTGCGGCGCCCCGTCGTGGATCTCTTCGCGATACCGCAGGCAGAACTGGATGCCGAAATCGACCCCCAGCCCGATGAAGAGCACCGCGAACGCCACCGATAGCAGGTTGAACGGGCCGACCGCGGCGAGCGCCACCGCGGTCGTCAGGATCATGCCCGCGATCAGGCTGGCCAGGACCGCAACGACCAGCCGCACCGAGCGCAGCGAGACGGCGAGCAACAGCAGTTCCAGACCCAGGGTCAGCCCCAAGGCCATGCCGGCACCTTCCGAGACCGTCTTGATCTGTTCGTTGTCCAGCAGTGCGTCGCCGGTCAGGCCGATATCGACGCCGTGCGCCGCGTCCAGCCCCAGCCTGGCGATCTCGGCGCGCAGCGCCCGGATCGGGCCGGCCGCGGGCTGCAGGGAATGGAGATCGCGCACCGGATTGAGGATGAGGAAGCGCTGCCGTGCCGACGCGACGCTGTCGCCGCCGGCCATCAATTCGTCCCAGCGCAAGCGGACCGTGCGCCCTTCCTGCTTCGCCCGGATCGAGGCGGTCAGCTGGTCGAGCAGCGGCGCGAGCCCCGGTACGGCCTCCCCGCCGTCGGTGCGCTGTCGGATCGCGGTATCGAGCAGACCGAAAAGTCCTTGCAGGCTAGCATCCTGCGCCAGGCTGGCGATGAGCGGCTGGGCGGCGGCGATGCGGTCCGCCAGCTGCTGCAGTTGGGGCGGATCGAGAAACAGCAGCCCGTTGCGCTGAAAAAACGCATCGCCCCCCGGCGCATAGACGCCGGTGAACTCCGAGGGATGGGCGCGCGCCCACGCCGCAAGGCGGTCCAGCGCACTTGCCGCCAGCCCGGAGGAATCGCCATCGATCACCACGACCAGCGTGTTCGCCGTCTGCGGAAATTCGCGCTCGAAATGCTGCTGGTGGCGCTGGAACGGCAGGTCGTGCGACAAGATGCCGCTGGTATCGGCGTCGATGTCGAAGTGGGTCGCGCTGTAGTACGACGCCGCCACGAGCAGCGCCGCAGCGGCGACGACGACGGATCGCGCGTGGCGGCCGGAACCCTCGACCAGCCGCAGGATTCCCGCCATGTAGCGCCGCCCGAGCGCCCGCAACCGGGGCTCAGCCCGGCGCAAGATCCAGTTCACGGAAACTCATCCTCCGGTAGCCGGCCTGGTCGAGCGCCATCCGGACGGCGGGGCTCAGCAGCGCGGCGAGTTCGTCCTCCTGGCGATAGTCGGGCATGCGCCGCACCAGTTCGGCGCTGCGCGCCGCCGCCGGGTGGAAATACAGTTCGCTCACCCCGTCGGGAAGCCGCCGCAACAGCTGCAGCAACGCCGCCTCGTTCCACGCGCCCGTGTTCGAGAGTCCGAACAGATAGTCGTTGTGGCGGACCCCCGCGCGACGGATTCGGCGCCGCAGCAGTGCCAGCCAGGGCGCCAGAAACCCTGCCCACACCAGGCGACCGAGCATGCCGCCGTCGCGCAGCCCGCCCTGGTTCCAGGGCTCATAGGGCAGCCGCACGCCGCGCAGGCCGTAGTCGCGCCCGATGTCGAGAATCAGCGCCAGGACGGTGGGGTGGACGTGCATGTGCTTGTGCGCATTGACGTGGTCCAGTTCGAGTCCGGTGGCGCGGAAGGCGTCGAATTGCGCCCGGATCTCGGCCGCCAGTTGTCGGCGCACGCGCGGCAGGAAAAAGAAGCGGACGCCCGGCCCGAACTGGCCGGCGCGAAACTCGCCATCGGCCGTCACGAGGTCCGGAATGGCATCCGGCGGCAGCACGCTGCGTCCATCGACCAGCGTGCAGTGCAGGCCGACGCGCAGCCCCGGCGTGCGCCGGGCGCGCGCCACCGCGTCGGCCGCCGCCGGCGCGCCGACCATCAGGCTCGTCGTCGTCAGGATGCCTTCGCGGAACGCGCGCTCCACCGCTTCGTTGACCGCCACGTCGAGACCGAAGTCGTCGGCCGTGACGATCACGCGCTTCGCGCCCGCGCGTTCAGCCGCCCCGGCGGCCCGCGCATCGGTGCTCAATGCGTCCCTGCTCAACTATGCCGCTGGCGCAGGAATCGCATGAACTCCACCCCCTCGCGCAGGCGACGCTTCATCATCTGCGAGTCGCGCAGCATCTCCCCGGTGATCGCCGCGATCTTGCCGGCGCGGAAGTAGAACTGCTTGTAGAAGGTTTCGACGGAATCGAAGATCTGGGTCGCGCCCAGGTGCGGATAGCTGAGCGGGCTGATCTGGATGCCGCGATCGTTGACGAGATCGCCTTCGTTCATCTCGGTGAGCCAGCCTTCCTCCTTCGCCTGACGATACAGGTAGGTGCCGGGATAGGGCGCGGCGATCGAAACCTGGATGGTGTGCGGGTTGATGTCCTTGGCGAAGCGGATCGTCTCTTCGATCGTCTCCTTGGTTTCGCCCGGCAGCCCGAGGATGAACGTGCCGTGGATCGCGATGCCCAGCGTGCGGCAATCCCGGGTGAACTCGCGGGCCTTGTCAACCTTCAGGCCCTTCTTGATGTTGTTGAGGATCTGCTGGTTGCCGCTCTCATAGCCCACGAGCAGCAGGCGCAGGCCGTTGTCCTTGAGCACCTTGAGCGTTTCGTAGGGGACGTTGGCCTTGGCGTTGCACGACCAGGTCACGCCCAGCGCGCCCAATCCGCGCGCGATCGCCTCGGCGCGCGGCAGGTCGTCGGTGAACGTGTCGTCGTCGAAGAAGATTTCCTGGACCTGCGGGAACGCCTTCTGGATGTAGCGGATTTCCTCGAGCACGTTCTCCGGGCTGCGCACGCGGTAGCGGTTGCCGCCCACCGTCTGCGGCCACAGGCAGAACGTGCACTTCGAACGGCAGCCGCGCCCGGTGTAGAGCGAGATGTAGGGATGCTTCAGGTAGCCGATGAAATAGTCTTCCACCCGCAGATCGCGCTTGTAGACCTCGGAGACGAACGGCAGGCTGTCCATGTTCTCGATCATCGCCCGGTCCGGGGTGCGCACGATCTCGCCGTTGCCGTCGCGGAAGCACAGGCCGTCGACCTCGGCCAGGGGCCGGCCCTCGGCGACTTCCTTGAGGGTGAAATCGAATTCTTCGCGCGCCACGAAATCGATCGCCGTCGACGCCCGCAAGGATTCCTCCGGCTCGACCGCAACCTTGGCACCGACGAAACCGATCATCAGCTTCGGATATGCCTCCTTGAGCGCCTCGGCAACGCGCACGTCCGACGGAAAGGACGGCGTGCTGGTGTGGATCACGCACAACTCGAAGTCCCCGGCGATCTTGATGGTCTCGGCCAGGCTGAGATCCGATGCCGGGGCGTCCACCAACCGGCTGTCGGGGATCATCGCCGCCGGCTGGGCCAGCCAGGTGGGGAACCAGAACGAACGGATCTCGCGCTTGGCCTGATACCGCGCGCCCGCACCGCCGTCGAAACCGTCGAAGGACGGCGCCTGCAAAAACAAGGTCTTCATCGCAACACTCCTTTTTCCATCCGGCCATCCGCGCCGACCGCGAAATGTTCCTGCCGCCAACGCACCTGCCTGCCCAACCACGCATGCAGCCAGATGGCGAAACCCAGAAAATCGACCGCCAGGAAGGTCCAGTCCGCCGTCGGCATGACCTTCCGCCACCGTCGCTGCGCCGCAAGATGCAATGCGCAACGCAGGGCCAGCGCAGCAGCGAGCGCGGCCCATCCTCCGTTCCCCAGCGGCGCCACCAGCACGGCCAGCGGCAGGGGAAGCGTCAGAACGGAGAATGCATGTCCCAACGGTTGCACCGTGCGGACCGTCCGCGACCAGCGCAGCGCATGGCGATAGCTGCTCGCCAGGCTGTCTTCATGGACGCGCGTGTCGACGAGCCGATCCGACAGCACGGTGCGCAGCCCCAGCGCGCGGGTGCGCGCGCCGAGCAGATAATCGTCGGCCAGGTGATCGGCCAGCGCGGCGAAGCCGCCGACGGCCTCGAGGGCCGTCCGCCGCAATGCCAGGGTCGCGCCGCCGCAGAACGCGTTGGGGCCCAGGGACTGCGCCACCAGGACCGAGGGCGCGAATCCTTCGTTGATCCATTGCGCCAGCAGGCGCGACCCCGCCGCGCCGTCGGGCACGCCGCGATACAGGCAGGTGACGACGCCGACGCCGGAATCGGCGAACGGCGCGACCACGTCGCGCAGATACCCTGGCTCGACCCGCACGTCGGCATCGCTCAAGACCAGGACGTCGTGGCGGGCCCGGCCGAGCATGTTGTGCAGATTGCCGACCTTGCGGTTGGCGCCGAGGACGCGTCCATCGATCACCAGTTGCAGATCGCGCTGCGGAAACTCGTCCTGCAGACGGCGCACCACCGCGACCGCGGGGTCGCCGCCGTGGTGGACGCCGAAGACGATCTGGAAATCCGGGTATTCCTGCGCGCAGAAGCTGCGCAGGTTTTCGTAGAGACCGGGTTCCTCGCCGTGCAGCGGCTTGAGGAGGGTGACCGGGGGGGCGTACGGCGCAGCGCCCGCTCCGGCCGCGGGGCGCGGGCCGCGCAGCAACGCCGCGATCGCGGCGAGCTCGTACGCGAGGCCGGGCACGACGAGCAGAGGAAGCCAGGTGGCGATCATCCGGTCTGCCCCGCCAGCGCCGGCGCCACGGGCGCGTCGCGCCGGAACCAACGCACCGCATCGGCGAACGCCTCCTCCGCCGGGCGATGGACATAGCCGAGTTCGCGTTCCGCCTTGGCCGACGAGAACAGCATCGCCCCGGCGCTCATTCGCAACTCGTCCACGGTCACCCGCGGCAGGCCGCCCGACAGGCGCGCCCAGAGCTCGGCGCCCAGGGCGATCGGATAGAGCGGCAGACGCGGCAGACGCACGCGCGGCGGCGGGCAACCCGCGATGGCCGCAATGCGCGTGAAGATCGCCTGCAGCGACAGGTTGTCGCCGCCCAGGATGTAGCGCTCGCCGATCCGGCCGCGCTCGAAGGCCAGCCAGTGGCCCTGCGCGACGTCGTCGACGTGCACGATGTTCAAGCCGGTATCGACGTACGCCGGCATTCTCCCCGCCGCCGCATCGCGCACCATGCGCCCGGTCGGCGTCGGCTTGACGTCGCCGGGGCCGATCGGTGTCGACGGATTGACGATGACGGCGGGCAGGCCGGCATCGCGGCACAGTCCGCGCACCGCCGCTTCCGCCAGGAATTTGGACCGCTTGTAGTGCCCGACCATGTCGGCAAGGGTGGACGGGGTTTCCTCGTCCGCCGGCTGTCCGTCGGCACGTTTGCCCAGCACCGCCACGCTGCTGGTATAGACGATGCGCGTCACGCCCGCATCGAGCGCCGCGCGCAGGAGCGCGACGGTGCCGTCGACATTGCTGGCGTACATCGCCGCCGGATCCGGCACCCACAGCCGGTAATCGGCGGCGACATGGAACAGCGCATCGCAACCGGCGACGGCCCGCCGCAGGCTGGCGACGTCGCGGAGATCGCCTTCCACCACCTCGACGCCCGCCTGCCGCCAGCGCTCCGCGCTCGCGCCCGGGCGCGCGGCTCCGCCGTCCGGCCGGATCAGGACGCGCAGGTCGACCCCGCGCGCCAGCAGCATCCGCTCGACGGCCGCACCCACGAACCCCGACGCCCCGGTCAGCAAAGCCTTCACGCTGCCAGCCCCTCCGGACCCAATTGCGCCCAGGCTCGCACAAGACTCTGGCGGGCCCGGCGCAGATCGCCCCCCAGGCGGACACAGTCCACACCATCCCGCGGCCGCCGCAACAAGGCGGCCACCATGGCCCCGAACCGCGGCCGGCCGTAGGCATCCACCCCCGCCACCGCCGCCCGCGGCAAGGCGGTTGCCGCGCCGTCGATCACCGCGCGCAACGCCAGACCCGGCACACCGGCCGCATCGGCCACCTCCAGCACCGCGCCGCTTTCCATGTCGACGGCGGCGGCCCCGGTGGCGCGGAACGCCTCGACCTTGTCGGCGACCGTCACCAAGGGCCGGGACTGCGTGAGCAGGAGCCCTGCGACCGGTGCCGGCGACAGTCGCGCGGCGATCCGCTGCCGCCAGGACGCATCGACGGCGCGCACGGTCCCATGGTAGGCGATGCGCTCCGGCAGCAGCAAGGCGCCGGGCGCCAGTTCGGGCGCCAACGCGCCGGCGGTTCCATAACTCAGCAAGGCCGTCGCACCCTCGGCAAGCAGGGTGCGCGCCGCGTCGGCCGCCCGTTCCGGCCCCATGCCGCAGCAGCGCAGGAGCAGGGACGCACCAATCGCCACGGTCGCGCCGCAAGCCAGCGCCGCGGGCGGCAACACCGTGTCGGCCTCGGTTTGCAGGGCGACCACCATGCCGACTCTCACAGCCCGGTCAGACGGCGGTACCGCGCCAGCGCCCAGAGCGGGAAATACCAGCGGTAGCCATGATAGGTAAGGTAAAAGACGCGCGGGAACCCCGGCGCGTTGAAATACGGGTCGCGCCAACGGCCGTCCGCATCCTGGTGTTCCACCAGCCAGGCGATGCCGCGGTCCAGCGATTCGCGATGGGCCTCGCCCGCCGCCATCAGCGCCAGGCACGCCCACGCGGTATGCATGACCGTCGAAGGCTGGCCGCGGCCGGCCAGGCCCGGATCGAAGTACGTGTCGTTGCTCTCGCCCCACCCGCCATCGTCCTGCTGCACCGACACCAGCCAGCGCGCGGCGCGCGCCATCGCTTCGCGCGGCCGTTCGTCGCCGAGCAGTTCGAGCGCCACCAGAACCGACCAGGTGCCGTAGACGTAGTTGGTCCCCCAGCGCCCGAACCAGGATCCGTTCGGCTCCTGCTCGCGCAGCAGAAAGCCCACCGCGCGCGCGATCGCCGAACGATCCTGCGGGCGGCCCAGGTACGACAGGAATGCGACCACCCGCGCGGTCACGTCCGCCGTCGGCGGATCGAGCAGGGCCTTGTGATCGGCGAACGGAATCTCGTTGAGGTAATAGTGGGTATTGTCGGCGTCGTAGGCGGCAAAGCCCTCGTTCTTCGACTGCATCGCCACCAGCCAGTCCGCCGCCCGGTCCAGGGAGGCGGGGCGCTGCGGCTCGATCACGCGGGCGATCGCCCATGCGACCGCCGCCGTGTCGTCCAGGTCGGGATAGAAATGATTGTGGTACTGGAAAGCCCAGCCGCCGCCCGGCACGCCCGGGTGGTTGACCCGCCAGTCGCCGGGCTCATCGATGATCTGGCGCTCCAGCAGCCAGTCCACGGAACGATGCATCTCGGGCGTCGAAACGCCGCTTTCGCACAGGGCGTGCAGCGCCAGCGCCGTATCCCAGGTCGGCGAAACGCAGGGCTGGCAATACGCGTCGTCCTCGCGCTCGACCACCAGCAGCCGCAGGGCGCGGCGGGCCTGGACCCGATAGGGATGGTCCGGCGCATAGCCCAGCAGCGCCAACGCCTGGTACGAGTTGGCCATCGCCGGGAAGATGCCGTTGATGCCATCCTCGCCGTTCAGACGCGCGGTGAACCACTCCTCCGCGGCGCGAACGGCGCGCCGGCGCAGCGCCGCGGGAATCAGCGGCTCGCACCAACGGCCCAGCGAATCCAGCAGCAGGAACGCCCGCCCCCAGCGCGTCATCCCGCTGGATTTCATGTAGTCCCGGACCTGATCCGGATCCTGGCGGAACAATTCGCGAATGCCGACGCCGGTCGGGTTGGCCGCGCGCGCGCGCAGGCTGCAGAGCACGAACAGCGGCACCATCACCGTCCGCGCCCAGGAGGACACCTTGTAGATGTGGAAGAAGAACCAGTGCGGCAGCAGCATCACTTCCACGGGGATGAACGGAATCGCGCGCCACGGCACCTGGCCGAAATAGGCCAGCGTGATCCGCGTGAACACGTTGGCGCGCTCCGCCCCGCCGCGCGCGATGATCGCCTGGCGCGCCCGCTGCATGTGCGGAGCCTCCGGATCGTCGCCCGCCAGCTTGAGCGCGTAATAGGCCTTCACCGCGCAGCTGAGGTCGGTCTGCCCGCCCCAGTAGAGCGGCCAGCCGCCGTCGGCGTTCTGGTGTTCACGGATGTAGCGCGCCAGCTTCTTCTGCAGCGCCCCATCGATCTCATCCATGTAATGCATCATCAGGATGTATTCGGAGGGGATGGTGCAGTCCGCTTCGAACTCGAAGCACCAGTGGCCGTCCGGGCGCTGGCGCTCCGTCAGGGCGGAGCGGGCGCGCGCGATGGCGGCATCGAGGCGTTCGTCCATGGTCTGCGGTGCGAAGAAGGTCTTTTCGTACATGATCTCACGCGTCCCGGGGCGATGCCGGCAGATAGACCGCACACCGCGCACCGCGCGGCAGGCCGATGCTCGCGCCCGCGAACAACTGCCGCAACAATCCATCGCGCGGCGCCGCGAAACGGCATACCGCGATCGTCGCTGCAACGCTGCGGCGCGTGATCTTGACCTGCCGTCCCTCGTGGAAATCGAGGTGGCGGTGCAGCTTGCGCAAGCTGAGCACGGCCATGCCGATCGCCCACAGGCAGAAATTGCGGATGCCCGTCTCTTCGCGCGGGATCAGCAGGGTGTACTCCAGCGCCTCTTCCAGACAGTTGCGGGCCTCGCCGATCAGCAGGTCCATCGCCTTGGCAAAACCCGGCTGGGGGTGCTGCGGATCGAGGCGGCTCAGGTCGCAGCCCTGGGCGAGGAACACGTCGCGCGGCAGCCAGCAGGCGCCGCGGATCCGGTCTTCCCAGACGTCCTTGAGGATGTTGGTCATCTGCAGACCCTGGCCGAACGACACCGAACGCGCCATGAGCCCGTCGCGGTTGCGCGCGATCTCGGGCGAGTAGTCGCAGAACAGGCGGGTGAGCATCTCACCCACCACCCCGGCGACGTAGTAGCAATAGCGCGCGTGCTCGGCCAGATCTTTCAGGCCGTCGAGGCTCTTGCGCTGCTGGAACTCGGCCATGCCGTCGGCCATGATGCGCACGCACTCGGTCAGCGCGGCCCGCTGCGCCGGATTGAATCCGCGCATGATCGCAATCACGCGGGGGATCGCACGCACCAGCGTATGCTCGTCGGCCGATGCCGTGGGCGACAGCGCGGGGATCAGTTCATCGACCCACGGCTGCGCCGCCTCTTCGCCCGCCAGGGAACGCAGGAACCGGTCGTAGAACCGGCGCTTGTCGGCCACCGGCAAGGTGACTTCGTCCTCGATCGTGTCGATGATGCGGCAGAGCAGGTACGCGTTGCCGACCACGCGGCCGAGCGAACCGGGAAGCTGCGGAATGGTGAGCGCGAACGTGCGCGAGACGCCGTCCAGCAGCGCGTCCTGCAGGCGATCATCGTCCGCCTGCGTCGCCGGCGAATGGCAGGCATCACTCATGATCAACGCGGCTCCGCGCGCTCGCCACCGGTCGAGATGGGAATGGTCTCGATGCTCGGATGCCGCATCGCCGGTTCCGGAACCATGTCCCCGGTCGTGCGCGGTCCGCGCAGCCGCACCAGCAGCGCCTTGAGGGGATGCGCGACCGCGTCGTCGACGGCGGTTCCCTCGTAGCCGCAATGCGCGAGGCAATTGGCGCACGCCGGATGATTGCCGGTTCCGTACCGATCCCACTCGGTCTCGTCCATCAGCGCCCGGAAGCTCTCGGCATAGCCGCCGTCGGCCATCAGGTAGCAGGGACGCTGCCAACCGAAAATGTTGCGCGTGGGATTGCTCCACGGCGTGCAGTGGTAATTCTGATTGCCGGCGAGAAAGTCCAGGAACAGGCTGGAATGGTTGAGCCGCCAGCGGCGGCCCCGCTCCGTCCCCCGCTTGAAGATCTCGCGGAACAGCCGCTTGCTCTGGCGGCGCTGCAGGAACACGTCCTGGCGCGGCGCGCGCTCGTAGCTGTAGCCCGGCGACACCGTGATGCCCTCGACGTCGAGCTCGGTGCAGAAGTCGAAGAATTCCGCGACCTCCTCGGGATTTTCGCCCAGGAACAGGGTGCAGTTGACGTTGACCCGAAACCCGCGCCGGCGGGCTTCACGGATCGCCGCGACCGCCTTGTCGAACACCCCCTCGCGGCAGACGGACGCGTCATGGCGCTCGCGCAGGCCGTCGAGGTGGATCGAAAACGTCAGATAGGGCGACGGCTGATACTCATCCATCTTGCTCTCGAGCAGGATGGCGTTGCTGCAAAGGTAGACGAATTTCCGCCGCGCCACGATTCCGGCAACGATCGCGGGCATGTCCTTGTGGATCAGCGGTTCGCCCCCGGGGATCGAAACCACCGGCGCGTCGCACTCGTCGACCGCCGTCAGGCACTCCTCGAGGGTCAGCCGGCGGCTCAGGATTTCCTGCGGGTAATCGATCTTGCCGCAACCCGCGCAGGCGAGGTTGCACTGGAACAGCGGCTCCAGCATCAGGACCAGGGGATAACGCCGCCGACCTTGCAGCTTCTGGCGAAGCACGTAACGGGCGATGCGGTACTGCTGGATCAGAGGAATGCTCATAACAGATCAGATTTTTTCTTGGCTGCTGGCGGCGCTGGGCCGATTGTGCTGAAGAACAGCGGGCAGATTGAAGCTCACTTGCTCCGGCTCTGCGGTCAACTGGCGCACCTCGATGTCTTCCATGCCCGCCAGCCGCTTCAGCACATCCTGAACGAGGCGCTCCGGCGTGGATGCCCCGGCGGTCACGCCTACCCGCAATCCGGGAACGATCCACGCGGGATCGATCTCGCTTGCGTCTTCCACGAGGTAAGCGGCCATTCCGGCCTGGGCGCCGACTTCCCGCAGTCGGTTCGAGTTGGAACTGTTCCGGGCGCCGACCACCAGAAGCAACTGGGTGTCCCGCGCCAGGATCCGGACCGCGTTCTGCCGGTTTTGGGTAGCGTAGCAGATACCGTCGAGTTCGCGTCCTCGAATGGCCGGAAATCGTGCACGCAAAGCCGCGATTGTATCGCGGGTATCGTCCACACTCAAGGTGGTCTGGGTGACGTAGGCCAGACGCTCCGGATCGGACACCGCCAGGCGGGCGACCTCCGCCGGGCCGGACACGACGTGCACCGGGCCGGGAATCCGCCCCCGCGTACCTTCGACCTCCGGATGACCGGCATGGCCGACGATGATCACCTCCGCCCCTTCGCAACTGTACTTCCGGGCCTGCAGATGAACCTTGGCCACCAACGGACAGGTCGCGTCGATCACGTTCAGGCGGCCGAGGCGCGCCTCGTCGACCCGCGCATCGGAGACGCCGTGGGCACTGAAAATCGTGACCGCCTCCGCCGGAACATCGGCCAGATCCTCGGTAAAGACCGCACCGCGGGCGCGCAGCGCAGCCACCACATGCTGGTTGTGCACGATCTCATGCAGTACGTAGACCGGCGATCCGTACAACTCGAGTGCCCGCTCGACGATCTCGATCGCGCGCACCACGCCGGCGCAAAAGCCCCTGGGTTGGGCAAGAATGACTTCCATATTCCCTCCAGCGCCACCCACCGCGTCGTTGCCCACCCACGACATACGACGCCATTGCCGCAAACGCCCCGGAAACGATTCCTCTTCCGTGCCGCGGCAGGAAAACGGGGCGGAGTATCCCAGATTCCTCGTGAACGTTACATAAGCGCTTCGGCTGACCCCGACCGACCGCGGGCGAAGCGGAGGTGCGGGGATCTGAGGCCCAGGGACCGGCCGGATCGCGTCTGGGCGGCCGCTCCGCCGTCAGGGCATCGTGCCGCCGGCGGCGACGTAGGCCTGATACGGGAAGACGATCGAACCGATCAGATTGAACACCTTCTGCAGGTCGGCCGACGGCGCGTCGGAAACATAGAGCAGATCGTGGTCGCGCATCGGAAAGGTCTCGGCGGCGAACAGAACCGCCGGGTCACGCAGATCGAATTCGAAGATCGTCGGAACCTTGCCGTCGACGGGCGGAACGCCGCGCAGATCCGACGGCAACCCCTGCGGATCGGAAAATCGGAACACGAACACCGCCGAAGGATTGCCCCGGTTGTCGTCGATGCCCCCCGCCCGCGCGATCGCCTGCGCAAGGCTGATGCCGCTGGTCTGGAACTCGATCTCGCGGTTGCCGCCGGTGGCGCCGAGGACGATGAATCGCCACGGCCGGGAGATGGCGGCGACGACATCCCCGGCACGCAGCGGAATGTTCTGGCTTGGATCCCGCAGGATATCCTCGAACGGCATGACCATCACCCGCCCGCCGCGGGACAACTGGATCGAGACCTGATCGACCGGCTTGGTCACGCCGCCCGCCAGCGCAACGGCGCGCAACAGCCGCACGCCGCCCGGATTCAACGGCACCTCCATGCTGTGCGCCACGTTGCCCACCACGGTGACGTTCCGGGTGTTGTTGACCGTCCGCGCGACGAGGACCTGGAACGGCCGGGGGACGCCCGAAAGCCGTTGCGCGATGTCCCCCTCGATCTGCTGCACGGTGCGACCGGCAACGTGCAGCGTACCGATGAACGGCTCGACCACATTGCCGGCGTTGTCGACCATCTGGGCCGGCAGATTGACCACCGCGGGCGATCCGCCCGGCGTGAACAAGGTCGCGGGCGATGTCTTCCAGATCGCGACGGTCAGGACGTCGCCGGAGCCGACCACCGGACTGGCCGGACCCGACCCCGCCGCGAACGAGGAAAAATGGGGGGGGCGCTCCCGCAACGCGATCGCATGCGCGGTCGGGTAGTCGACCTTGACGAGCTCAATGCCGTGCGACGCGACCAAGGTTCCCGGAAGCACCTTGATGTTGATCGCATCGGGCCCGGTCTCGGCGATGAAATCGGAACAGCCGCCAAGCAACAGGATCGAGGCGGCCGTCGCTAAGAAAATCCGGAGCATGGTGTCGAGAAACGAAGCGGATCAAAGCGCGCTCCATTCTACGCAATACGCAAGTCGCCCCCGCTCACGCCGCCGGCAGCAGGGCGCACGCGTGTTCCGTCGTCCCCATCTCGACCTGCAACGTGCTGTGCGCGATCGAAAAGCGCGTGCGCAGGCCTTCGGCGATTTCGTCGAGCACGGCATCGCCGGGATGGCCGGCGGGCATCACGAGGTGCACCGTCAGGGCATTCTCGGTCGTGCTCATGCCCCAGATGTGCAGGTCGTGGACGTCGGTGACGCCCGGTCTGCTGCGCAAAAACGCCGACACCGCGTCGCGGTCGATGCCCGCCGGCACCGCGGAGAGAATCAACCGCACCGATTCGCGCAGCAGTCCCCAGGTGCCGGCGAGGATCAGGATCACGATCCCCAGGCTCACCACCGGATCGATCCAGTACCAGCCGGTCTTCATGATCACCAGGCCCGCGACAACCACTCCCAGCGAGAGCGCGGCATCGCCCGCCATGTGCAGAAAGGCACCCCGCACGTTGATATCGGCCTTGCTGCCGCGCAGGAAGAGCCACGCCGAAATGCCGTTGACGACGATCCCCGCAGCCGCAACCAGGGTCACGGTCAGCCCCGACACCGGCGGCGGCGCGAGCATGCGCCGCGCGGCCTCCCAGGCAATTCCGCCGCAGGTGAGCAGCAGCAGCATGGCGTTGGCAAGCGCCGCCAGGATCGAGCTGCTGCGCAAGCCGTAGGTGAAGCGGGGACTGGGCGCGCGCTTGGCGAGGATCGACGCCGCCAGCGCCAGCGCCAGGCCGAGGACGTCCGCAAGGTTGTGCCCGGCATCGGCCATCAGCGCGGTCGAGTTGGCCGCAACGCCGTAGGCGAACTGCGCCACCACGAACGATGCGTTGAGCGCGATCGCCACCCGAAAGGCCGTCGACTGCCGGTCCGGATCGCCATGGTGGTGATGCCCGCCATGGCCGCAACCATGATGGCAGTGCGGAGACCCGGCCCCTGCCGTGCCATGGCCGGAATCCCGGTCATTCGTCGCATCGCCGGCCATCATGCCACCTCCAGTTGGGGCTCGGCACCGCGTCGCACCCCGCCGTGCAGGACGTTCGACGTCCGCCGGCAGGCCGCCGGGGCCGCCCGTGCATTCCGCCTCGTTCGTACTTCATCAGGCATTCCATAAAATTGCAACCGGCCATTCCGCCACCCGTCCGGACGACTCCATGCACCCGCTCACGATTTTCGGCTTGTTCGCGGTGACCGCGATGCTCCTCTTCTACGCATTCGAAGACCGCAGCCCGTGGAACATCCTCGGTTTCGCCGGTGCCTGCGCACTCGGTTCGGTCTACGGGTTCCTTCAAGGCGCCTGGCCGTTCGGCGTCGTCGAAGCCGTCTGGGCCGTCGTCGCGGCGCGCCGGTGGCGGCGAAAACGGCAATCGATCGATCTCTGATAGGATACCCCCCTATATGTCCCACACCGTTCACGAGAAGAAAAAGCTGTTGGCCCGGGTCCGTCGCATCCGCGGCCAGGTGGAAGCCATCGAACGGGCTCTGGAAGAGGAATCCGGCTGCGAGACGGTCATGCACCGGATCGCGGGAGTTCGGGGCGCCGTCAACGGACTGATGAGCGAAGTGCTCGAGGATCACGTGCGCACGCATCTGGTCGACGCCGGCAGCGAATCCGGCGCGGAGGATGCGCGGGAACAGCTGATCGACGTGCTTCGCAGCTACATCAAGTGAGAACGTCGGGCAGGGATGGAATCATGATCGAAGCAGCCGCAGTACCGGGGAGTCACGGGCACGTCTTTCTGGCCGTCGACCACGAGGCGAGCGAACGACGCACCTGGGCCGTGATCGCGCTGTGCGGGGCGATGATGTGCGCCGAAATCGTCGGCGGCCTGCTCTTCGGCTCGATTGCGCTGGTTGCCGACGGCCTGCACATGAGCACCCATGCCGGCGCCCTGCTGCTCGCCGCATTGGCCTACCGCTATGCCCGCAGCCACGCGCACGACCCCCGATTCTCCTTCGGCACCGGCAAGATGGGGGACCTTGCGGGATTCACGAGCGCGATCATCCTCGCGATGATCGCGCTGCTGATCGGGTACGAGTCCGTACTGCGCCTGCTTCGACCCGTGCAGATTCATTTTTCCCAGGCCATCCCCATCGCCTTCGTCGGCCTGGCGGTGAACATCGGAAGCGCTTGGATTCTCAGCCGCGGCGGCCACCATCATCACCATGGCCATGGACACGACCATGACCATGGCCATGACCATGACCATGGCCATGACCATGACCATGACGACGATCATGATCATGACCACCATGGACACGATGATGACCATGGGCCGGAACACACGAGCGCCGCCCACCGCGACAACAACATGCGCGCGGCCATCATCCATGTCGCCGCCGATGCGGCGGTATCCATTCTCGTGATCGTCGGACTGG
>JAKCCX010000029.1 GCA_021838715.1 Pseudomonadota bacterium | reverse complement strand
AGGCCGATGGCAGCCTGCTGCTGCGCGACCGCACCGCCGGCGGGTACGCCGAGCCCCGGCCGGTGCAACTCGATGAATTCGTCGCGCTGGTGCGGCAGCGCCAGCAGAGCGACCCCAACGTCCCGGTGGTGATCTCGGGCGACAAACGGGTTCGCTACGACGCGATCATCCACGTCATGGACGCGCTCTACAAGGCCGACGTCAAACGCGTCGGCCTGTCGGTGAGACCGACCCGATGACCGCAATTGCCGCCGACCGGGTTCCGCGGCAAGCCCCGCACCGAAACCACGATACGCTGCCCTCCTTCCTGGCGGCGCTGGCCATGCACGGCGCGCTGGTCGCCGCGCTGTGGATCGCGATGCGCTGGCACACCGGCGCGAGTGCGCCGGTGACGGCGACCCTCTGGAACCTGCCGCCGATGCCGGTGCCCCACCATGCCGTCCGGGCGCCGACGCCGCCGAAGGTCGTGCCGCAACCGCAGCCGCCGGCGCCGCCCCCGCCTCCACCCAAGGAGGAGCGCCTGCCGTCGAAGGCGGATATCGTCGAAAAGAAGACGGCGCCGACCACCCCCAAGCCGCCGCCGCAGAAGACGCGCGAAAACCACCGCCATCACCCGCACAAGGCGGCCAGGGCCGCGGCGGAGGCGGCCGCCAAGGCGCAGGCCGCGGCCGAGCGCGCCCGCCTGGACAAGGCCGCCGCGCAGGAACAGCAACAGGAAATGCAGGAGCTCAACCGCCTGGCCAACCAGGCGGCGACCGCGACGCCCCGCAGCGCCACCATCGCCTCGAGCGGCATGAGCCGGGCCGACGCCAACGTCATCGGCGCGGCGATCAAGGCGCACCTGTTTTTCGCGGTCCCGCCCGACGTCGCCGACAGCGTCTACGCCGAGTACGAGGTCCACGTCCTGCCCACCGGACAGCAGGTCGGCGACCCGCTGCTGATCAAACCCAGCGGGCTGCCCGGTTTCGACGAGGCGGCACTGCGCGCGATCCTGGCGGTGAATCCCTTCCCGCGCAAGGACGGGCAGGATCTGCCCCGGACCATCGACGTGAAGCTCTATCCCAAAGACGCGCACTAAGGAACCCGACCACCGAACCGGCGTCGTATTTCCCTGGACAATAGCCTGTCACCCCGACACGAATAGAATCCGTCGCCATGGTCTCTTCTTCCCCCCAACGTACGCCCCTTCCGATGCGATCCATCCGCTCCCTTCTCGCCGCCGGCCTGACGCTGGCGCTTGCCGCCCTGCTTTCCGCCGCCCCGGCCCGCGCCCAGATGACGGTCGAAGTCACCGGCGTCGGCGCGCAGCAGTACCCCATCGCCGTGGCGAACTTCCACGTCGACACGCCGCTGCAGCAGGACCTCGCCGCCATCGTCCGGGCCGACCTCAACCGCTCCGGCATGTTCCAGATCGTCGACGCCGGACCGGATGCGATCGAGGAAGCCGCCCCGATCCCGTTCGCGGACTGGAAATCGCGGGGTGCCAGCACGCTGGCCGTCGGCTCGGTCCAGCACCTCCCCGACAACCGGATCCAGGTCCGCTACCGCCTCTACGATACGGTCAAGGGCTACCAGGTCGACGGCATGGAATTCACCATCGCCGGCGCGGGCTCGCAGCGCGACCAGCGGCACATCGCCCACAAGATCG
Source organism: Pseudomonadota bacterium (assembly GCA_021838715.1). Classification (GTDB taxonomy): domain Bacteria; phylum Pseudomonadota; class Gammaproteobacteria; order Burkholderiales; family Burkholderiaceae_F; genus GJ-E10. The sequence goes on along the minus strand of JAKCCX010000029.1, from coordinate 25,078 downwards.
CCGATCGGATCTACCAGGCGGTCACGGGCTATCCGGGTGTGTTTTCCACGCGCATCGCCTACGTCGTGCAGTTCAGCCGCAGCCGCTATGACCTGCAGGTTGCCGACGCCGACGGCGCCGACGCGCAGACCGTCCTGCACTCGCCCGGCTTCATCCTGTCGCCGACCTGGTCGCCGGACGGCCAGCATCTCGCCTACGTCGCCCTGGAGCACAACCACGCGGTGGTGTACGTCCAGAATCTCATGACCGGCAGGCGGCGCCTGGTGGCCGGCTATCCCGGCACGAACAGCGCGCCCGCCTTCACACCGGACGGCAAGCGGCTCGCGGTCACCCTGACCAAGGACGGCAACTCCGAGATCTACACCATGGATCTCCACGGCCGCCACCTGAAGGCGATGACGCGCGAACCCGGCATCAACACCGAAGCCATCTTCTCCGCCGACGGGGCCTGGATGTATTTCACCTCGGACCGGAGCGGCGGCCCGCAGACCTACCGCATGCCGGCCGGCGGCGGCGATGCCGAACGCATGACCTTCATCGGCGACTACAACGTCAGCCCGCGCATCAGCCCGGACGGCAAGACGCTCGCCTACGTCTCCCGCCGCGACGGCCTGTTCCAGGTGGAGACGCTCGATCTGGCGAGCAACCAGGAACTCACCATCACCAACACCGTCAACGACGAAAGCCCGTCCTTCGCCCCCAACGGCCGCATGCTGATCTACGCGACCTCGCTGGAGGTGGGCGGACGCGGCCTGCTCGCCCTGGCATCGATCGACGGCACCGTCCACGTCCTGCTGTCCGGTCCCAAGGGCGACTACCGCGAACCGAGCTGGGGCCCGTTCACTCCCTAGTCAAAACCCCGGGGCACCCTGGACGCGAACCATGCAGCCTTGCCAACCGATTTTCCAAACCCCCACATCCAACGGAGCGTTCGCATGAAAAACCTGCGCCTCACCGCCCTCGCGGGCGCCATTGCCCTGGTTCTCGCCGGCTGCAGCAGCACCAGCCTCGATCAGCAGCCGGCCGGTGCCGGCGCCGCCGGCGGGACCGCCACGCCGGCGGCGGTCAGCGGCTCCGGAACCAGCGGCCTGAACGGCGGCGCCAACGCCGGGGGGGCGGCGCTCAATCCGCTCACCGATCCGCACAACATCCTTTCGCACCAGAGCATCTACTTCGAATTCAACAAGTCGGTGATTCCCGACAACGAGATCGCGATCGTCGCCGCCCACGCGCGCTTCCTGGTCGACAACCCGACCCGCACCGTGCGCATCGAGGGCAACACCGACGAACGGGGCACCGCCGAATACAACCTGGCCCTGGGCCAGCGCCGCGCCGACGCCGTGCGCAGCCGCCTGGAACTGCTGGGCGTGCCGGCAAGCCGCGTGGAGTCGGTGAGCTACGGCAAGGAGCATCCGCGCGCGCTCTGCCATGAAGAGAAGTGCTGGGCGGAAAACCGCCGGGCGGACATCGTCTACACCAACTGACCCTTCAACATGCCCAACGCCATGGCCTCGATCGCAGGGAAAATCCCCGCCACCGTTCAGCGCACCCTCGCCGGCGCGCTGGTGGTGGCGGCTGCGGCATGGAGCGTTCCCGCCCATGCCGACATCTTCGCCGACAACGACGCGCGTCGCGCGATCCTGCAACTGCGCGACACCGTCGCCGCCCAGAACGACCGTCTGAATGCGCTCGCCCGGCAGGTTACGGACCTCGAAAAGCGGGTCCAGGCAGTCCAGAACGGGCTGGCGGAAACCGCAAGCCGGCACGACCAGTCGACCGAGACCATGGACCACCTGCGAGGCACCACGGAAGATCTCGCCCACCAGCTCGCCATCCTGCAGAAGAACCAGCACGACTTCTACAACGACCTCGACCAGCGCCTGCACAAGCTCGAGCCGCTGACCGTCAATGTCGACGGCAAGACGGTGCAGATCGACCGCCACGAGGAGCAGGACTACGAAGCCGCGGTGAGCGAGTTCCGAAGCGGCGACTACCGTGCCGCAGCGCAGGCATTCCGCGGATTCACCGCGCGCTACCCGGCGTCGGCGTACGGGGCGGCGGCACAGTTCTGGCTCGGCAGTTCGTACTTCGCGCTGAAGGAATATTCCGCCGCGGTCGTGGCGCAGCGCATGCTCGTCTCCCGATTCCCCGACTCGCCGCACGTTCCGGAGGCGCTCCTGAACATGGCCGCCAGCCAGACGGCGATGGGCGAAGTGCGCAGCGCGCGCGTCACCCTGCGGCGCATCGTGCACGATTTCCCGGGGACGGATTTCGCGAAGCTCGCGCAGCAACGGCTTGCCGCCCTGCCGGCCGAACGCCGTCCGTCGGCGCATCGCGCCACGACGCGGAAAAAACACCCCGAGCACTCGTGATCGGCCGGCCGCGGCAGACCGCGCCCGCCGCAGCCGCGGTTGCGATTTGACTCTGCGGCGCAGTCCCGCGATAATCGCGGGCTTTTCTGGCGCCGGAGTCGTGGATCCACGCGACGCCTATAACGCCACTCCATCCGCCCGCGGGTCGTTAGCTCAGTCGGTAGAGCAGCGGACTTTTAATCCGTTGGTCGCAGGTTCAAGTCCTGCACGACCCACCAATGAAATCAACGGCTTACAGCACGGCAGTTGACTACCCACATCGGTCGTCCGCGTTCATGTAGCGGCAGTGTAGGGATTGTCGACGAATCCAACCTCATTGCGGCCTGCCACCGGATTGCCTGAACAAACCCGTCCCGAGGTCTTTCCGGGGCGTTGCGACAAATCGCTTGCGGTTCGTCCCTGCAACGGTTGCGCCCCGTACATCCACTCGGCAACCAACCGGCATATTTCCTGGTTTCCGGAAAGGGAATGTCGGATTTTTTTACGCCCACGCCCGAAAATCGTCTGCCACCTCAAGAGATCCCCTTGATTTTTCGAAGAAAATTAATACTGGCACCGAATTTGCTTGTTTTTCCGCATCCACAGCACGGAAACTTTTCCGCGCCAATTCCGATTCGCCGGAGCATCAAAATGAAGCTGACCAACAACGTACGCACGCGGCTTTGCACGCTCTATCGCGCCGCCGCCGTCACGCTCATGATGGGGGCCGCACTTCCGGCCACCGCGGGCGTCGTATACACCCTCAACAACGGTGGCGGCTTCCTTACCACGCCGGGAAACTATGGATCCGTAACGCTTACGGATATCTCGGGCGGCGTCCAGGTCAGCGTCGCCTTGGCCGGTACGGAATTTTTCGCTAACACCGGTTCCGGCCCGATGTTCAGTTTCAACCTCGATGCCACTCCGACCAGCGTCGGCAACTTTTCTCGTGGGAATGGTCAGAGCTTTTCGGCTTTCACGCCGGGTGGCAGAGCCAACCCCTTCGGCACATTCACCTGGGGGATCAGTTGCAGCACGTGCGGAAGCGGCACATCGCTTCCCATCGCCACCGCTCCGTTTGTCTTCGAGGTGATGGGCGCATCGCTGACCACCGCCGATTTCGCCCTGACCAGCACTGCACCGCCACGCGGCTATACGCCGGCGTACTTTGCCGCCGACATCTGCTCCGGAGTGACCGATTCCGGTTGCACGAGCACGGGCCAAGTGGGGGCAACGGGTCCCGGGACGCCCACCAACGTTCCCGAGCCGGCCGCGCTCGGCATGATGGGGATGGCGCTCGTCGGCACGGCACTCGCGCGGAAAATGCGCAGGAAGTAGTTCGGCCGCGCAATACCGGACGCAAGAATACGCCCGCGCCATGCGGGCGTTTTTCTTTATTTCGTTCGGTGGTCCCGTCAACAGACCAGGCCGCGCCCGCAATAGTGGTCATCCAGGACCACTCGCTTGAACAACTCGATCTCGCCGACCGACTGCTGCTGGAACAACTGGTCATAAAGCTTCCGGGCGACATCGGTGGACGGTCGGAAGTCGGGCAGCAGCGAGGTGCGCACTCGGACCGCATCCTCCGCATATCGAACGATTCCCGCCTGAAGCTCTGCCCGAAACGTCCGACCAATCCGTTCGCCACTCGACAACTCCCGGAACACTCCGCGCACTCCGAGTTCGTCGTCGAGCACGTACCGGACCACCTGCGCACTGCTGGCGCTCAGCATCTTCTCAAGATCGAAACTGCGCCGGTACATCAGCGGGGCCCGTGGATCACACGGAACCCGGTCGCCAAAACATCCTGCGGCGATGATCCCATACCGATTCTCGATCGGAACGATCCGCTCGTCGGTGATCAGATAGTAGCCGTGCACCGGACGCGCAATCAAGCTGTTCAGGTAGCCCTGTATCGTTCCGCCATAACCGACATCCACGACCGCCTGACGTCCGTCCAGAAGGAGCCCTTGATCCTCGAGATACCGTTCCAGCGCCATCCGCTCCGCGCTGCCGACGGAAAGAATCTCGCCCTGAAGCAACTCCAGCAATGCCGCCAGATGGTCGATATTGCCCTGCCGGACTTCCACGACTTTCCCGGGACGCCATGCCGTCCGTGCCGCCAACTCCGTCCATCGGCCGGCACCGAGCATCAGGCCATACCGCTCCTCCAGGAAGTCTTCGATCGGCTTCGGGAAGTAGGTGGCACGGGCGACCTGAAGAATGCCCTCGTGATCGGTCAGGGCTGGTACGCTGACGGCACGGCGCGACACCACCAGGTAGTGCCGGTCGGGGACATCGGGGAGATCCCTCGTCCAGATATCGAACACCTTCTTCAGCACCTCACCCTCGCGAGCCAGAAAATACATCCTGGCGATCCCGTCGCGACGCGTCTTCTCCAGCAGCCAGTCCGCAAAACTCGTGAGCAAAGGCCCCATCACGCTATAGCCCACATGAAACGGTGTCGGCGGAACCAGCGAGGACGGGTCAAATCCTGGATAGAACACCGCCGAAAAGTTTTCGCGCAGCACCAAGCCAAGGGTCATTTGATCGTCCAGATTCCCATACCTTTCCACTTCCTCGACCAACGGCTGCATGCGGGGCGCCCCCCGTCCCATCTCCACGGCTTTCAGCACCGGAAACAAGCTCGCACCGCGGTCTCCGGGAATCTGGATGTCGGAGCGCTCGTTGTCGCCGACCATCAGCAACTCCCGCGCGCCAACCCCATGCCGGGCCAGCACGAAGTCGTAGAGCGCGCCCGTGTCCTTACGCAGACCGACATCACTCGAGACATAGAGCCCGGCCCAACCCGCGACCCCATGATCCCCCAGGATCCGCTCAATCTGCGTGCGCGGCAAAAACATGTCCGACAACAGAACGACCGGCTTCCCGCTCGCCAACGCTTCGCGATACAACTCCAGGCCTCCGCTTCGGGGCACCAGGCTTTCCCGCTCTACGGCCTCCTCATGCGCCCGCAAGCGCGTCACAGCTTCATCGGGCAACCCCGCAATCGCCCCCAGCTTCCGATATATAGCATCCAGGTCGATATCCCGCCCCGCCTCCTCCCTGGCAATCGTTTCCGCCGGACCGCGGTATTGCATATATAAGCGAGCAACTTCTCCGCCAACCCGCCGGGCCACGATATCCTTGGTTGAATCCGGGTTCATCAGTGCACGGCACAAGAGCGTGTCGAAGATATCGAACCCGATCAGCTTGACCTCGCCAGCATGCACCTGCACACGGAAGCATTCGATCGAACGCCCCGTGCACTGCCCCAGTCGCCAGGGCGACCAGGACGGGACCTGCTGATCCTTGATGATCGCAGCCCGCAGACCTTGCCGCCGGGCGCTCAACACCAACAGGCGCTCCAGGCAATGCGCAAGTGTGCCGTCCGTCTGTCCGGATTCTTCGGAAAAATCTTCGAACGTGATGTCGGCTTGAAAAAGCGCCTTCAATGCGTCGCCACGGGCCCAAAACATCGAACCTGCGGGAAAGTCAAAATACCCGGTCGGCATGTTGGCGACACCCAATCGAGCACACCATTGCGCCCCCATCGATCGATTGGCAAGCCAGGTATTCGCCCAATAAGGCAGAAGGTGGAAATTCTGCGGATAGACGATGCCATGCGCCGCGTCATCTTGCAGCAAGGAAATGATACGGCGAATGCGCTCGTCGCCTCCCAGCAATCCTCCACACAGATACTGTCGCCATCCATCGGTCGCGCCCTGGTTATGAAGAGACTTCTTTCCATGCAGGTGGCCGATGTAGTCATATCGCCGAAGATGCTCTGCAAACGTGCAGAACATCGGCGCGATGTCGCGACCGCGGTTCGGCACGACCTCGACGACGAGTCTGGCCAGCTTGGGCAATCCCGAAAATTCGTTCCGGCAAACGGCATCTCCATGACCATCCTTTACCGATACGTAGAGATCGTACTCAAACGGCATATTTCTCAAGTATCCGGCAAACTCCCCTGCGAGATCTTCATAGAACAAATGCAGGTGGATTGCGATGCTGCCCTTCGCCCGCTGCGCCGCCGGAACCGCGTCGATTTCCACCAAATGATCGGACCCGGCCTCGCCGGATTCCGCCAATCCACTGCCGTTCTTCCACAACTCAAAGTGTGGGGTGCCGGCAAATAGCCAGGGGAGCCCGCGATACCCCAACAGAAGAATCTGGCGGCGATAGTTGTGTGGAATTTTCCAGTATATGGGCTTTGCGTAATCCAACATACGGGCACGCAGGCCGCCGCTGACAAACGGCCTTTGCCAACGAATCAGGCGAGCCGCAAGCCGCATGGGAGCGGTTATCCGCCAAGATCGGGATTTCAGGATCGCCGCGAGCGTTTCCTTGGCGACGTTCCGCTCGGCCTCCGCAGATTGCAGCCTCCATTCCAGTTCGGCAACCCGCTCCTCCCGTTGCGCGAGGCGCGCCATCGCCTTGGCAAGCGCCTCCTCGCCGCGCTCCAGAAACGAGTCGAGACATTTCTCCTCAACACCAGCCTGGATCATCTTCCGCTCCTGTCGCTTGAATCCCAAGCGAGACCCGCGCCCGGAAGTCCCCAACCGCGGACGGGATGCCTCCACCGATGCCGTCCAACCCGACATGACGGTCTTCGTTTCCGCCGCCGACCTCCTTCATCGCGATTTCGATGAAGGCGTACCCGAGGTCCTCTTGTTGGTTCGCCATGACCACCTCGGCACTCCACAGTGGAATGGGGCGAGCAATCGATCAAATCTTGTTAAAGACGGCGGCGGCGACAAAGCCGAGATTCCCGAGCAAGGTCTGGCGATAGACTCCGCTCCGCTTCAGTTGAGCCAATCGCGGAACGAGGCGCCGTCGGCGTGCGTCTTCGAAGCGCTCGAGGATTTCCCGATTTTCCGGGGTAAGCCTTCCTTGCATGGATCGCAACGCTGCCAGGTTGCACTCATTCCAGCTGCGGAATCGCCCTTGCCATGCCATGTGAATTCGTCGCATGCGGGCATCCCATGTCGAGTTCATACCGACCATATTGCCGTTGTGCTGGCGATAGCGCAGGGATGGATGGCGGTCGTACAGAACCCGACCGCCGCAACCGGAAATGAGCAGATAGGTCCACCAGTCGTGCATGACAACCGGGATGCCCTCCCCGGTGTCTCGAAGGACTTCGCGCGCGGCATTATTGAAGACCATCGTATTTCCTCCCCCGATGTTCTGCATGAGGGCGTTGGCAAACCCCGGAGCCCTGGAAAACAACGGCGACATGCCGATCTCCTTGTTTTCCGCGTCGACAAGACGGGTGCGGGCACAGTAGAGCGCCGGAGCCCCTTCGGGAATCGTGGCAAGCCAGCGAACTGCACGTTCGAGCTTGTCGGATTCCCAGACGTCGTCCTGGTCCGAATAGGCGTAATAGTCCGCGTGAATCTCGCCCCGACAAGTCAGCGACCGGAAATTCGCGACGAACCCTTTCCGAGGACCGGAGACAATCGAAATCCTGCCGTGCGACCACTTGCGTTGGTACGCAGAGAGAATCAAGGCAGTGTCATCATCCGACCCATCGTCCGACGCCCATACCTGCCAATTTCCGTAGGTTTGTGTCGAATACGAATCGAGTTGCTCGGCAAGATAGCGTTGCCCACGATAGGTGCACAACAGGATCGCCACCGTCCCGCCTTCAGCAGCATTGGGTCCGCATGCAACCAAGGCGGGCGTGGCGAACGCTGGTCGGGCCATACTGTCCACGGCCCAATAGCCGTCCGCATATACCCGGTTGAGTGGCTTCATTTCGCGTATCGACCCGTGGGTTCTCTCCGCGCGACATCGACAACAGCCCATGTCAGCGCGGTGCCGATGAAGCTACACCGGGGTACACCGGGGGGAACGTCCGGAATGTCGTGCACCATCAACGAAAGATGAAATTTCGTCCCCGAAGTCGCTTGAGCAGATCACCATTCAAAAAAGCGTTGCGAAGGCGTGAACCGCAGTTCACTCCTGCGGAATAGGTGGAGGGATCGTCATACGCGGCCACGCCGGGCTACCGGATTCCCTATCCAAGGGATCCGCACGCGAGCACTTTAGGGGGTTCGGATAGCCGATGGAGAGGCCAAGCTCATGACCATGCGAACACTGCGTATCTGCATCATCGAAGACGACCTCCCGTCGACATCCGGTCCGCAATCTATCGCCCTTGCAGCCCTCCGGTCCGCCGCTGTCGCGAAAGGTCACCGCGTGATTACGCTGATCGCAGGCGAATCGGAAACGGTCCGGCATTACGAAGGCGAGGAGCCGGGCGACGCCCCTCTTTCGGAGACCACCTTGGCCGTTCCGGCGATTTCCGGGACGCGCACGATGCGTGCGTCCTATCGCGCATACCAATGGCTTTCCGGACGTCCCTTCGACCTGATCTTCGCCGGCGCGCAGCACTCGCCCTTGTATTACTCGCTGCTGGCGAAGCGCCAGGGAATCGACTTCCGCGCCACGATGTTCTGCACCGTGGTGACGGCGTTGACGGCGACCGCATTGTCGTCCGAAGGCCGATTCCTCGACAGCATCGAGCATCTGATCGCCGATGAAATCGAGCGTGCGGTCATCCAGCGATCCGACGCCGTGATCGCTGCCGATGCAGACGTCGACGATTGGATTCGGGGACAAGATTGGCCGCGCCCCGCCACATTTTTGCGCGCGCCGATGGCAGGCGATTCCGATGAAGCGGCCCCGGAGTGGAGCGAACTATTCCGGCGGATCATCGCAAGCGTGGTGGAGCGTTCCGATGAGCACGGCGACCCCACGGCGCGGAAGCGCAAGCCGCTGGTGTCGGCTTGCATCGTCAGCTTCAACCGCCACGATCTCCTTTCGCAGGCGATCCGATCGATCCGGAACCAGGACTACGACAACATCGAAATCATCGTCGTGGACGATGCGAGCGATTCCCCCGACAGCGCGGCGCAGCTCGACCGGATCGCCGTCGAACTGGCATCCTGCGGCGGAAAGCTGATCCGCCATGAGCAGAACCGGTATCTCGGGGCGGCGCGAAACACCGCCGCGCGCCATGCGTCCGGAGAGTATCTGTTCTTCCTCGACGACGACGACATCGCGAAGCCGGATCAGATCTCGACGCTGGTCGACGTTGCCATCTCCACCGGCTGCGATGTGGTGAATTCCTTTTGCGATCGCCACTTCGGCGAGAATCCGCCGGCGCCGGACCAGGTTTCCCCGGAGCGTTGGATCATGCTCGGAAACGTACCCTCCGTAGGCCTGTTTCACAACCTGTTCGGCCCGGCGAGTGCGCTCATCAAGACCTCCAGCTTCATCCGTTTGGGGGGATTCAGCGAGGACCGCGGCCTCGGCCACGAAGACTGGGAATTTTTTGCCAAGGCGTCGCTCGGCGGCATGAACCTGCAGCTCGTTCCGCGGGCGCTGTTTTGGTACCGGCACACGCCCGGCAGCATGATCCAGACCATCGACCCGCACCGAAGCATGACGCGGAACGTCGCGGCCTATCTGCGCCACATTCCGCCGCCGCTGCATTCCGCCTGCCTGCTCGCCATCGGCCTCGATCGCCGCCAGGGTGCCTTGCTGCACGAGTTGTCCGCTTCGCGGGAGCAGCTTGCCGCCGCGCGCAATGAGGTCATGCATCTGGCGCAGCGGGTCTCGGTGCTCGAACAGGAGAACCGCGACCTGCTGTCAGCATGCCGAACCGCGCTCGGCGCCCCGGCCACATCGACCCCGCAATCGGCGCTGGATCAGTATTGGAACTCCCGGTCGTGGCAGCTTGGCCGGATCCTGCGGATCGTTCGAGGCATTTTCATCGGAAATCGCCAGCCGGAGGTCAGGCCCACGATCAATTCCTGGATCGAGGCGGCGACGACCATTTCGGCAATTCGCGCGACGATTTCGTGGGAGATCCTGGGACCGGCGCGGGCGATCCGTCGCGCGGTCCAACATCCGGCTCGACCGGGAACTCCCAGACTCCGACGCGCTGCGGCAGAGGGCCTGCGCAAAGGGCGTCTCGAGCAGAAGGCCATCGGATCTGCGGCGGCCGAGGACACCGCGTGACCGCGCGAACTCCGGTCATCGCATCCGGGACGGCAGCCGGATCCGCCTGCCGTCGACGACGAACACCCCGTAGCCCTGATGGTGGATGGTCTTGGGATCGCGCTGCGCGGGGTCGCGCCAGGCCTGCACCACCTCGAGGATGAAGAGATCGTACCGGTTGACCATCCGGGTATCGACAACCCTGCACTCCAGATTGGCGAAACACTCTTCGATCAGCGGCGGCTGCACGCGCCGCGCCGGCCGCGGCGTAAGCCCGAACGCTTCGAACTTGTCGAGATCGCGTCCGCTCGAATTTCCGACGCGCACGACTTGTGGCGCGAGGGCTGCCGCCGGCAGCGCGATGACGCACTCCCGGGTGGCGCGCAGCGCCGCGAAGCTGTAGCTTCCCTCGCCCACGACACAGGCCACCAGGGGCGGCTCGAACTCGACCATCGTCTGCCACGAGAGGGTCATCACGTTCGGCCGGCCTTTGTACATGGTCGTCAACAGCACGACCGGCCCGGGTTCAAGCAGGGTGTAGACCTTCGACAAGGGAAAGGTACGCATGGGCGATCTCCGCGCGTCGGTAGCCCGACATTACGCGCATCACGCTCCGGCCTTCCCGGTACGGCATTGACCGCAATCAATCGCCGACGTGCAGCCGTTCGCCGTGCTCCCGAGTGTTGCGCATTTCGATCTTGGGCCAGCGCTCGCCGGCGAGCTGGAGAATGACGCGCGACTCGGCGAGAAACACCGGATTGCCGTCGACGTCGGCGGCGAGCCGCGCCGGATTGGCGGATTCGAACTCGCGCAAGGTCTTGCGATCGGGCGCACGCACCCAACGGGCGGCATGGACGCCGACCGGCTCGAACGACACCGCCACCCCGTACTCCGCCTGGAGCCGATGGCTGACGATCTCGAACTGCAACTGCCCCACCGCCCCCAGCACCGGCAAACCGCCGTGCGTCTGCAGGAACACCTGGATGGCGCCCTCCTCTCCCAGTTCCTTGAGCGCGTTGTTGAGCTGCTTCGCCCGCATCGGATCCTGCAGTCGCGCACGCATGAACAATTCCGGTGCGAAGTAGGGAATGCCGCGGAACGCCAGCGGCTCGCCTTCGGTGAGCGTGTCGCCGATGTGGAACTGGCCGTGGTTGTGAATGCCGATCACGTCGCCCGCAACGGCTTCGGCCAGGGCGGTCCGCTCGTTGGCCATGAAGGTGAGCGGGTGCGGAATCTTGAACTGGCGCCCGGTTCGCACCTGGGTGACCCGGGTATCCGGCGTCAGCCGCCCCGAACAGATCCGCAGGAAGGCGATGCGATCACGGTGGCGCGGATCCATGTTCGCCTGGATCTTGAAGACGAAACCGGAGAATGCCGGCTCGCTCGCCTCGACCTGGCGCGTGCCGCCATCGCGCGGTCCCGGCGGCGGCGCCCACGCCACCACCGCGTCGAGCAGCTCGCGCACGCCGAAGTTGTTGATCGCCGAGCCGAAGAACACGGGACTCTGCCGCCCGCCAAGATAGTCGGCGTGGTCGAACGGCTCCATCGCCCCGCGCACCAGTTCCACTTCCTTGCGCAGCGTTCCCACCTCCATGGGAAATTGCGCGTCGAGCGCGGGATCGTCGACGCCGTTCACCGGCTCGACCGCCGCGTCCTGGTGGCCTTCGCCCGGCCGGAACCGATGCATCTGGTCGCGCAGAAGGTGAAACACGCCCCGGAAGGACTTGCCCATCCCGACCGGCCAGGTGATCGGCGCGCAGCGGATCTTGAGCACGCGCTCGATCTCGTCGAGCAGTTCGACCGGGTCGCGCGCATCGCGGTCGAGCTTGTTGATGAAGGTGATGATCGGCGTGTTGCGCAGGCGGCAGACTTCAAGCAGCCGGATGGTCTGATCTTCGACGCCCTTGCTGGCGTCGATGACCATGAGCGCGGCATCCACCGCGGTCAACACGCGATAGGTGTCCTCGGAGAAGTCCTGGTGGCCCGGCGTGTCGAGCAGATTGATGACATGGCCGTCGTAGGCGAACTGCATCACCGAACTGGTGACCGAGATGCCCCGCTGCTGCTCCACCGCCATCCAGTCGGATACCGCGAAACGGCCGGTCTTGCGCGCCTTGACCGTGCCCGCCATCTGGATCGCGCCGCCGAACAGCAGCAGCTTTTCGGTGAGGGTGGTCTTCCCGGCATCGGGGTGGGAAATGATGGCAAACGTCCTTCTCCGCTTGACTTCATCGGTGATATGGGCGTTCGTCATCGGTCCGTTTTCCTCGCTATGTACACAGGTATGTACGCAGTCCTCAATGTGCTCTCTACCTGTTGCACATCGCCTCTGAGGCCGACCGCCCGGAGGCGATCAGCGCGCTGATTCTAGCACATCTCGATAAAGAAACGCTCTTAAGAGCTGATTGAATGCTGTAAAATGCTCTTGAAAGCGAATATTCTTGACCCAACCGGACGGGGCATGGTACTGGTTAAAGAGAACCAGACCTTCGCCTCGATGGACCCATGACCGCCCGCAACAAGCTGCTGACCGCGCCACCTTACCCCGTCGAACAGACGCTGAAGCGGCTGGGGGCGAACCTGCGCACTGCGCGGCTTCGGCGCAACCTGACGATCGCCGAGATGGCCGAGAAGATCGGCACCGGGGAGCGCGCCGTCGCCGATGCCGAGAGGGGCAAGCCCTCAACCGGCATCGCGGTCTATGTGGCGATGCTGTGGGCGCTCGATCTCCTCGGCCAGATGTCTGACGTTGCAGCCCCTGAGCGCGACGACGAGGGCCAGACCCTGGCTCTTGCCCGCGAGCGCGCACGGGCCAGACCAAAGACGGAGCTGAGCAATGACTTCTGAAGCTCCGTCGGAATGCTTCGTCTACATCACGCTCCCGGGCAAGGTTGAGCCGGTCACGGCTGGCCGCTTCGTTCTGGGGCGTGACCGCAGGGACGTGCCGGAGGGGCGGTTTGTCTACGGGCGCAGCTACATGGAGCGCCCGAACGCGGTCGCGCTCGATCCGGTCGAACTGAAGCTCGCCCCCCGCACCTACAGCACTGTGACGCTCGGAGGCCTCTTCGGCGCGCTGCGCGACGCGAGCCCGGACTACTGGGGGCGACGCGTCATTCAGCGGCACCTGGGCAAGGCGCAGCCCGGTGAAATGGAGTACCTCCTGTACTCGCCGGATGACCGGGCGGGCGCGCTGGGCTTTGGCCTCAATCAGGCCCCGCCTGCCCCAAAGCGCACGTTCAACCAAACGCTGGACCTTGCGAACCTTCAGGCGATTACCGACAAGATCGTGGTCGACGAGGAAGCCCCGGCGGCTGCGGCGAACGCTGACGCCGCGCAGCAGGTCGAGAACCTGATGCTGATCGGCACATCGATGGGCGGCGCGCGTCCGAAGGCTGTTGTCGAAGACGAGGCCGGGCTCTGGATCGCGAAGTTCAACCGTCCCGACGATGACTGGAACAGCGCGCGCGTCGAGCACGCGATGCTGCTGCTGGGTCGCGCCTGCGGCTTGACGACGGCGGAGAGCCGCGTCGAGGTTGTCGGCGGGCGCGACGTTCTGCTCGTCAAGCGCTTCGACCGGGAGAAGCTCGAAGGTGGCTATCTGCGGGCGCGCATGGTGAGCGCGCTCACACTGCTTCGGGCCGAGGACACCTACCAATCCCGTGACAAGTGGTCCTACGTATTGCTCGCCGAAGAGCTGCGGCGCGTGTGCGACGACCCGGAGGAAAACGCCCGGGAGCTCTTTCGGCGGATGTGCTTCAACGCGCTGATCTCCAACGTGGACGATCACCCTCGGAACCATGCCGTCATCGCCAAAGCCGCCGCCTGGAAGCTCTCTCCGGCGTATGACCTGACACCAGCGGTGCCGATCAGCATCGAACGGCGGGACCTCGCCATGGCCTGCGGCGATGCCGGACGCCTTGCCAGTGCCGAGAACCTGCTGAGCCAGCGCGCGCGGTTTCTTCTGGATGCCGATGACGCGCGCGGAATCGTCGATGCGATGGAAGCGCAGGTCCGGGCATCCTGGTACGCCACGGCGCGGACCGCTGGCGTCAACGAACGGGACTGCGAGAAGATCGCGGGGGCGTTCGCCTACCAAGGTTTCCGCCAACGCAGCAAGCCATGATGCGCACGCGCCGCTGCCGCTTGCGCTCTTGATAAAAGGGACGCGGGATCCCCACGGCACCGGCATCCAATGCCGCACCCGGCTTGCAGCGCGCGCGGGCGGGATTACACTGAGAATTCGGTTCCGCCCTGAGGTGTGCCCCCAAGGTGCACCCGACCGAGGTGCCGCGAGGATTTCCGCCATGGCTGCAGAACACTCCGACTTCACGTCGCCGGTCGATCTGGTCGCCGAACCGGGCACCGGACCCGTACGGGAACGCCGGCCGGTCTATGTCGACCTGCTGCCGCCTTGCAATCACGCCTGCCCCTCGGGCGAAAACATCCAGGCCTGGCTGGCCCACGCACGGGCGGGCCGCCACCGTGATGCCTGGCATGCGCTGGTTCACGACAATCCGCTGCCCGCCGTGCACGGGCGCGTCTGCTATCACCCCTGCGAAACGAACTGCAACCGGCGCGAGGTCGACGGCGCGGTGTCGATTCATGCGGTCGAGCGGTTTCTCGGCGATCTCGCCGCCGGCGCGGGCTGGCCGCTGCCCGCGGGCGCGCCACCGTCGGGAAGGCGCGTGCTCGTGGTCGGCGCCGGCCCGAGCGGGCTTTCTGCGGGGTACCACCTGGCACGCCTCGGTCACGACGTCGAAATTCGCGATGCCGGCCGGTTGCCCGGCGGCATGATGCACTTCGGCATACCGGCCTACCGGCTGCCGCGCGACGACCTGCTCAAGGAGATCCGGCAGATCGAGGCAATGGGTGTGCGGATCGTATCCGGACACCGGGTCGAGGATCTGCTCGCCGAGCGCGAGGCAGGAGGCTTCGATGCCGTCTTCCTGGCGATCGGCGCGGGGGTCGGCAAGCACATCGACATTCCGGCGCGCGACGCGGCGCGCGTGCTCGACGCGGTCTCCCTGCTGCACGACGTCACCGCCGGCGAGCCCCCGGTTCTCGGCCGCCGCGTCGTCGTGTACGGCGGCGGCAACACGGCCATGGATGCGGCGCGCACCGCGAAGCGTCTGGGCGCGGAGGAGACGCTCATCGTCTACCGGCGCGATCGGGCGCACATGCCGGCCCGCGCCTTCGAGGCCGATGAGGCGGTCGAGGAAGGAATCCGGATCCGGTGGCTGACCACCATCAAGGAGGCGGTCGGTTCCGAACTCACCGTCGAGATGATGGAACTCGACGCCGACGGCCGCCCGCGCCCGACCGGACGATTCGAAACGCTGCGCGCCGACGCGATCGTCCTGGCGGTAGGCCAGGAAACCGACAGCGGGTTTCTCCGCAAGGTGCCGGGAATCGAGTTCGGCGCCGACGGGGCCGTCCGGGTCGGACCCGACATGATGACCGGGTGTCCGGGAATCTTTGCGGGCGGCGACATGCTCGCCGAGGAGCGGACCGTCACCGTTTCGGTGGGCCACGGCAAAAAGGCGGCCCGACATATCGATGCATGGCTGCGCGGGCAAGACGGGGCTGCGCCTCCCAAGCGTCCCGTCGTGTCCTTCGGAATGCTGCACCTGCCGATCTACAGCGACGCCGAGCGTCGCGAGCAGGCGGTGCGTCCGGCGGCGGAACGCGCGACCGATTTCGCGGAAGTCATCGGCGGCCTGCAGGAGCGCGATGCGGTCTTTGAGGCGCAGCGCTGCTACTCCTGCGGCAATTGCTTCGAATGCGACCAGTGCTACGCGGCCTGCCCCGAGCAGGCGATCGACAAGCTGGGAGCCGGCCTGCGCTATCGCTTCCGCTACGAACGCTGCACCGGCTGCGCGGTCTGCTTCGAGGCATGTCCGTGCCATGCGATCGAAATGCTTCCGGAGGCGCCCCGACATGGCTGACGGCAATCGGAGTCCGACCACCGCCACGATGACCGGCAACGCGGCGGTCGCCCACGTCGCCTATCGCGTCAACGAGGTCTGCGCGATCTACCCCATCACGCCCTCGTCGCCGATGGCCGAGCTCGCCGACGAGTGGACGGCGCAGGGGGTGACCAACATCTGGGGCGGCATTCCGGTGGTGCAGGAAATGCAGAGCGAGGGCGGAGCGGCCGGCGCCGTGCATGGCGCGCTGCAGTCGGGGGCGCTCACGACGACGTTCACGGCGTCGCAGGGCCTGCTGCTGATGATCCCCAACATGTTCAAGATCGCCGGCGAACTGACGCCGACCGTCTTTCACGTGGCCGCACGCGCGGTGGCGACGCAGGCCCTGTCGATCTTCGGCGATCACTCCGACGTGATGGCGGTGCGTTCGACGGGGTTCGCGCTGCTCTCTTCCGGATCGGTCCAGGAAGCCCACGACACCGCGCTGATCGCGCAGGCGGCCACGCTCGAATCCCGGGTCCCGTTCCTGCATTTCTTCGACGGTTTCCGGACCTCGCACGAATACAACAAGATCGTCGTGCTCTCCGACGTGCAGATTCGCGCGATGATCCGGCAGGACCTCGTGCGCGCGCACCGCGACCGTGCGCTCAACCCGGAACACCCGTTCATCCGCGGCACCGCGCACAACCCCGACACCTTCTTCCAGGCGCGCGAGACGGTCAATCCGTACTACGCCCAGGTTCCGGCGATCGTGCAGGCGGCGATGGACCGATTCGGCGAGCTCACGGGCCGTGCGTACCGGCTGTTCGAATACGATGGCCCCGCGGATGCTGAACGCGTCATCGTCCTGATGGGGTCGGGCGCCGAGACCGTGCGCGAAACCGCGGCGTACCTGCGCGAGCGCGGCGAACGCGTCGGCGTGCTGCAGATCCGGCTCTACCGTCCGTTTGCGGCCGACGCCTTTCTCGCGGCGCTGCCGCAATCCTGCGGCGCGGTGGCGGTGCTCGAACAGACCAAGGAACCGGGCGCATCGGGAGAGCCGCTCTATCTCGACGTCGTCACGACGCTCGCCCAGGCCCTCGCCGCCGGCGCGCGCAAGACCATGCCGCGCGTCGTCGGCGGGCGCTACGGCCTGGGGTCGAAGAACTTCAATCCGGCGCAGGCCAAGGCGGTGTTCGACGAGTTGCGCAAGCCCGACCCCCGGAACAGCTTCACCGTCGGCATCGACGACGACGTGTCGCACGCCAGCCTGCCGATCGACCCGAACTTCTCGATCGAGGCCGACGACGTCACGCGCGCCCTGTTCTTCGGGTTGGGCGCCGACGGCACCGTCGGCGCCAACGAGAACAGCGTGCGGATCATCGCCGAAAGCCCCGACATGTACGCCCAGGGCTACTTCGTCTACGACTCGCACAAATCCGGCGCACAGACGGTCTCGCACCTGCGCTTCGGCAAGCGGCCGATCGGCTCGCCGTATCTGGTCGAGTCCGCGGGCTTCATCGCCTGCCACCAGGCGGAATTTCTCGATCGCATCGACGTGCTGGAGCGCGCCGCCGAAGGCGGCGTCTTCCTGCTCAACACGCCCCACGGACCGGATGCGGTGTGGGACCGCCTGCCGCGTTCGGTGCAGCAGCAGATTCTGGAGCGCAAGCTCCGCTTCCATGTGATCGACGCATCCAAAGTGGCGCGCGAAGCCGGCCTGGGCGGCCGGATCAACACCGTGCTGCAGACCTGCTTCTTCGCCATCTCGGGGGTGCTGCCGCGCGACGAGGCGATCCGGCGCATCAAGGCATCGATCGAGCGGACCTATGGCGCCAAGGGCGCCGACGTCGTGCGACGCAACCATCAGGCCGTCGATCGCGCGCTGGCGCATCTCTTCGCGGTGCGCGTGCCCGATGCGGTGACGAGCCCGTTCGAGCGGCCGGCGATCGTGCCCGACGACGCGCCCGCATTCGTGCGCGAAGTCACCGCCCGGATGATGCGCGGACTCGGCAGCGGCGACGGCATCCGCGTCAGCCAGCTGCCTGCCGACGGCACCTGGCCGTCGGGCACGGCCGCCTTCGAGAAGCGCAACGTCTCCGACATCGTCGCCCGGTGGGATCCGGCGCTGTGCATCCAGTGCGGCCAGTGCGGATTCGTCTGTCCCCACGGCGTGATCCGCAGCAAGTATTTCAACGAACGCCGCCTTGCCGGCGCGCCGCCGGGATTCCCGTCGGCACCGGTCAATTCCCGGGGCAATCCGGAGGTGCGCTTTTCGCTCGCGGTCTATGTCGAGGACTGCACCGGCTGCGGCCTCTGCTACGAGGCCTGCCCGGCGCGCAACCCCACCGATGCGACGGTGCGGGCGATCAATCTCGGCGACAAGGCGCCCATCCTGGAATCGGCGCGGGCGGACATCGCCTTCTTCGAGACGCTGCCCGTCAACGACCGCGCGCGCGTCGACTTCGCCAACGTGCGCGGGGTGCAGTTCCTGCAGCCGCTGTTCGAGTTTCCCGGCGCCTGCGCGGGCTGCGGCGAGACGCCCTACCTGCGCCTGCTGTCGCAACTGTTCGGCGACCGGCTGCAGATCGCCAACGCCACCGGCTGCTCGTCGATCTACGGCGGCAACCTGCCGGTCACGCCCTGGACGAAGGATGCTGCCGGCCGGGGACCGGCATGGTCGAATTCGCTCTTCGAAGACAACGCCGAGTTCGGCCTGGGCTTCCGCCTCGCGGCCGACAAGCACGTCGAACTGGCCCGGCGGCTGCTGCGGCAGCTCGCACCGCAGCTCGGCGAGGATGCGGTTCGCGCCATCCTCGACGCGCCCCAGGAGCGCGAATCCGAACTGCGGGCCCAACGCGGCCGCGTCGAGGCCTTGAAGCGGCAGCTTGCGACGCTCGACGACGAGGCCGCGCGCGACCTGCTCTCGGTCGCCGATCACCTCGTCCGCCGCAGCATCTGGCTCGTGGGCGGCGACGGCTGGGCCTATGACATCGGGTACGGCGGGCTCGACCATGTGCTCGCCAGCGGCAGCAACGTCAACGTGCTGGTTCTGGATACCGAGGTCTACTCCAACACCGGAGGACAGTCCTCGAAGGCGACGCCGCTGGGCGCGGTGGCGCGCTTCGCCGCCGCCGGCAAGCGCGTCGCGCGCAAGGATCTCGGGCTGCAGGCGATCGCCTACGGCAACGTCTACGTCGCGCAGGTGGCGATGGGCGCGAATCCGCAGCACACCCTGCTCGCCTTCCGCGAAGCGGAGGCCTATCCCGGTCCGTCCCTGATCCTCGCCTACAGCCACTGCATCGCGCACGGCTTCGACCTGCGTCAGGGGCTGCGGCAGCAGGATCTGGCGACCGCCAGCGGCAACTGGCCGCTCTTCCGCTTCAATCCGGCGATGCGCAAGGTAGGGGAACGGCCGTTCCGCCTCGACTCGCCGCGGCCGACGATTGCGCTGCGCGACTACGCCTACAACGAACTGCGCTACCGTTCGCTCGCCGACTCCGACCCGAAGGCGGCGGCGATGCTGCTCGCGCAGGCCCAGCAGGTCGTCACCGAGAAATATCGGCAATACGAGGAATTGGCGAACCGCGGCGGCGAGTCCTTCCATCCGGCCGGCATTCCGGAACCGCCACCCTGATCATCCGCCAGCCACGGCCACGGTCGCCCCGTCGGACCCGACCAGCAGCATCCGGATGGGCTTGCGTTCCTCTTCGCGTTCCTCCTGGCCCGCGCCTCCCGGCCTGCGGTCCAGGCCCGCATCCGCGAGCGCCTGCGCGTAGCGCCGGAGCTGATCGCGATACCCGGGCAGCGATGCGGGACTCAGACTCCACTTGAAATCCAGGATCCAGAGCGCATCGTCGAATTCGACCAGGCGGTCGATGCGCAGCGGCGCGCCGTCGCGCGCCACGAGTTCCAGTTCGGCATCCGCGGCGATCACCGCCCCCGTCCCGACGGGCGCGAAGAACCGCGCCAGATCTGGCGCATTGCGCACCCGCTCGGCCGCCGCGATCGCCTCTCGCGCCTCGGCGGGCGAAATCGCAAACTCGCGTGCCACGCGCTCCGCCGATCCCGTACCGGCGTCCTGCCCGCGCACGCGTTCCAGGAGCGCGTGCCAGGCGATGCCGATCCGCTGCGCCGCCGTCGGTTCCGCCGCGGTGCGGCTGCTGATCAACCCCGGAACCGGCGCGGGCCGGAAATCGCGGAAACGCGGACCCCGGCCTGCGGCGCGCGGATCGGCACCGGTGCCGGGAAGGCGACCCGCCGCAGGCGTGACTTCCGGCTCCGCACCGGCCTGCGGCGGCGCGTGCGCGGCGATGCGCTCGTACCACGTGCCGGAACCGGCGCGCTGGGAATCGACGCCGGAGACGAGCAGCACCTGCTGCGCGCGCGTCATCGCGACGTAGAGGAGGTTCCAATCCTCCTGGCGGCGCTGGATCCGGTCCTGTTCGATCCACGGCAGGCGCGACGTCCCCATTCGCGAAAGCTTGGCGATCAGCGAAACGTGGTCGGGCGCCGGACGATCCGGCAGCCATGCGACCAGCACGTCGTTGCGGTCCTCCTGCCCGTCGGGCAGATGCGTGTCCGGCAGCGCAACGATCGGCGCCTCGAGTCCCTTCGCCGCATGCACCGTCATCAGGTGCACGGCGTCCTCGTCGGCGGCGATGCCTTCGTCGGCATTGGAATCGTCGGCCTCGCGCAGATCGCGCAGTTCGCCGAGAAAGCGCGCAAGACTGGGGAAGCGGCCGGCATCCAGGGTCAGCGCAAGTTCGAGCAGCGCGTCGATGTTGGCCTGGATCTGTGCGCCGGCGGTGACGGGCGCCGCCGCGGCATAGCGCGCGCGCAGGTCCGACTCGTGGATCACGCGATCGAGCAGGTCGTGTACGGGCAGGACCCCGGCCAGCGGCAGCCAGCGCAGCAACAGATCGCGCGCGCGGCCGAGCGCCGGACTCGCGGCGGTGCGCGTCGAAAGGCGGGACCACCAGCAATCCTGGCGCTCCGCGCGGGCATTTCGTTCCGCGCCCGACATCGCTGCGGGGGCGTGCGGGGCCGGACGTTCGCCTGCCTCGGCCAATGCGCGCAGATCCTCCTCATCGCAGTCGAAGACCGGGCTGCGCAGCGCGCGCGCGAGTTGCAGATCATCGTCGGGCGCGGCGAGGAATTCGAGCAGGGCGACGAGGTCCTCGACTTCGAGCTGGTGCAGCAGGCTGCCGCGGCGCGCGCTCAGAAAGGGAATTCCGGCATCGCGGAACGCGCGTTCGAGTTCCCCCGCGTACGTCCGTCGGCGGATCAGCACCAGCACGTCGGACCAGCGTGCGGGGCGCTCCGCCGCCCCCTCCGGCACCGTCGTGCGCGCCCGCCATGCCGCGAGGGCCGCGGCCAGTTGCAGGCCTTCGCGATAGCGCTCATCGCGGACGTCCTCGGCACGCGCCTGGGTGAGCGCGTCGCGCGGGCGCGCCGCGCCCTCGCCCGTGGCGCACTCCGCAGCGCCCGCACCGCGCCCGGTCGGCGGCGCGATGCGCGGCAGCACGGCGAATCCCCCCGGCGTCGAGGCCAGCGTGCGCTGTCCCTGGTAGAGCGGATTGGCGCCGGCGAACACCTGATTGAAGAGTGCGACGAGCTCCGGCGCATTGCGCCGCGTCACGTTGGTCCGCAGGGCCGCCGCGCCGAAATCGCGGGCCAGGCACGCGCGCGCGACGTCGAAGACGCGCGGCTCCGCTCCCCGGAAGCGATAGATCGATTGCTTGGGGTCGCCGACGAGAAATACGCCGGGACGGTCCGCGTCGCCGTCGTACGCGGCCAGCCACGACTGCAGGATCTGCCACTGCAGGGGATTGGTGTCCTGGAATTCGTCGACCAGCAGATGGCGGTACCGGGCGTCGAGCCAGGACTGGGTGTAGGCGGCGCAGTCCGGATCGGCCAGCAGCTGGTGCGCGATCCACTCCAGATCGGTGAAATCGACTGCGCCGGCACGGCGCTTGCGCTCCTGGAATCCGGCAAGGAGGTGCGCACCGCAGCGCAGGCCGCATTCGTTGATCCGCAGCGCCTCCCATTCCATCCGCGCATCGCGCAGCGCCTCGGCCACGGCGACGACCGACTCATACCGTGCGCGGTACGCCGCCTGTCGTTCCGGAACATGTTTGCACTTCTTTTCGATCCGGTCCGGATCGAGCACCGTGCGCGGCGTACCGCTCTGCGTCAGAATGATTTCCAGGAACGCGGCGAGACACGCCTCGTCCGCCGCCTCGCCGCCGCGCGCATCCTGCGCCGCCAGCCATGCCTCGACACCGGCGATGGCATTATTCAGATGAACGCCGGGATCGCGGATCGCGCGCCAGGTGTCGCGCATCGCGATCAGGTCGGTACGCAATTGCGGCGCCTGCAAGGCACCGGCCGGCGACGTGTCGTCCGCTCCCAACAGTTCCCGCAGGCGGGCGCGCATCGGCGCATTCGAACGCGCGATCGCCTCGTCATCGGAATCCGATCCGCGAAAGCTCCACCAGTCGGCGCGGTGGCGAACGAAGTTGCGCAGCAGGGTCTCCGCCGCGGCATCCCCGGTCCAGCGCACGAGCTCTTCATAGTCCCGCAGCCGATCGGCCGAATCCGGACGCAACAGCAAGGCGCAGAAATCCGCCCACGCCTCCTCCATCCAGGGTTCGATGCGCTCGACCAGGGTCTGCTCGTACACGCCCAGCCCGGTCTCGAGCGGCGCGGCGCGCAGCAGACGGCCGAACCAGCCGTGAAAGGTCTCGATCGCGACCGGGTTTTCGGCCACCGTCACCCGCTCATGGAGGCCGCGCGCCGCCGGCAGGGCGCGCGCCGCTTCGTCCGGCGACAGGCCGCGCAGCCGCAGCATCGCCAGCGCCTCGTCGTCGGTCCCGCAGGCGAGCGTGCCGAGGTCGGCGAGCAGCCGCCCCTGCATCTCCTGGGCCGCGCGGCGGGTGAAGGTGATCGCCAGGATCTGCCCCGGCGCCGCGCCCGCGAGCAGTGCGCGCAGGATGCGGCCGACGAGCAGCCAGGTCTTGCCGCTGCCGGCACAGGCCTCGACCACGCAGCTGCGCGCCGGGTCGAGCGCGCGGGCGATGAACCGTTCGTGGGGGACGGCCGCGCCGTCGATGGTGTATTCGCTCATCGGGTTGCGCTGCGTTCGATGCCCTCACCGCCGCCCGCTCCCGCACGCGGGAGCGGGGGCGAGTCCCCTTCCACGCCGGTCGTCGCAGCGGAAAACCCGTGGCGGCACAGGCTCCGCAATTCGCAGCGCCGGCAGACCGACTCGGCACCGTTCGCCGGCAGGGGCGCGCCCGCCGCGATGCGTGCGAGGTCGGTGCCCAAGCGCGCGCGCAGAACCGCGATCTGCTCGGCATAGGCCGCCGGCTCCACGTCGACCATGCGCACCACGCCGTGCTCCGGCACGGCGGGATCATCCGGCCGCTCCAGATGCAGGTAGGCGGCCTGCGCCGGGCCCTGGGCATCGAGCAGCAGTCCATAGAACGCCAGTTGTACGTCCTCGCCCGGATCCTTCTGCGCCTTGCGCGAGGCGCCGGGGCTGCGCGTCTTGTAGTCGATGACCCGCACGGCGCCGCCGCGCCCGGCGTCGATGCGGTCGATCCGCCCCAGCAACTCCACCGTCCCCGAATCTGCATCCCCCTCGCCGAACGCGAACGTCCGCCGCAGCGACGACTCGCCGCTCCGCCAGCGCCAGCCGTCGGCTTCGTCCTCGTGCAGCCAGGCGACGTACCCCGGAATCCAGGACCGGATCCGCTCGCGGTAGGCGATCAGCGCGGGCTGCTCCGCGAGGCGGGGCGCGAACTGCGCATCGACCACGGCATGCAGCGCCGCACGATCGGCAGCCGGGGTCGGGGGAGAACCCCGGACGGCCTGCGCCTGCGCATCGCGCGCGCGATGAAACTCATACAGCACCTGGTGCATGAGCGAGCCGAGGTCGCGCTTGTCCGGCGTCGCCCGCGCCCGTTCGCGCTCCGCCAGGCCGAGCGCGCGCAGGGCGAAGAACCGGTAGGGGCAGTCGACGAGATCCTGTGCCGCGCCGGCGGAGATCCGCCGCGGCACTGCGGCGCGCGGCGCGCGCGGCAGCGACGGCCAGGCCGCCACGGGGCTCCATTCGAGCGCAAAGGCACCCATGCGCGGCGCGGTGTCCGGCAAGAACCGCAGCAGCCGGTCCAGGCGGTCGATCAAGGGCGACAGCGCCGCCGGTTCGTCGCCGCGCCGGAACCGCCAGGTCGCCGCGACCGCGGACGTGGTCGCCAGCAGACCGGCCAGATCCAGGGTCTGCTCCCGCCGCATCGCCTCCATGCCGGGCAGACCCAGATCGCGCCGGACGGCGGGCGCCATCAGGACACCGGGGGGCGGAGTCCCCGGCAGATGGTCGGCATCGGCCCCGATCAACAGCGCGGCGTCGAAGCGCCGCAGGCGCGTCCCCGCCAGCGAAGTCATCAGCACGGGACTCTCGGTGTCCACCTCCGCTCCGATCTCTTCGAAATACGCCGCGACGAACGCGCGGAATTCCGCCGGACGCAGCCGCAGATCGAAATCGCGCCATTCCTCCTGCAGCCGCTCCAGCGCATCGAGCACCGCTGCGCCCACCGGATCGGCGGCCAGGGCCGCCGTCACGCCCAGGTCGTCCAGCGCGGCCCGCAGACTGCGCAGATGTTCCTTGCCGGACGCGTCCCTGCCGCCCCGCGCACGGGCGATCCAGAACTCGAGCCGATCGTGCGCGCCCGCCGCAAACGGCGACTGCAACCAATCCAGCCGATCCTGCGGCACCGCCTCCGGCGTCGCCAGACCGAGCCAGTG
>JAKCCX010000103.1 GCA_021838715.1 Pseudomonadota bacterium | reverse complement strand
TGACGTAGCCGGCATGGGGATATACCGCCGCCAGCCCGGCGCGATAGTCGTCGAGCGCGCGGTCGATCGGCGTGGCGGCGTTCTTGCCGATGTTCAGCCCCAGCACGCCGCGGTACCGCGTCCGCGTCGTGTTCTGCACGAAGCGATCGACGCCATCGTTGTTGAACCCCATGCGGTTGATCAGCGCCTGCTCGGCCGGCAGCCGGAACATGCGCGGCTTGGGGTTCCCCGGCTGCGGGCGCGGGGTCACGGTGCCCGCTTCGATGAAACCGAAGCCCAGGCAGCCCAGCGCGTCGATATGCGCGGCGTTCTTGTCCATGCCGGCGGCGAGTCCGACCGGGTTGGGAAAGGTCAGTCCCATCGCCTGCACCGGTTCCCCGTCCACCGGCGTGGCGGCGGCGCGCAGCACGCCGAGATCGTAGGCGCGCTGCAAACCCTCGAGCGTCATTTCATGGGCGCGCTCGGGATCGAAGGAAAAGAGCAGGGGACGGGTGAAGCGGTACAGCGCGCCGCAACCCAGGACGCTGGATTGATTCATGTCGTGTCGGTCGTGATGGGAATGGGGCGGTCTACGCCGCGGCATCGGCGCGCAGCCAGCGATTGTTTCGCAACAGTTCGTAGGGCCGGAAATGCGCCTTGTATGACATCTTGGCGCAGCCCTCGATCCAGTAGCCAAGATAGCAGTATGGCAAGGCAAGCTCCCGGCATTGCACGATCTGCCACAGGACGTTGTACGTTCCATAGCTGGCACGCGGTTCGTCCGGGTCGTAGAACGTGTATACCGAGGACAGGCCGTCATCGAGGATGTCGATGATCGAAACCATCCGCAGGATGCCGGGTTCGCCGTCGGCTCCGGGGTCGCGGAACTCGACGAGCCGGGAATTGACCTTGGACGACAGAAGGAATTGCGAGTACTGCTCGCGGCTGTCGTTGTCCATGCCTCCGCCCGCGTGCCGCGCCGTCTGGTATCGCAGGTAGAGATCGTAGTGCTCGTCCTCGAAGCTCATCTCCACCACACGGCTGCACAGCGTCCGATGCTGGCGCCAGCTGCGACGCTGGCTGCGGTTCGGGGTGAAATGCGCCGCCGGGATGCGAATCGGAATGCATGCGCGGCAACCTTCGCAATGGGGGCGGTAGGTGAAGATGCCGCTGCGGCGGAATCCGGCCCGCACGAGGCCGCTATAGACATCGGCGTTGATCAGATGGGCCGGGGTCGCCACCTGCGAGCGCGCCTGACGGCCTTCGAGGTAGCTGCAAGGATAGGGTGCCGTTGCATAAAACTGCAACGTCGAGAATGGCAGCTCCTTGAGGTTGGCCACGCTTCAGTGCAATTCCAGCAGTTCGTTCAGCCGTCGGTTCCGGTATGCGTTCCACGGCACCGCTTCCCGCGTCAGCGCATCGCGCATGCGCCCGCAAAATTCCTGCCGCGGAATCTCGCAGGCGCCCAGCGACGCAAGGTGGCGCGTATTCTGTTGACAGTCTATCACCGGCACCCCCTCCCGACGCAGAATCGCCACGAGGCCCGCCAGCGCAATCTTCGAGGCGTCGGTTGCCCGGGAAAACATCGATTCGCCATAGAACATGCGGCCCAGGCTCACGCCGTACAGGCCGCCGATCAGTTCGTCGTCCGCCCAGAGTTCGACCGAGTGCGCCAGGCCCCGCTCGGCGAGTCCGCAGTAGGCGCGGACGATCGGTTCCGTGATCCAGGTGCCTTCCTGCCGGCGGCGCGGTGCGGCGCAGTTGCGCATGACGGCCTCGAACGCGGTGTCGACGCGCAAGGCGAGGCGGGGGTCGGCGGCGGCGGCGCGCAGCGTCTTGCGCAGGGAGCGCGAGACGCGAAATCGCTCGGGGAACAGCACCATCCGCGGGTCGGGGCTCCACCAGAGAACCGGCTGGCCGGCTTCGTACCACGGGAAGATGCCGGCCTGATAGGCATCGAGCAGGCGCCGGGTGGTGCAGTCCCGCGACGCGGCGAGCAGGCCGTTGGGCGCCTCGAGGGCGCGGGATACGTCGGGAAACGGATCGTCCGGCTCCAGCCACGCGATCATGTTGCGATGCCCGGCGCGGGCGCGCGGGCGGGGAGCTCCAGGACGTGCAGGCCGAAGCCGCCGCGGCGGCGATCCTCGAAGAAACGCTGCAGGGTCGTCGTGACCGTGCGGAAGGCGATTTCCTCCCAGGGGATTTCGGCTTCCGCGAACAGGCGCACGTCGAGGCTCTCCTCCCCGGGGCCGAAATCCAGGTCGAGCAGGCGGGCCAGATAGAAGATGTGGATCTGCTCGGCGTGCGGAATGTCGAGCAGGCTGAAGAGCGGTCCGACCTCCACCCGGGCGTGCGCCTCCTCCTCGGTTTCGCGTTGCGCGCCGCGCGCCGTCGACTCGCCGACTTCCATGAATCCGGCGGGAAGCGTCCACGCGCCATAGCGGGGTTCGATCGCCCGCCGGCACAGCAGGACCCGGTCGCCCCAGACGGGGATCGTGCCCACGATCGGCCGCGGGTTGACGTAATGAATTTGGCCGCAGGCATCGCAACAATCGCGCTCCCGCGTGTCCCCGGACGGAATGCGCCGGGAGATCGCGCTGCCGCAGGCCGAACAGAAGCGGGCGAAAGGAGTCGAGGTCACGGCGGCAGTGTAGCAACGGCGCGCCATGCACGATGCTCGGACAGTTCGTCGTAGGTCTCGTCGATGGCCCCTTCCTCGCGCGCGAGGAAGTTCGCAACCGCCGCGTGCAGCCCGGGATCGCGCAGCCGATGGGCCGAGGAGGTGACCACCGGATCGAATCCGCGGGCCAGCTTGTGCGCTCCCTGGGCACCGCCTTCGCAGACCTGCAGGCCCTGCTCGATGGCGAATTCGATGAACTGGTAGTAGCAGCACTCGAAGTGCAGGCAGGAAACCGCTTCGACCGCACCCCAGTACCGGCCATAGAGCGTGCCGCGCGCACGATCGAAGAGGCCGAGCGCGCTGGCCACCGGCGTGTCGCCGCGCCAGGCGAGCACCAGCAGCAGATGCTCCGGCATGGCGTCGCCGATGCGCCGGAAAAAATCGAGATTCAGATACTCCGGCGCACCGTGTTCGGCATAGGTGTTGGCGTAACAGCGGAAAAAGAACGCCCAGTCGTCGGCGCCGATCTCGTTGCCGACACGGCGCTCGACGCGTACCCCGGCCTCGCGCACCTTGCGGCGCTCGGCGCGGATGCGCTTGCGTTTGGGCTGGCTCAGCGCCGCCAGGAAATCCTCGAAGTCCCGATAGCCGCGGTTGCGCCAGTGAAACTGGATGCCCTTGCGCACCAGCAGGCCGCGCCGGGCGAGGTGGTCGATCTCGGTCTGCGGCGCAAAGAGCACGTGCAGCGACGATGCCGGTGTTTCCTCCGCAAGCTGCAGCAGGCCCTCGATCGCCGCCGTGCGGGCCGCCTCGTCGCGGGCAAGAATGCGGGTTCCCGTCACCGGCGTGAAGGGGACCGCCACGAGCCATTTCGGGTAATACGGCAGGCCGGCGCGCTGTGCGGCCGCCGCCCAGGCCCAGTCGAACACGAACTCGCCGTACGAGTGGGCCTTGGCATAGAGCGGAACGGCCGCGACCAGCTGCCCGGACATCCCCGTGCCGTCGGTCCGGACCGTCAGGAAGTGCGGATCCCAGCCCGTGCGCGGCGCGACCGCGCCGCTGGCATGCAGGGCATGCAGGAAGGCGTGGCGCAGGAATGGATTCGCCTGCGGATCGGCGGCAACCAGCGCGTCCCATTGGGCCGGATCGATGGCTCCCGCGTCGTCCGGCCGCGCAATCCGAAAGACGTACGAATCCATGGCGTCTACTCTCCTTCGATGGCGAGCAATCCCGAGGCCAGCACGGCAAGCCCGATCCCCAGCAGCTTGAACGGCCCGGGAATCTCGCCTGCGATCGCCATCGCGACCAGCGCCGTGAGCAGCGGGGAAGCCGCGTTGGTGAGGGCCGACACGGCCATCGCCTTGCCCTCGCGCAGTGCGTAGACCAGCGACAGCGATCCCACCGCATTGAGCAGCTGGATGCCGGCCGAGAGCAAAGGACCACCCGGCCCCCAGTTGATGGGCGCGTGCCAGTTCGTGCGCGCCAGCGCGAGCGGAACCAGCAGCAGCCCTCCCAGCGTCATGTAGAAGAAGATCGCGCCCGTGTTCATCGACTGGTGCGCGATCTTGATGAAATAGTTCTGCACGCCCCACGCCAGCAGGATGGCGAGCGACAGGAAGAACCAGAGTCCGAGGTGGGCGGCCTTCGTTCCCGGCGTCCAGTCGTTGAGCAGCGGCAGCGCGGTGAGCGCAAGCACGATCCCGACCGCGCCCGCCCGCCCCGTGCGTTCGCGCAGGAAGGTGGCGCTGAGTGCGATGGTGACCACCGGGGCGAGCGAAAGGATGGGGAAGATCAGATAAGACGGCCCCATCGACAGGGTCGGAAAGAGCAGAATCACCCCGCCCGCACCGGTGATGCCGATGGTCAATCCCAGGACCAGCGAGCGCGGATCGAGTCGCGCCTTCCAGCCTTCGCGCCGGCGGACGTACGTCGCGGGCAGCAGCATGGTGATCGACCACACCACATAGGTCAGCGTGTCCGGGAACCCATGGCGGGCAGGGAGGTCGCTCAAGGCGCCCCAGAGACCCCACGCAACGGTGGTGACCAGTGCATAGCCAAGCCAACGCCGGCCACCCGATGACGACGCCATGCGGCTCCTTTCCCGATCCCGAACGTCTGAAATGCGCCACCCCGGCCACGGTGCGAAGCCGGGGCGCGCCGCGATGGTATCGGACCGCGCGGCCGCGCGATGGATGCCCGTCCCGCCGGGCGGGACAAATCGGACGCCCCGGTACGAAATCGAGATTTCATGTAGAATCTCGTTTCTGCGCTGCACGAAAACCGGTCAACGGATCGTGCATCCTCTTCTCGTGACGCGGGGTGGAGCAGTCTGGCAGCTCGTCGGGCTCATAACCCGAAGGTCGCAGGTTCAAATCCTGCCCCCGCAACCAACGAAATCAACGGCTTACCGATGGGTAGGCCGTTTTCGTTTGAACGGTTCGCGACGCATGTAGGCACTGTGTAGGCATTT
>JAKCCX010000102.1 GCA_021838715.1 Pseudomonadota bacterium | reverse complement strand
AATCACATTCCGCGGGGGCGGAATTGGCGGTATCCCTGGGGCGAGGCCTGCGGGGCCGAGGTTGGGGTCGGTGCCTCTTCCGGCGCGGTGAGGACGCCATCCCGCCGCTGGAACGGCGCCAAGGCGCCGCCGGGCTGCGCCGCCGCCAACGGCGGAACGGCGAATTCCGCCCGCACGCCCGCCCGTTCCAGAACCACGCGGTCGGCGCGGACGGCGACCAGGCGCACCCCGGGCGCAACCTCCTGGCCCAGCAGCACGGCGCGGGGCTGGCGCCCCCCCACCGCGATCACCGCCGACGAGTCGGGGCCTGCGGCAAATACACCCGAAACCCGGATGTCGGGCAACAGCGCGGGGCCGCCGCCGAGCGCCCCGAACATCCGCCCCGCGAGCGCCGCGTCCGGCGGCGGCGCCCGGGAGGGCTGCGGGGCAGCCGGCAACACCGGCACCGGCGTGAAGACGCGCATCGCCCAGTACGCGGCGATTGCGCTGGCCAGTGCCGCGCCGGCCACGTGCACGAGCAGGGGGGTGGAGCGCGTCGTCGTCATCGGGGCGGCATCCGTAAGAAAGATTTCAGGAATGGCACGGTGTGCTGCGATATCATCCCCGATATGGTAGCGACTGCCCGGACCCTTGGTTTGCGGGACCCCCTTCTTCCCGGGGGAGGTGCCGCTCGCGCCCCGCGGCGGGCGAGCGGCTTCACGCTGATCGAGATCATGGTCGTCGTGATCATTCTCGGCATCCTGGCGGCGCTGATCGTTCCACGCGTCGTGGGCCGCACCGACGATGCGCGCGTTGCCGCCGCCAAGCAGGACATCGCGCAACTCATGCAGGCCCTCAAGCTGTATCGCCTCGACAACGGCCGCTACCCCACCCAGGAACAGGGGCTGCGCGCGCTGGTGGAAAAGCCGGTGAGCGATCCCGTCCCGCAGAACTGGAAGCAGGGCGGGTACCTGGATCCGCCGGTTCTGCGCAAGGATCCCTGGGGCAACGAATATCAGTACCTCAATCCGGGCGTGCACGGCGACGTCGACGTGTTCAGCTACGGGCGCGACGGCGTGCCGGGCGGTACCGGGCCGGATGCGGACATCGGTTCCTGGAATCTCTGATGGCGACCGATCCCCTCTCCCGCAAGGCGGGGGAGGGGGAGTTCCCGCGCAGACGCCCGAG
This sequence comes from Pseudomonadota bacterium, assembly GCA_021838715.1. Classification (GTDB taxonomy): domain Bacteria; phylum Pseudomonadota; class Gammaproteobacteria; order Burkholderiales; family Burkholderiaceae_F; genus GJ-E10. Next base: position 3,904 of record JAKCCX010000102.1, on the reverse strand, counting down.
CGGAAGGATGGCCGCGCGCGGCAGCATGACCCCGCCGCACCGTCGGGGCTTCACCTTGCTCGAAATGGTGGTGGTGATCACCTTGATCGCCATCATCGCGGCCGCCATATCCGTCAGCATGCAGCCGGATCCGCGGCAGGCGCTGGCGGAGCAGGCAAGGCGCGTCGGCCTGCTGATGGACGTCGCCGCCGACGAGGCACGTCTCCAGAATGTGCGGATCACCTGGGAGGCCGATTTGCGCGGCTACCGGTTCGTGGCGCAGTCGGGGGACCGGCGCGAGACCTTTTCCGGCGACGATCTGTTGCGCGAACGGACATGGGATCCACCCCTGAAACGCCTTGAAATCGTCGATCTGGGCAGCGGCGCGGCGCGCACCCTGATCGGATCCGACGCGCCGCCGCTGTCCGTGCCGGTGGCGCGCGAATGGGTTCAGCCGCCCTGGCGCCTGGAACTCACCACCGATCGCGCTTCCGTCTCCGTGGACTTCGATGCGAAAGGCCATGCGACCGTCGCCCCCTAGATCCGCCGGCGGATTCACGCTGCTCGAGGTGCTGGTTGCCCTGACCATCCTCGCCGTGGCGCTGACGGCCGCATTGCGCAGCGCGATGGCGCTGACCAACAATATTCGCGACATCCGCGCGAAGCAATATGCGCTGATGACCGCGGAGAACCGACTGCTCGAATTGCAACTTGGCGCCGGGGCGATCCAGATCGGCGTTTCCGGATTCCCTTGCGAACAAGGCGGGGCCGTCTTCTCCTGCGAACAGATCATCCGCCCGACGCCGAACCCGTTCTTCGATCGGGTGGAGGTGGCGGTGCGCAGCAGCGACGGCGCGCGCGAGTTCGCCGACCTCATGGCCTTGCTCCCCGCCCGGTAAGGCATTGCCGCCATGGACGCCTCCGTTCCCTCCGCCCGGGCATGCCGCCGCAGCCCGAACGCACCGGATCTCCGCGGCTTCACGCTGCTGGAACTGCTGGTGGCGATCGCCATCCTTGCGGTGGTCGCGGTCATCGCCTGGCAGGGCCTCTCCACGCTGCTCGCCACCCGCGCCCGCCTGGACCCGGAAGTCGACGACGCCCGCGCGGTGGTCGCGGCGTTCGGGCAGATGGAAGAGGATCTCGCGCAGGTTCCGGTGAATGCCGCGCTCTTTGAACTGCCAGCCCAGCCCGTACGCGTGCTCTCGCTCGACGGACAGCCGGCGCTGGAAATCGTCCGGCTCGCGCCCTCGCCCGACGGCTCGGGGGCATCGGCGCTGCAGCCGCTGATCTATCGCGTGCACGACGGCCGGCTGGAGCGGGATTCGGGCCCCGTGCAGCGCAACATGGCGGTGACGGTCGCCGTGGACGCGAGCAACTGGACGTCCGTGGATCTTCTTCCCGGCATCGATGCGATGGCGGTGCGCGCCTGGAAAGCCAATGCGGGCTGGGTGGCGCCGGTCGATGCCGCCACCGCCGCCGCGCCGGGCATCGAAGTGCAGCTTCGCCGCCGCGACGGCGGCGTCCTGCGCCGCGTCTTCCTGGTGGGCGCGCAATGACCCGGCAGCGCGGCGCCGCCCTGCTCCTCGCCCTCTTCGTCATGGCGCTGGCGACCATGATCGTCACCGGCCTGTTCTGGCGCCAGTTCGTGCTGATCCGGACGATCGAAAACCAGCAGCTTGCCACGCAAAGCCGCTTTCTCCTGCACGGCGCCCTCGATTGGGCGGCGGCGATCCTGCGCCAGCAGACACACCCGACCTACGACGCGCTGAGCGATCCGTGGGCGCAGCCGCTCGCGCCGACCCGCCTCGACCAACTGGGAGAAACGTCGACGCTGGCGGCGCAAGCCACCATCGCCGGCCGGATCGAAGACGCGCAAGCGCGGTTCAATCTGCGCAATCTCGTCCAGGCGGGCGGCGCGATCGATCCCACGCAACTCGCCGTCCTGGCGAAGCTCGCGGCGCTGCTCGGCACGCCCGGCGACACGGCGGCCTTGATCGCACGCGACGTCGCCGCCGCCTACGCCGGCACCGCCCCGGTTGCGGTCCCGGGCGCAAGCGGCAACGCGTCCCTGGCGGCGAACCGCCCGCTGCCGCCGGTGTTTCCGGCCGATCTGCAAGATATTCCGGGAATCTCGCCGGCCGCGGCACGGGCGCTCGCGCCCTTCGTCATCATGCTCGATCAGGGGGGAACCCCGGTAAACTTCAACACCGCCCCGCCCGAGGTCATGGCGGCCGTGATTCCCGGCCTCAACATCGGCGATGCCAACGCGATCGCCGCGGAACGCGATCAAGCGTATTTCATCAGCGTGGCGGATCTGCTGAACCGCCTGCACGGTCGGGGCGGACCGTTTTCGGGCGCGGGAGTCTCTACGAACACGCAATACTTTATCGTTCACGGCACGGTGCGGCTGGGGCGTGCCGTGGCCAGCCTGGAAGCGCTGGTGGCCCGCCCTCCCCTGCAAGGACCGATAAACGTCCTATGGCAACGAAACTGATCCCACGCCTCTACGTCTTTCTTCCCGCCCGCCGCGACTGGCCCGGAGGCGGCCGCGGCACGCTCGGTCCGGCGACCGCCATTTCCTGGATCGCCGTCGGCGACGATGGCTCGGCCCGGGTGGAACGCGGCGCGATCGCGAGCCTCCCGAAGGCCCGCCGCGTCGACCTGGTGGTCGACAGCCGCGACGTGTTCACGGCAACGATTCCCGCGCCGAAGCTGGCGGAATCCAAGTTGCGTCAGGCGCTGCCGAACCTGCTGGAGGATCGCCTGCTTGCCGATCCCGCCGACCTGCATTTCGCATTCCGGCTCTCGGACACCGCCCTTTCGGTCTGCGCCATCGATCGCGCGACGCTTGCCCGAGCCCTGGAGGCGTTCGCGCAGGCGCGGATCGCCGTCCGCGCTGCCTACAGCACGATCTATACGGTTCCTCCGCCGACGGACGATGCCGTGGCGCTGCGCGTCCCGCCCGAAGACGAACCGCACGACCGGCACGGCACCTTGCGCACGGACCGGGACCAAGGCATCTCCTTGTCCCTCGACGAGACCGGCGCATCGACGCTCGCGCTGCTGCAGCGGCGCCGGCCGTTCACACGCCTGCGCGCCTACGGTGCGGTTTCCGATTCCCTGCGTGCGAGCGCGACGGAACTCGGCCTTGCGATCGAGGCGTGCGGCATCGGCGTCGACCCGCAGAATCCGGCGGAAGCCGTGAACCTGCTGCAGGGCCCGTACGCGGTCGGGGGCGGCATCACCGGCCGCTGGGCCGAGGGACTGCTGCGGGGCGGATCATGGAAGGCACCGGCCGCCTGGGCGGCGGCGTGCGCGGTCATTGCCATGGTCGGCCTCAACGCAACATGGCTCAAACTCGATGCCCAGGCGCGGGATCTGCGCCAGTCGATCCGCCATGCGTTCCGGGATGGATTCCCGCGCGAAACGACGGTGATCGATGAAGTCCTGCAGGCCCGCCGCGACGTCGTGAGCCTGAGCGCCCGCGCCGGCATTCCGTCTCCGGACGATTTCCCGGCCCTCGACGCCCAGGCGGCACAACTGCTGGCCGAAGCGCCGGTGGGCATCGTGTCGTCGATCGAATATGCCCATCACGCCTATACCATCCATTTCCGCGCCGGCGCCTTGAACGCCACGCTGCGCAATGCGCTCGAGGCGCGCGCGGGCGCCCAGGGCCTGGCGCTGCGCTTCGGATCCGGCGACACCCTCCGGATCGCGCCGCGCGGAACCCTCTCGGGGGGTGGCGCATGAGCGCCCGCGACGCCTTGGGCGCCCGTGGGCAAGCCGCCGCGCGATTCTGGGCCGAACGCAACGCCGGCGAACGCCGCACCCTGGCGGCAGGAGGCGTCGTCCTCGCCCTGATCGCCGGTTACCTCGTTCTCGTCCAACCTGCGATGGACGGCCTCCGCCGTCTGCGGCGGGAACT
>JAKCCX010000101.1 GCA_021838715.1 Pseudomonadota bacterium | reverse complement strand
TCCGCCGACGCGCCCGAAGCTGGATGGGTTCGTCGGGATCATCGAGCGGATCCTGGAGGATGATAAGGGGCGGCCGGCGAAGCAGCGGCATACGTCCAAGCGGATTTTCGAGCGTTTGCGCGAAGAGTGAGCCTGAGCACGTAAAGCGACGGGTTTTCGGCGGTTTTTGATCACGGAATTTGATGGTTTGGCGCACGGTCGCCTCACCGAACGCGCCCAACATGTTTTCTCGGAGGTATTCCTTGGTGAGACTGAAGGACCATTCCTCGGCGCCGACCTGCGGACGTGACCGCCGGGAGCGGAGGCGGGGTCAAGGAGGGTCCGCGCCGCAGGCGTGGATGCCTTGACGCCGCCGAGCACCCGGCGAGGCTGGAGCGGTGGGGGGGCCGGCAGGCTCAGCCGTCGGCGGCGTTGGCCTGCGCTTCCAGCCGGTCGACGAGCTTTTGGAAGACGGCTTCGAACCCGGGATCGTAGTTGTCGGGGTGGTCGCGGATGACGGTGATGGCGCGGCGGTAGTACTCGGCGGCCTGGCGATGATCGCCGCGGGCTTCGCAGACCATGCCGAGGCGGTCGTAGCCGTCATGGACATCGGGGAAGCGGGCGAGCAGGTCCTGGGCGGCCTGCTCGGCGGCATCGAGATGGCCGGCGTGAACCATGTCGACCACGGCGTTGGACGCCTCGGTCAATTCGTCGAGTTCGTCGTGTTCCTGGAAATAGTTCGCCAAGGACGGCTGGCGCGCCGGCGGTGCGGCCGGCTGAGCGGGACGTGCGGCAAGGGCGGCGGCCTCGTCACTGGCCATGCAGCACTTCTTGTATTTCTTGCCGCTGCCGCAGGCGCAGGGATCATTCCGTCCGATTTTGGCCATCTCGCCAATTTCAGTTCAAAGGACGCACCCAGTGTACCAAGCCGTGCTGGCCGACGCCAGGTTCCATGAGCAGCTTCTCGCCTTCGACCGTGATATTGCGGCCTCCGCCCGGGCAGCACGGTGCCGGCTTTGCGGTGGCGCGCTGCATTCCGGGTCGTATGCCCGCAAGCCGCGTGGCGGTCCGGCCGGGCTCGGCCGGGAGCATGCCGAGCGTTTCAGCTTCTGCTGCGCGGTGGATGACTGCCGCAAGCGCACCACCCCGCCGTCGCTGCGCTTTTTGGGTCGGCACGTCTATCTCGCCACTGTGGTGACGTTGATCTCGGCGCTGATGCTCGGCATCACCCCCTCCCGTCTGGCACGCCTGTCGGTCGTGCCCGGCCTCGATCGGCGGACACTGGCGCGCTGGCGCGTCTGGTGGCGTTCCACCTTCACCGAAAGCCCCTTCGCGCCGGTCGCGATGGCGACCGTCGTGCCGCCGCTCGACATCGCGGCCCTGCCGGTCTCGCTGCTCGGGCGGTTCGCCGGCGACATGGGCGAGCAGCTCGTCGCCTTGCTGCGCTTCCTCGGGCCGCTGACCGGCGGTGGGTCGGCGATGCGCGCTTTCTGACGGGCGCCGCAAACCCGCAGAGGATGCGCGTCGCCGCCCCGCGGTGAGGTCGCCTACCGTCGTCTCGCTCATTTTTTGGAGGGCGCGCGTGACGGAACGAGGCGGATCGCGGATACATGAGCGATGGGCGCGGCTGCGCTTCTCGATTATCGGCGCACTTCTGGCGGCGCCGCCGGCGAAGGGCGCGCTGCACGCGGCCCTGGAACAACTGGCCGCGCGCGAATGGCGCCACCCAGACACCGGCGCACCGGTCCGCTTTGGTGTCTCTACTCTTGAACGATGGTTCTACCGAGCCCGCGGCGAGCAACATGATCCGGTCGGTGTGCTGCGCCGCAAGCGGCGGGGCGATGCCGGCGCGCAGGCATCGATGACGCCGGCGTTGCGCGCGGCGCTGCTGGCGCAGTACGCCGCCCACAAAAGCTGGGGCGCCCAGCTGCACCGCGACAATTTGGCAGCCATGGCCGAGGCGCGAGCGGAATTACGGCCGGTGCCGTCTTACGCAACGGTTCGACGATTCCTCGCCGCGCGCGGCCTGACCAGGCGGCGACCGATGACGACGCGTCAGACCGAAGGCGCGCTGGCGGCGGCGGCACGGCTCGAGGCACGCGAGGTGCGTAGCTATGAATCCGAGTATTCCGGCGGGCTCTGGCATTGGGATTGTCATAACGGCTCCAGAAAGGTTCTGACGCCGCGCGGCGAATGGCGAACACCGGTGCTGTTCGGCGTTCTCGATGACCATTCGCGGCTGGCCTGCCATCTCCAATGGTACTGGGCCGAGAATGCCGAAAATATCGCACATGGTCTGTCGCAGGCGATGCAGAAGCGGGGTCTCCCGCGTGCCGCCATGAGCGACAACGGCGCAGCCATGACGGCGACCGAGATCACCGAAGGTCTCGCCAGGCTTGGCATCCTTCATCAGACCACGCTGCCATATTCCCCCTATGCCAACGGCAAGCAGGAAGTCCTCTGGGCATCGGTCGAAGGCCGATTGATGGCCATGCTCGAGGGCGTCGATGATCTTACCCTGAGCCGGCTCAACGAGGCGACGCAGGCCTGGGTGGAGCAGGACTACAACCGCAAGCGGCACAGCGAGATCGATGATACGCCGCTCGCCCGCTTCCTCGCCGGCCCCAGTGTGACGCGACCCTGCCCGGACGCCGCCGCGTTGCGGCTGGCCTTCACCCGCAGCGAACGGCGGACCCTGCGCAAGAGTGACGCCACCGCGGTCATCGAAGGCCGTCGCTTCGAAGTGCCCAACCAGTATCGGCATATCTCCCTGCCGGAGGTCCGCTTCGCCGCCTGGGATCTCACCCAGGTCCACCTCGTTGATCCGCAGACCGGCACGGTTCTTTGTCGCCTGTTCCCGCAGGACAAGGCGGCCAACGCTTCCGGCCTGCGCCGCAGCCTACAGCCAATCGCGACCGAGCCGGGCAAGCCATCGCCACCATCGCCCGCGCCACCATCGCCCGCGCCGGCGCGCGGCATCGGACCGCTCCTGGAGCGAATGATCGACCGGCAGGCCGCTACCGGGTTGCCGCCCGCTTATCTGCCCAAGGACGAAGGAGACGATTCGTGAACAGCAAGATGCTCGCGCTCTACGGCCTCAAATGGAACCCGTTCACCCACAACGTGCCGACCGAGGCGCTGCACGTCACCCCGCGTCTGGAGTCGTTCTGCTGGCGCGTCCAGCAACTCGCCGGCGACGGCGGCTTCGCCCTCGTCACCGGCGCGCCGGGTTGCGGCAAATCCGCCACCTTGCGCATCCTGGCGGCGTCGCTGGCCACACAGCGCGATGTCAGCCTCGGCGTGATCAGCCGGCCACAGGCCAACATCGCCGACTTCTACCGCGAGATGGGCGAACTCTTCGGGGTCGAATTGCGCCCGCATAATCGCTTCGCGGGCGCGAAGATCCTGCGCCAGCGCTGGCAGGCGCATATCCAGAGTACCCTGCGCAGGCCCGTGCTGGTGATCGACGAGGCGCAGGAGATGCAGACTGCGGTGCTGGCCGAACTGCGTCTGTTGGCCTCCTCCGATCTGGACTCGAACATCCTGCTGACCGTGGTACTCGCCGGCGACGGACGCCTCGCCGAGCGCCTGCGCTCCGATGAATTCCTCCCGCTCGCCAGCCGCGTGCGGGTGCGCCTGCCGATCGAACGCGCATCGCCCCAGGACCTGCAAGCCTGCCTCGGCCACGCCCTGCGGCAGGCCGGCGCCCCCACCCTGATGACTGCGGAAGTCATCGCGGCCATCTGCGATCATGCACAGGGTAATCCGCGCGCCCTGATGATCATGGCGGCCGAGTTGCTCGAGGCCGCGGCCCAGCGCGAGGCCCGTCAGATCGACGAGACGCTGTTCTTCGAGGTCAGCGCTGTGCCCGCTGCCGGCGAGGCCAAGGTGGCGATCCGCCGCCGCCGATGACGCAGCTTCCGGTCCAGCCGGCCTGGCGTCTCGCCGCGGCTTCCGAGCAGCGGCGCTGGCTGGTCGATCAACTGTGGTCCGAGGATGCCGTCGGGATCATCGGCGGCGAACCCAAATGCTGCAAATCCTTCCTCGCCCTCGATCTGGCGGTCGCCGTCGCCGCCGGAACCCCCTGCCTGCGCCGCTTCGCGGTCGCGCGGCCCGGTCGGGTCCTGCTCTATCCCGCCGAAGACGCGCTGCACGTCGTCCGCCAACGCCTCGACGGCATCTGTGCCGCCGCCGGAACCGCTCTCGCCGAACTCGACGTCCAGGTGATCACCGCGCCCAGCCTGCGCCTCGATCTCGAGGCCGACCGCGCGCGTCTCGAGGAAACCGTCGCCACCCTCAAGCCGAGGCTCCTGATCCTCGATCCCTTCGTGCGTCTGCATCGCATTGATGAGAATGTCAGCGGCGAAGTCGCCCCGCTGCTCGCCTTCCTGCGCGAACTGCAACGACGTCACGCAACAGCCATCGCCGTCGTCCACCACGCCAGGAAGGGCGCCGGAACCGTCCGCGCCGGACAGGCTCTGCGCGGATCCTCCGAATTCCACGCCTGGGGCGATTCCAATCTCTATCTCCGCCGCGACAGCGACGATCGCATCGCGCTCTCCGTCGAGCATCGCGCCGCCGCAGCCATCGCCGGCATCACCCTCGAACTCACCCAGCACGATGACGCCCTCGCCCTGCGGCCTGTCCAGGAGGATCCACAACCCAAACACGCCGCCCGGCACGAAGCCGTCGATCAGCGCATCACCGCGGTTCTCGCCGACGCCAGCCAGCCACGGCCGTTCTCCGAACTGCGCGCTTCCTGCCGCGTTCGTGCCACCACTCTCTACGAACGCCTCGCCGCCATGATCGCCAACGGAACCATCGTCAAATCCGCCGACGGATACCATCTCGCCGCACGCTGAACGGTGAGCGTCAAGCCCCGAACCCACGCGGCGGCTGCCCAAGGCACGTCTCAATATCGCGACCACCAAAACGCGATCACACCCACCCATATCGACCACTTCCCACTTCCGCTTCCCAAACACCCTACGGCAAACGGGAACCGGAACTGGGAAGCCCATCAAATGCCGCGATCACAAGCCCATCGGAAAGCGTGATCCTGCTCACATTCTCGGTCTGCTGGACGTGGCGCAAGGGCCGCAGGATATGAA
>JAKCCX010000100.1 GCA_021838715.1 Pseudomonadota bacterium | reverse complement strand
CCGATCAGCGAGCGCGACCTGCGCGAAAAGAGCGAGTTTCTCGACTCGATCCTGCAAAGCGAACCGGAATGCGTCATCGTGCTCGACGCGCACCGCAGACTGTTGCGCATCAACCAGGCGGGCCTGCGCATGCTCGGCGCGCACACCGAAGCGGAGGTCGCCGCCGCCGGCCTGCTCCATTTCATTCAGGCCGAGCATCGCGGCGCCTTCCTCGACCTGTACCGCAAGGCCTGCGGCGGCGAAAGCGGCGTGCTGGAGATCGCGATCGGCGGCAAGGACGGCACCTCGCGCTGGCTGGAAATCCACGCCGCCTGCCTGCCCCACGTCGCCAATGAACAGCCGGGGTTCCTCGGCATCGCGCGCGACATCTCGGAAACGAAGCGCTCGGCCGAACTGATCTGGCGCCAGGCCAACTTCGACTTTCTCACCGGCCTGCCCAACCGCTATATGTTCCGCGACCGGCTGGAACAGGAAATCAAGATATCGCATCGCATGGGCGGTCTGGTCGCGCTCCTGTTCATCGACCTCGACCGGTTCAAGGAGATCAACGACACGTTCGGACACGACCGCGGCGATCGCCTGCTGGTCGAGGCGTCGCGCCGGATCGAGACCTGCATCCGCGAAGCGGACACCGTCGCCCGCCTCGGCGGCGACGAGTTCACCGTGATCCTGCCGCAACTGAGCCATCCCGAGGATGCCGAAGCCGTCGCGGGCAACATCATCACGCGCCTCGCCGAGCCCTATGTGCTCGGCGCCGAGTCCGTCTTCGTGACCGCCAGCGTCGGCATCACCTATTTCCCGACGGACACGCAAAGCGCCGATGCGCTGATCCGCAACGCCGATCAGGCGATGTACGTCGCCAAGCGCCAGGGGCGCAACCGCCTGGCCTACTTCACCGAGGCGCTGCAGGCCGAGGCCAGGACGCGCCTGCACCTGATCACCGACCTGCGCAGCGCCCTGCCCGGCGGCCAGCTCAACGTGTTCTTCCAGCCGATCGTCGACCTCTCGAGCGGACGGATCTGCGCAGCCGAGGCCCTGCTGCGATGGAAGCATCCGACCCAGGGCTGGATTTCGCCCGACCGCTTCATTCCGGCGGCCGAGGAGACCGGCCTCATCGTCGAGATCGGCGACTGGGTGTTCCGCGAAAGCGCGCGCTGGGCAAAGCGCTGGCACGAACAGGGACTCGGCAGCGAATTTTGCGTCAGCGTCAACAGCTCCCCGGTGCAGTTCCGCGACAGCGCACATATCCGCGCATGGCCGCGGATCCTGCAGGACCAGGGCCTGCCGCCCCGCTGCATCGCCATCGAAATCACCGAGGGCCTGCTGCTCGAAGCCGATGCGGCGGTCGCCGAATCGCTTGCCTGGCTGCGCGACAGCGGCATTCCGCTCGCCCTCGACGACTTCGGAACCGGCTATTCCTCGCTCGCATACCTGCACAAGTTCCCGCTCGACCACTTGAAGATCGATCAGTCGTTCACGCGCAACCTCGAGACCGAACCGGCGGCGCGCACCCTGTCGAAGACCATCGTCCGGATGGCGCAGGAGCTCGGGCTGCGCGTGATCGCCGAAGGCGTGGAAACCGCGGCCCAGCGAACCTTTCTGCAAAACGCCGGCTGCGGCTACGCCCAGGGATATCTGTTCTCCCGGCCGGTTCCGCCTGAAGCGTTCGAGACCCTTCTGCACGCCGACCGAAACCCCGGATAGCCGCCCGTCCCCGCCGTTTTTCCCCCTACCGCCCGCAGCGGCGGCGCGCACAATGCCGGAAAAGACGGAACGCTCCCATGCGGGAGTTCCGGACAAGAAGAACAACGATCGATGGGACGGCGATCCGATCCGGCGCGACCGGGCCGCCGTCCATTTTTTTGCAGGGAGACGAAAACGAGCGCGCCCGCCCCACCAACCCGCATCGCTCGCTTCGAAATCCTCGCCACGCTGGGAACCGGCGCGGAAGGATCGGTGTATCTCGCGCTCGACCCCCGCCTCGGCCGCCGGGTCGCGGTGAAGACGCTCCGGCTCGACGCCGCCGGCCTGCGGCACGACGGCGTCGCGTCCCTGCTCGACGAAGCGCGCATCGTCGCCACGCTGTCGCACCCGAACATCGTGCCGCTCCACGACGCCGGCGAACACGCCGGCACGCCCTATCTCGTCTTCGAGTACGTCGAGGGCAAGACCCTCGCCGCCCTGCTGCGCGCAGGCGGCCCGCTGCCGGTCGCCCAGGCGGTGGAGATCGCCATCGCGCTGGCGCAGGGCGTCGCATACGCCCATGAGCGCGGCATCATCCATCGCGACATCAAGCCCGCGAACATCATGATCGCCCCCGACGGCGTGCCCCGCCTGATGGACTTCGGCATCGCCCGGCGCATCCAGGCCGGCGGCGCCGCCTCGGGCGAGATCGCCGGCACGCCCTCCTACGTCGCCCCGGAATCGATCACCCGGCGCGCGTTCCTGCCGGCCGGCGACCAGTTCGCGCTCGGCGTCGTGCTCTACGAGATGGTCACCGGCGCGCCGCCGATCCACGGCGCCAGCCCGCGCGAGATCGTCCGGCGCATCGTCGAAGAGGATTTCGTCCTGCCCTCGCAGCGCGCCGACGGCGTCGATACCCGCCTCGACGGCCTGTTGATGAAAGCCCTGGCGAAAAACCCCGAGGAACGGTTCGCCAGCGCCGCCGAGATGGCCAAGGCCCTGCACGAATACCTGCACCCCGACGCCGACGCGCAGACCGACGCCGCCACCGGCACCCTGGATTACCTGCTGCGCCGGATCCGCCACAAGGGCGATTTCCCGGCCATGTCGGCGACGATCACCGCCGTCAATCGCGCCGTCGCCTCGGATCGGGAGCCGATCTCGGTGCTGTGCGGCATGATCCTCAAGGACTTCGCGCTGACGGCCCGCCTGCTCAAGCTCGTCAACGCCTCGCATTTCACCCAGTTCGGCGGCGAGATCAGCACCGTCTCGCGGGCCATCGCCATCGTCGGCTTCAACACCGTGCGCAACCTCGCGATGTCGCTCACGCTGTTCGAGCACCTCCACGAACACGCCAATGCCGCGGCGCTCAAGGACTTGGCCATCGGCGCCTACTTCAGCGGCCTGCTGGCCCGGGAGCTGGCGCCCGACGCCGACACCCAGAACGCCGAGCAGGCCTTCGTCTGTGCAATGTTTCACCGTCTCGGCAAACTGCTGGCGACGTTCTATCTGCACGAAGAGGCGTTGGCGGTCGCACGGGCGATGCAGACCCACGGCTGGGACGAGGACCGCGCCTCCCGCCAGGTGCTGGGCCTGAGCTACGGCGACCTCGGCGTCGGCGTCGCCAAGGCATGGAACCTGCCGGACGACCTCCGCACCAGCATGCGCGCCGTCGTCAGCCCGGGCCCGATGCGACCGGAGCGCGAGCCGGAGCGGCTGCGCCTGCTCGCCGGGCTGACCAACGAGCTCTCCGAGACCATCCGCACCGGCGAGGAATCCGCGCGCCCCCAGCAGGTCCGTGCCCTGCTCGAACGCTACGGCCCGGCGACCGGCATCGACGAGCGCACGCTCAACGCCGCCGTCAAGGACGCCACCGCCGCCCTGATGCGCGATGCCGAAACGCTGGGGCACGGCGTTTCGCGCAGCGGCTTCGCCAGGAAGGCCCGCGACTGGAGCCCGGCGGCCGCAGGGTCCCGTCACGGTCAGGCCAAACCAGACGCGGCGCCGGACGGGGGGCCCGACACCCTGGGCCAGATCGCCCTCACCCAGCACCTGAGCGCCGACGCCGCCCTGGACGCCGCCGGCGCCGCTGAGGCGGCCGCGGGGCCGGGTGCGCCCGCCGCACCCGGCAAGCGCCAGGCACTGCTCGCGGCCGGCATCCAGGACATCACCAATTCGCTGGTGAGCGACCAGCCCCTGCAGGACATCCTGCGCATCATCCTGGAGACGATGTACCGCGCCATCGGCTTCGACCGCGTGCTGCTGTTCATCCTCGATGCGCCCCGCCAGGCGCTGCGCTGCCGCTACGGCTTCGGCCCCGGCGCCGACGCGTTCGTGAAGCAGAAGCTGTCCCTGCCCCTGCAGGGCGAGCGGGACCTGTTCTATGCCGCCACCGTCATGGGCGTCGACCTTTGCGTCACCGACCTCGACGCCGAGAAGGTGCGCGCGCACGTTCCCGCCTGGTACCGGCGCGAGTTCGGCGGGCGCGGTCCAAGCGGCCCACACGGCCTCATCCTGCTGCCGATCGCCCAGAACAAGCGCACGGTGGGCCTGATCTACGGCGACAGCGCCTCGGCGGCGACCCTGCATTTCAGTGCCGAGGAACTCGGCCTGCTCAAGACCCTGCGCAACCAGGCGGTGCTGGCGATGCGGCAGGCCGGATGACAAGCGGGCAGACCCCGGCCGAGCCCGCCGACATGACGAGCCGCCCTCAAGTCTTCCCGGTCCCGGCCGATACGGATTGGGGGCCGCAAGCACGGGCAAGGCCGATCGGAAACCTGCCACGAAGGTGCCGGAATGGTGACCGAAGTCACATTCGCCGTACTCTCGCCCGGGTTTCCATTGCCTTTCGTACCATGTTTACGGTAGCATCCCGGCCTCGTGCGTCGGTCGCGTTATCGCCCGTTCTTGATCGCGCACGGTTCGGTGTTGCCACATTCCTGTCAGGATGGCCGGCTAAAACGCCAGCCTGCGGGAAAGCGTCCCGCGTGGGGGGTCCGTCCCGACCCCCATGCGGCGGAAATGTCGTTTTGCATCGGTGCATCGCCTTATGAATACACGAATAAGCGCACTGCCCAAGGTTGCAAACGGGCACTGGCTGCAATGGCCCGGCGATTGGGTTCTGGCCTTCGGGGGCCTGCTCTTCGCGCTGTCGGTGATCGACGGCAGCGGCGAGCTGGCGCGCCATGCCGCCGCGTGGCGGACGCCGTTCACCATGGCGCTCGCGGGCGCGTTCGCCGCGATGCTCCTCGGCACCAACCTCGCCGCGGGACTCTACCGTGCCACCCGCTACCCGTCGCGCACGGCCGTGTTCGCCCGGGCGATCGCGGCCGCGGCGATCGATACGGTGATCTTCTACGTCGCCGTCCGCGCCCTCGCCCCCAACCTCAACGGGCCGATGATCGGCACGCCGGCGTTCCTGTTCCCGTACACGCTTTTCGTCGCGTCGCTGCGGCCGGCGCTGTTCCTGC
>JAKCCX010000099.1 GCA_021838715.1 Pseudomonadota bacterium | reverse complement strand
GTGCATCCGGACGTGATCTTCTACGGCGGCATGGATGCCACCGCGGGCCCGATGGCGCGGCAGATGCAGGAACTTGCGATCAAGGCCCCGCTGCTGGCCGGCGACGGCGCCTGTTCGCCGCAGTTCATCACGCTCGCGGGCAGCGCGGCCGGTGTCCTGACCTGCTCGCAGGCCGGAGAAGCAGTGGAGAATCTGCCCAAGGGCGCGGCTTTCCTGGCGAAGTACCGCGCCAAATTCGGCACCCCGGTGGAGATCTACGCGCCCTACGCCTACGATGCCGTGTACCTCATCGTCGATGCCATCCGGCGCGCCGGATCGCTCGATCGCGCCGCCGTCCGCAAGGCGATCGCCACGGCCGATTACGACGGGCTCACCGGCCACATCGCCTTCGACGACAAGGGAGACCTCCGCGGCGGTGCGATCACGATATTCCACGTGCAGGACGGCAAGCTGGCATATCTCACCACGCTGCGCTGAGCCGGCCGCAGACCGATCGGCGGATCCGCGCGATGAGCACCTTTCTGCAGCAGGTATTCAACGGGCTTGTGCTGGGCAGCCTCTATTCGCTCATCGCGCTCGGCTACACGATGGTCTACGGCATCGTGAACCTGATCAACTTCGCGCACGGCGACGTGCTCATGGTGGGCGCGCTCACCGCCCTCAGCGCGATGACGCTGATGCGGGCCGCCATGCCCGGAATGCCGGGCTGGCTCCTGATGCTCGCGGGGACGGCGGCGGCGATTCCGGTATGCGTGCTGCTCAATCTCGCGATCGAACGCATCGCCTACCGCCCCCTGCGCAACGCGCCGCGACTGGCCCCGCTCATCACCGCGATCGGCGTTTCGATCCTGCTGCAGACGGTTGCGATGATCCTGTGGGGGCGCAATCACCTGACCTACCCGCAGCTGCTCCCGCCGGATCCGATCCGCATCGGCGCGATCACGGCGACCCGGGCGCAGCTGCTGGTGGTCGCCGCATCGGCGGCGCTCATGCTGGCCCTGCTCGTCCTGGTGCAGCGCACCCGCCTCGGCCGCGCGATGCGGGCGACCGCCGAAAACCCCGGCGTCGCGGCGCTCATGGGGGTCAACCCCAACGCAATCATCGCCGCCACCTTCGCCATCGGTGCCGCGCTTGCCGCCGTCGCCGGCGTGCTGTATTCCTCGGTCTACTCGGTGGCCTACTTTTCGATGGGATTCCTGCCGGGACTCAAGGCCTTCACCGCCGCCGTCCTGGGCGGCATCGGCAACATCCCCGGCGCGATGGTGGGCGGCATCGTGCTCGGGCTGATCGAATCGCTGGGGGCGGGCTATCTCGACCAACTCACGGGCGGCGTCTTCGGCAGCAACTACGAAGACGTCTTTGCATTTGCGGTCCTGTGCGCGGTGCTCATCCTGCGGCCCTCCGGCCTGCTGGGCGAGCGCGTCGCCGATCGCCCGTGATCGCCGGCCGGACATGGCGCGCCTGCTTCCCCTCCTCGGCCTGAACGGCGCATCCGCGCCCGCGGGACCGTCGCGCCTGCGCAGCACCGGCGGCCTCCTGCTGCTCACGGCCGTGCTCATCATCCTGCCGTGGGTTGCCGGGTGGCTGGGGGCCTCGTGGGTGCGCGCGCTGGCCTTCGCGGCGCTCTACGCCATGCTCGCCCTCGGACTCAACATCGTGGTGGGGTTCGCCGGGCTGCTCGACCTCGGCTACATCGCGTTTTTCGCGGTCGGCGCCTACACCTTCGCCCTGCTCGCCTCGCCGCAGCTGACCGACAACTTTCCGGCGCTGGCGCACGCCTTCCCGCACGGGCTGCACGTCCCGATCTGGGCGGCGATCCCGATTGCCGCGGCGCTGGCGGCGGGCTTCGGCGTCCTGCTGGGCACCCCGGTGCTCAAGCTCCGGGGCGACTATCTCGCGATCGTCACGCTGGGCTTCGGTGAAATCATCCGCATCTTCCTCAACAACCTCGACGAGCCGGTCAACCTCACCAACGGTCCGCAGGGCATCTCGCTGATCGACCCGGTGCGGCTGGGCGCCATCCGCTTCGACCGGCCGCTGGTGCTCGCCGGCCTGACGATCTCGTCGGTGCAGCTCTACTACTACCTCTTCGTGGTGTTCGCCGCGCTGTCGGTGTTCCTCTGCCGCCGCCTGCACGACTCGCGCATCGGGCGTGCGTGGATGGCGATCCGCGAAGACGAAACGGCCGCCAAGGCGATGGGAATCCACGTCCGCAACGTCAAGCTGCTGGCCTTCGGCCTGGGTGCCACCTTCGGCGGCGTCGCCGGCGCCCTGTTCGCCGCGTTTCAAGGATTCATCTCCCCCGAGTCGTTCTCGCTGATGGAATCGGTGGTCGTGCTTGCGATGGTGGTGCTGGGCGGCATCGGCCACATTCCGGGCGTGATCCTCGGCGCCGTGCTGCTCGCCATGCTGCCGGAAATCCTCCGGCATACCGTCGCCCCCCTGCAGACCGAACTCTTCGGCCGGATCTGGATCGATCCGGACGTGTTGCGCATGCTGCTCTACGGGCTGGCGCTGGTCGGCGTGATGCTCTATCGGCCCAAGGGCCTGTGGCCGGCCCCCGAGCACGGAATCGGCCACGGTGACGCCGCGGACGCAGCACCGAGGAGCAGGGAATGAACGGCGCCACGCCGCGGCAGGCTGAGGCCCGGATGCTGCTTCGCGTCGAGGGGGCCGCCAAGCGCTTCGGCGGCCTGCAGGCACTGGCCGGCGCCGACATCGCGATCCCGCGCCATGCGATCTACGGCCTGATCGGCCCCAACGGCGCCGGCAAGACGACGTTCTTCAACGTGATCACCGGCCTCATCCGCCCGGACGCCGGCCGGTTCGAACTCGACGGCCTGCGCTATGACCCCGACGCGCCGCACCGGGTGGCGCAGGCCGGCATCGCCCGGACGTTCCAGAACATCCGGCTCTTTCCCGACATGACCGTGCTGGAAAACGTCATGGTGGGACGCCATGCCCGCACCCGCTGCGGTGCCCTTGCCGCCGTGCTGCGCACGCGCCGGCTGCGGGACGAGGAACACGCCATCCGCACGCGCGCACGGGAGTTGCTGGACTACGTCGGCATCGCGCGCTACGAACCCTTCCAGGCGCGCACGCTTTCGTACGGCGACCAGCGCCGCCTGGAAATCGCCCGCGCCCTGGCCACGGAGCCCAAGCTGCTGGCGCTGGACGAACCCGCTGCCGGCATGAACGCCACCGAAAAGCGCGAACTGCGCGCACTGCTCGAGCGGATCCGCGGCGACGGCGTGACGATCCTGCTGATCGAACATGACGTGAAGCTGGTGATGGGACTCTGCGACCGCGTGACGGTGCTCGACGAAGGCCGCGTGATCCGCGAAGGGGTGCCCGCCGAAGTGCAGCACGATCCGGCGGTGATCGAAGCGTATCTCGGGCGGGCGCCGGCGCACGAGGCGACACCGTGAACCGGTTCGCAGCGTCTCCGGCACTCCCGCTTGCGGGAGCGGGCGGGGATGAGGGTCCGAAGCAGGCTCCCCTTCTCCGTGTCCGGGATCTCCGTGTCGCCTACGGCGGCATCCACGCCGTCAAAGGGATCGACCTCGAGGTCCACGCCGGGGAACTCGTCACCCTGATCGGCGCCAACGGCGCCGGCAAGACCACGACGCTGCGCGCCATCACCGGTCTCCTCGCCTGGCAGGGCGAGATCGAATACGCCGGCGCCGCGACGCGCGGCGTGCCGACCCACGCCCTGCTCCGCCGCGGCCTCACGATGGTGCCCGAAGGGCGCGGCATCTTCACCCGCATGACCGTGCTCGAGAATCTGCAGATGGGCACCGCCGCCCGCACCGACCACGCCCGGGCCGCGCACGACATCGAAGCGCAGTTCGCGACCTTCCCGCGACTGAAGGAACGCGCGACGCAACTCGCCGGCACGCTCTCCGGCGGCGAACAGCAGATGCTCGCCCTCGCCCGCGCCCTGCTCACCCGCCCGCGCCTGTTGCTGCTCGACGAACCGTCGATGGGACTCTCCCCCATCATGGTCGACAAGATCTTCGACGTGATCCGCGACGCCTCGCACCGCGGCCTCACCATCCTGCTGGTCGAACAGAACGCCCGCCTCGCGCTCGAGGCCGCGCACCGTGCCTATGTGCTCGACTCGGGAATCGTCACGCTGCAAGGCCGCGCCGCGGACCTGCTGCACGACCCGAAGGTGCGCGAAGCCTATCTGGGGGAATGAACATCCCTGCGGGAAGTGGGGGCCGGCTGCCCCCGGGGGAAATGTCCGCTACGCCAGGTCCGCCTTCGACACGAAGGCGTCCGAGAAGAAGCTGCCCTCCGGCAGCCCGCACTGCGCCGTGAAGTCCCGATGCGCCGCCTGCACCATCGCCGGCGCCCCGCAGGCGTAGACCTGATAGGCCGAAAGATCCGGCAGATCGGCCATCACCGCCGCGTGCACGAAGCCCGTGCGCCCCGTCCAGCGGTCCTCGGGCAGCGGTTCCGACAGCACCGGAACGTACCGGAAATTCGGCTGCTCGTGCTCCCATCGCCGCACCAGCGCATCGCCGTACAGGTCGGCGCGGC
The DNA here is from genome assembly GCA_021838715.1 of Pseudomonadota bacterium. Classification (GTDB taxonomy): domain Bacteria; phylum Pseudomonadota; class Gammaproteobacteria; order Burkholderiales; family Burkholderiaceae_F; genus GJ-E10. The sequence continues at coordinate 711 of JAKCCX010000099.1, read as the reverse complement.
TGCGCCCGCCCCAATAGAACACCACCTGCCGCGGCGGCCGGCCGCTGACCGCGTCCTCGCGATTGAGCCCTTTGGCGAAAATCGTCTCCGCGATCGCCTTGATCGGTGCGAAGCCCGTGCCGCTCGCCAGCAGCACGATGGGCTCGGGTCCTTCCTCCTGCAGCGTAAACGTGCCCAACGGCCCTTCGATCCGCAGGATCGCGCGTTCCTTCACCGGCGCCGCGCTCAGACCGAACAGCGCGTCGGTGAACGTCCCTCCCGGCATGTGGCGGATATGGAATTCGATCGGGCCGTCGGTCCCCGGCATCGACGCGATCGAGTAGCTCCTGCGCACGCCGTTGGGCAGAATGAAATCGACGTACTGCCCGGCGCGATAGATCAGGCTCTCCGACGCCGGCAGCCGCAGCTGCAGCACCATCACGTCGTGCGCCGCCCGCTCGATGTGCTCGACGCGCGCCGGCATCTTCCGCGGGACGACCCCGTCGAGCGCCGCGACGATGCGCGCCTCGATGACGAGATCCGTCTCCGGCACCGCGCAACAGAACAGCGCCATCCCGGCCGCCTCCTCCTCCGCCGTCAGCGCCGAGGAGGTGTGCTCCCGGTGATGCACGGTGCCGGCAAGGACCTTTCCCTTGCACGAACCGCAGGCGCCGTTCTTGCAGCCGTGCGGCAGGGTGATGCCCGCATGCAGCGCCGCATCGAGAGATCGGA
>JAKCCX010000028.1 GCA_021838715.1 Pseudomonadota bacterium | reverse complement strand
ATGCCCCGATTCCGATCCTCCTGCTCGCAGCCCTCTTTCTGCTCATCAGTTCCGGCTGCACGATGTTTGGCATCCTGGATTGGCGTGCGTCGAAGCGGCTGGGCGAGATCAGTTACGGCATTTACCTGCTGCAGGGGTTGGTCCTGTACGCCGTTCTCCGTCCCCAGATCTTCCGGGAATTTGCGCTTCGCTCCGCCGCGACGTATTGGGGGGTCGTGCTCGTTGCCGCCACGGCCTTGATCGTTGTCGCGCTGGCCAGCCATGTCACCATCGAGAAGCCGGGAATCCGGATCGGACGTCGGATTGCCTTCCGCATGAAGCAACCGCTCCTGTTTCCCGGAAAAACGCCGTGAGGCGTGCCCGACGGGATGGAGAAAACCCAACTACCGATTGCGCAGCATCCGTTTGACCCGCAACACCGGCGCGTACACCCGCGGGCACCCCGCAAGCAGCAGCATCCGCAAGCGCAGCGCCGGCTTTACGTCGTACCGGCCCGCGGCGAGCGCAAGGCGCGCAAGGAAGGTCGGCGCATCGAACATCGCCCGAATGAATCGCTCCCGCGCCTGCTGTGCCGCCAATGCGGCGCGCATCGCGCCGCCGACCCCTGCGGTCTCGGCATCGCGCTGCAACTGTTCGATTTCCGCCAGCGCAAACCGGTTTCCGCGCTGAAAGCGGGCCAGCATTTCGCCCACCGATGCCGGGGTCCGCTTTCCCGACAATCCGCCCCGGCGATACCACACCAACGGCTCCCGAAGGCTGACGGCGCCGCCGGAAACGATCGCCCGAAAGGTCATGATCTGATCCTCCGCCGCCGCACCGGCCATCATGGGCCCGAAACGCTCGAACAGCCGCCGCGACCAGGCGTGCGCCGCCCCGACGAGAAAGGGCCTCCTCGCGGCCCAGTCCGCGAGGCTGCGATAGGTTCCCAGGTCGTCGGGCGCGATGCGCCCATGCAGCGCGCCGGCATCATCCATGTCCGTCAGGTCGGTCGCGATCAGGTCGTCCCGCCCTCCGCGCTCCCGCCAGAACCGGACCACGCGTTCGCAGCGTTCCGGAACCGAAATGTCGTCCCCCGCCGCGACGAACAGCAGTTCCCCCTGCGCCATCGCGGCAAGCCGCGACAGATGCGCGCTGATCCCTTCATTGATTTCGTTGCGGCGGACCGTGACGCGATGCGGGCCCTGGTAGCCGCGCACCGCCGATTCGATCGCCGCATAGGTGCCGTCCGACGATGCATCGTCCGAAATCAGAATCTCGGTCGGTTCCCAGGTCTGCGCGAGCGCGCCGCGCACGGCATCGGCGATGAATCGCTCCTGGTTGTAGGCGACCAGCAGGATGGAGACCAAGGGGCGGCTCGCCGCCAGGTCATTGTTCGATTGCCCCATGTCCGGAATGCGGAAGGCCGCTTCGCCGATGCCGTACGACGCCGGCATGGTACCGAAATATCCGTCCCGTAGAATTCTCCGGATGGTCATCCCCGAAATCGCCATCACGGCCCAGGCGCTGAAGGAGGCCGGCGGCGCCGAGCGCTACACCCGCGACGTGATCGCCGGCCTGCACCGGATGGGAATCCGGCCGACCCTGTTCGCGCGCGAAATCGACCGCGAACTGGACGAATCCGGCTGGGTCGACGCCCGGCCGCTCGACGTGCGCTGGGCGCCGCGCCCGCTGCGCAATCTCGCGTTCAACTGGCTGCTGGGGCGCCGCCTGCGCGGTCACCGTCCGCGTTGCCTCTTCGCGATCAATCATTCGCCCTATGCCGATGTCGCGCTATGCGGCGGAACCCACCCCGGATTCCTGCAGGGCATGGGGCAGCGCGCCCGCCAGCGCGACCTCTGGCAGATCGCGCTGGAACAGAAGACCTACGCCAATGCGCACACGATCGTCGCGCACTCGCGGTTGATGGCCGGCGAACTGCGGCGCTTTTACGGCGTTCCCGACGCCAGGATCCGCGTCCTCTACCCCCCCGTCGACACGGCACGGTTCCGCCCGCTCGACCCGGCCGAACGGCTTGCGGCGCGCCGGGAACTCGGCCTTCCCGAAGACCGCATCGTCTTCGGGTTTTCCTCGACCGGCCACGAACGCAAAGGCTACGGCCTGCTTGAGCCGTTCTTCGCCGAAACCCGGTTGCCGATCTGTCTCGCCGTCGCCGGCCGGCCGATTCCCCGGGAGCGCGAAACGATCCGCTACGTCGGCTACCAGAAGGACATCGAGCGTTTTTTTGCCGCCGTCGATTTCACCGTCGTCGCCTCGATCTATGAGCCTTTCGGCCTGGTCGGAGTCGAGTCGGTGCTCTGCGGAACGCCGCTGGTCATTGCGGACAACGTCGGATCGGCGGAGGCGGTGGCCGACGAGGCGAAGATCGTGTTCTCCCGAAAGAAGGCGGGGGATTTCGCGCGCGCGATCGACGTCGCCCTGGAGCGGGCGCGCGACGGAAATGTGCGCATCGCACATCCCCTGGACAGCCTGCGCTATGCCCCCGACATCGACACCCATGTCGCGGCGTTGGTCCGGCTGTTCGATCCCGGCGTGGAGCGAGTCTCCCAAGGCTGAACACGATGCGCCCCACCTGGTGGTCCGCGAGAGACGTATACGAGCATCCCGAGCAGATCTGGAATCCTGCGTCGCGCGCGGATCCGCGGGATCGCGTGCTCGCCTTCCACCCCGTTCACACCGAGGCGGAAGAGGATTGCTATGTCGCCGAACTCGCCCGCGGCAAGGTCATCGACGACGCAACGCTGGTCGCCACCGCCCGGAACAACGTGCTCGGGAATCTGCAGGTCCTGTACGGGTACGAAAATCCCCGGGAGCACCCCTACCCCCGACGGCGGCGGTTCCGATTCTCGCGCAGCGTCCGGGGTACCGTATCCTTGCTCGCCGCGTCGAACGGCGACAACTATTACCACTGGCTCTTCGACAGCCTGCCGCGACTGCGCCTGCTGGAACTGGCTGGAACCCGACTGAACGCGATCGACGGATTCGTCCTGAATCTATCCCACCCTTCCTTCCAGATCCAGTCGCTGCGCCACTTTGGCATCCCCTTCACCCAGTTGCTCTACCCATCCCGGCTGGCCATCCTGCAACCGGATCGGCTGATCGTTCCGTCCATGCCGGGTTCGCCGGGATCGCCGCCGAAATGGGTGTGCGACTGGCTGCGCGAGAAATTCCTGCCCCGCTCGCGCCCGCACCCGAATCGCAAGATCTACATCAGCCGGCGCCGTGCGCAGGGGCGCCGCATCTGCAACGAATCGGAAATCGAACCCCTGCTCGCCCGCCACGGATACGAAATCATCGACGCGGAGCACCTTTCATTCGACGAGCAGGTGTCGCTGTTCTCCTCCGCCGCCAGCGTGATTGCGCCCCACGGGGCCGGGTTATCGAACCTCGTCTGGTGTCACCCCGGAACGACGGTCCTGGAACTGCAATCGCCAGTCCATACCGGAACCTGCTTCCAGGTGGTGGCAAGGAATGGTGGCCTGCGATACGCCGCGGCAATGCTTGAACCCGCGCCCGGCGACACATTCCACAACCGGTTCACCGATCTGGTTGCCGACCCCCAGACGCTGGCTCGCGCCCTCGACACCCTCACATGAGCCACGGCATGTTCACGGCGAGCCATCGGCGGACGCCGCCAATTCCCGCGTCCGCGCCTCGATCACGGCAAGAAGGCTTGCATACACCAGTGCCAGCAACGTGACTTCCATGATCGGCACCAGAACATCGATGGTCAGACCGAAGATCACGGTGCTCAGGGTCGCGGCGAGTCCGGCGCAGGACGCCGTGCGGATCACCCCGTCATCCGACCGCCGGTTTCGCCAGAATGCCGCGGCCGTGCCGACATAGAAAAACAACAATGCGGCCACGCCCACCGCCCCGGCCTCGGCGATCGCGGAGAAAAAATCGCTATGCGCCCGGGCATTCACGATCGCAGGATCCACTTCCCCGCGCCGGGCCAGAGCGCCGAACGCATCGGTCAGCTTTCCTTTTCCAACCCCCCATACCGGATGGGTTCGAAACAACAGGACCGACGCCCGCCAAAGTTGCAGCCGCAATCCGACCGAGGTGTCCTTGCTGCCGTGCTGAAACAGCACCATGTCGGATCGGGCGGCTGCGATCCGCGACTGCACCCGGCCCGTCGAGAGGGCCGCCGTCATCGTCACCATCACGATCAGCACGGCAAAGGCCAGGCGCTTCCCATCGGCAAACCACCGATATTCGAACGCCAGCAGCGCGACGAGAACCGGGATGGCGATCCAGCCGCCGCGCGCCCCGGAGAGATACGACAGATAGATTCCGGTGACCAGCGCGGCTCCTTTCGCAAACCACGCCAGCGTCCTTGCGCGCCCGCCGTCCCAGCCCAGCGTCGACGCGGACAGAAACGCCAGCAGCAACGCCGTGTCGCCGAAGGGGATCTGGTTGGTGTAGTAGTTTCCCAGGCGGACCATGTCGGTCCATCCCCCCGCCGGCCGGTCGATGGCGGCCCACACCGCCGCCCCCACCGCGCCGGCGGCACACCCCCAGCCGATCGCCTTCAGATGGCGCACCGGCACATCGCAGAGCAGCAGGAAAATCGGCAGCGCCAGCACGAACCGCGACGGCGCGTCGAATTCGCGCGGTCGCCATGCGTGCTGCACCACCTCCTGCGCCACCACCACCACAAGCAGGGCCACCATCGCGGCGGTGAAGAGCCGGTAGCGGCGCAGCGGCGCGAAATACGCGCGGTCATGGCGGCGCTGGTACGCGGTGTACAGCGACAGGACGAGGAGGAGGAAGAACCCGACACCGCTGCCGTGATGCACCACCAGATTGGTCGCGGGCGTCCAGAACAGGCAGGCCGCAACGAATCCGTCGCGCCAGGCATTTCCCCCGGTTCCGTTCGCGTTGTTCATCTTTTCGATCATTTCCATCCCGGAGACCCCGGAATTGTACTGACCGGAAGAAGCGCAACCCGATCAATACGCGAACCGCGCCTCCACCCCCGCCTGATTGCGCAGGTCCTCGATCAGGCGCGGATCGCCGCGCACGCGCCACGCCTCCGGCAGATGGAGATCCGCCGACGCGCGGCCGTTGGCATAGGGCAGAACCACCCGGCAGCCCGGACCGGTCTCGGCATCGGCCGCGCCGCTTCCCGCCGCCGCGCGATATGCGCCGAGGACGCGCTCGAGGGCCGCCACGTCGATCCGCGCACCGATCGGCGCGACCAGCGTCGCCTGGGCCTGGGCGCGGGCGCCCGCAAGGTCGAGCACGTCGTCGGCGCTCAGGGCGAGGCGCTGCGAGAACTCGTCATAGCGCGCGCGCCCGATGACGAAGACGAGCTGGTCTTCCTTGCAGACCGCGCGCCGCCGATCGAAAAGCTCCGCGAACACCGTCACCTCCAACTGCGCGCTGGCGTCGTCGAGCAGCAGCACGCACATGCGCCCGCGTCGCGTGTTCTGGCTGCGCACCGAGACGACGATGCCGCTGATCCGCACGCTTTCGCGCGCCTGCTTCAGGTCGGCGAGGCGGGTGGGCGCGATGCGCCGCGCCTCCTCCTCGAACTCGGTGAAGAGGTGGCCGCTGAAGCAGAACCCGAGTGCGGTCCGTTCGTTGGCGAGCCGCTCGCGCTCGCTCCAGGGCGTATACGGGACGTCGATGACGATCGCGGCGTCCCCCGCCGCCCCCGGCGCGGGATCGCCGAAAAGGCTCTCCTGCCCGGCGTGCGCCAGCGCGTGCTCGGCCGCTTCCAGGGTCGGACCCAGGGCGGCCAGCAAGCGGGCACGGTCCTCGTCGATGCCGTCGAACGCGCCGGCGCGGATCAGCGCCTCGATCACCCGCCGGTTGACCCGCTGCTTGTCGATGCGGCCGCAGAAGTCCGCCAGGCTCGTGAACGCGCCGGCGGCCCGCAAGGCGACGATCGATTCGATCGCCGCCTGCCCGGTCCCTTTGATCGCTCCAAGACCGTAGCGGATCGTCGCGGTGTCCACCGGAACGAACCGGTACGCGCCGAGGTTGACGTCCGGGGGAAGGATCGCGAGACCACCGGCGCGGGCGTCGGCGACGAGATCCTGCACCTTGTCGGTGTCGTCCATCACCGTCGACAAGTTGGCGGCAAAAAACGCCGTCGGATGATGCACCTTGCAGTAGGCGGTCTGGTATGCGACGTAGGAATAGGCCGCGGCGTGCGACTTGTTGAAGCCGTACCCGGCGAACTTCTCCATCAGGTCGAAGAGTTCGGTCGCGGCCTTCTCCGGCACGCCGTTCTTCGCCGCACCCCCGACGAAGATCGTCCGGTGCTCGGCCATCTCCTCGGGCTTCTTCTTGCCCATGGCGCGGCGCAGCAGGTCGGCGGCGCCGAGCGAGTAGCCGCCGATCGCCTGCGCGATCTGCATCACCTGCTCCTGATACACCATGATGCCGTAGGTCGAGCCCAGGATCGGCTCCAGCCGCGGGTCCAGGTAATGCGCCCGCTTGCCGTGCTTGCGGTCGCAGAACTCCGGGATCAGGTCCATCGGGCCCGGCCGGAACAGGGCATTCAAGGCGATGAGATCGTCGAATCGGTCGGGCTTGGCGCGCTTCAGAAGGTCGCGCATGCCGCGTGATTCGAACTGGAAGATCGCGGTGGTGTTGCCGACGCGGAACAGTTCGAACACCGCCGGATCGTCGAGCGGGATCGCGTCGAGGGAAAAGGTGCTCGCCGGATCGAGTTCGTGCACGTACCGCACGGCGAGCGCCAGGATGGTGAGCGTGGTCAGCCCCAGGAAGTCGAACTTGACCAGGCCGGCCTTCTCGACGTCGTCCTTGTCGAACTGGCTCACCACCGCGTCGGTGCCCTGCGCGCAATACAGCGGGCAGAAATCGGTGAGGCGGCCGGGCGCGATGAGCACCCCGCCGGCGTGCATGCCGACATTGCGCACCAGGCCTTCGAGCGGTCGGGCGAGTTCGACGATTTCGCCGGCCTCCTCGTCGCCGCCGACCGCATCGGCGAACGCCGGCTCTTCGCGCAGCGCGCGTTCGAGGGTCCAGGGATCCGCCGGGTTGTGCGGGATCAGCTTGGAGAGGAAGTCGCACTTGCTGTATGGCATGTCGAGCACGCGGCCGGCGTCCCGCACCACCGCCTTGGCCCCGAGCGTGCCGAAGGTGGCGATCTGCGACACGGCGTCGGCCCCGTACTTGCGCTTGACGTAGTCGATGACCCGGTCACGCCCATCCTGGCAGAAGTCGATGTCGAAGTCGGGCATCGACACCCGCTCGGGATTGAGAAACCGCTCGAAGAGCAGGTCGTAGCGCAACGGGTCGAGATCGGTGATGCCCAGGGCGTAGGCGACGAGCGAACCCGCGCCCGAGCCGCGGCCGGGGCCGACCGGTACGCCGTTCCCCTTCGCCCAGTTGATGAAGTCCGCGACGATGAGGAAGTAACCCGAGAACCCCATCTTGGCGATGGTCGTGAGTTCCATCTCCAGCCGGGCCTCGTACTCGGGCCGCTTGACGTCGCGCAGGGCCGCTTCCGGATACAGCGCCTCGAGGCGGCGCACCAGACCCGCCAGGGAAAGGTCGCGGCAGTGCTGGTCGAGCGACACGCCGGGCGGCGTCGGGTAATCGGGCAGGCGCGGCTTGCCCAACTGGAGTTGCAGATTGCAGCGGCGTGCGATCTCGACCGCGTTCTCGAGCGCCGCCGGCAGATCGGCGAATCGCTCGCACATCTGCGCCGCCGACAGGAACACCTGCTCCGCGGTGAAATTGCGCGGACGCCGCGGATCCGCAAGGGTCCGACCCTCGGCGATGCACACCCGCGCCTCGTGAGCGCGAAAATCCTCGGCGCGGAGAAACTGCACCGGGTGGGTGGCGACGAGCGGCAGTCCGATGCGCACGGCAAGCGCCGCCGTGGCGCGGCAGCAGGGTTCATCGTGGGGCCGGCCGGCGCGCTGCACCTCCAGATAGAACCGCCCGGGAAACTGGGCGGCCAGCCGCTGCGCGGCCGCCTCCGCCGCCTCGGCCTGGCCGGAGCACAGCGCCGCCCCGACCTCGCCCGCCGCGGCGCCGGAGAGCGCGATCAGGCCGGCGGCCCCCTCGCTGTCGAACCATTCCGGCCGCATCATCGCGCGGTTCAGGTGCTGGTTCTCCAGCCACGCGCGGGAGATGAGGCGGCACAGGCGCAGATAGCCCTCGCGATCCTGCACCAGCAGCAGCAGGCGGTGCGGCTGGTCGCGGTCGGCGGGGTTCTCGACCCAGGCGTCGCACCCCAGGATGGGCTTGACGCCCGCCTTGCGCGCGGCACTGTAGAACCGCACCGCGCCGAACAGGTTCGCGCTGTCCGTCAGGGCGACAGCACCCTGCCCGTCCGCCGCGGCGGTGCGGACGAGATCGTCGATCCGGGTCAGGCCGTCGACGATGGAAAATTCGGAGTGGACGCGGAGGTGGATGAAGCCGGCGGACATGGGGGCGGATTGTAGGCTGTTACCATTTGCGGTTTTTGGGGGGTCGCACGCGGGCTCGATGCCCGCGCGAACCGCACGAGGCGTCTGCGTGGACTTTTTATCCAGCTTCGACTACATCGCTCCCATCCTGCAGATCACCCTGATCGATCTGCTGCTGAGCGGCGACAACGCGCTGGTCATCGCGATGGCCTGCGCCCACCTGCCGTCGGACGTCCGCCGCCGGGCGATGGTCCTCGGCACCTTCGCGGCGATCTTCTTCCGCGTGATCCTCACGCTCGTCGCCACCGTGGTGCTGCGCGTTCCCTACCTGAAGCTCGCCGGCGCCCTGGCGCTGCTGTGGATCGGCATCTCGCTGCTCGCGGATGACGATGACGCCCGGCAAGCCTCCAAGGCGCGCAGCGCGGCGGCCGGCCTCGGCAAGGCCATCGCCATCATCGTGAGCGCGGATCTGGTGATGAGCCTGGACAACGTCATCGCCGTCGCCGCCGCCGCCGAGGGTCACCTGTGGTTCCTGATCCTGGGCCTGCTCGGCAGCATTCCCGTACTGCTCGTATCGAGCGTCCTCATCTCGCGGCTGCTCGACGCCTACCCCTTCCTGATCCGGGCGGGCGGCGGACTGCTGGGGTGGATCGCCGGGCGCACCGCGGTTACGGACCCGGCCTATGCCGTCGCGCTCAACACGAGCTCCTGGGGCCTGGTGGTCGCCGCGCCGGTGCTGGGCGCGATCTACGTGCTCGGGCAGGCGCGGTTGCTGCGGCGTGAGCCGGGCGTCGCCCCCGCCGCCGCACGAGCCGTGCCGGCGCGGAAGGAATCGGCGCAGGAGCCGGAAGCGCCGGCGGGCAGCCCCCCCCTCACCCTGCCCTCTCCCCCCGACGGGGGGAGAGGGGAATTCGCTGCCGCCGGCGGAAGCGGCGGAGAAAAGAGCGCAAGCGGGGGCGCGGTCCCGGATGCGCCGGAGCCCGCCGCGGCGCCCCCGGTCGCCCTCCCGAAAAAACTCTCCCGGATGGATATGGCGATCATGGCGGGCATCGCGGTCCCCGTGCTGCTGTTTCTTGGCATGATCCTGTTTTTTGTCTGGAAGGCGGTTCGCCCGTAACCCCCCCTTCGAACCCGGAACGATCCTGATGCAAGCAAGCGCCCCCGATCCCGAAACCCCGGAAGCGACGCCGCCCGATGCCGAGGCGCCGACGCCCCGGATCGTCCTCGTGTTTCGCAGCGTCTCCGCCGCAGTCCAGTCGGTCCTGCAATCCCTCGGCTGGGCCGGCAAGGGCCGCCATCTCGTGGTCGGCATTCTCATCGCCGCATGGGTCGTCTCCGGCGTCTATCGCGTCAATCCGAATCAGCAGGGCGTCGTGCTGCGTTTCGGCAAGTGGGTCGAAACCACGGGGCCGGGCCTGCACTACCACCTTCCCTTCCCGGTCGAAACGGTGCTCGAGCCGGCCGTCACCCAGGTCCACCAGTTGATCCTGGGGGTGATGAACAAGGCCCCCGCCGGCACGCCGACGATCATCATCCCGCTGCCGTCGATCGGCGGAGCGCCGGCCGTGGGGCTCTCGCAGACGGACGTCGCCTACCAGATGCTCACCGGCGACGAGAACGTGGTGCTCGCCAACTACACCATCTTCTGGCGGATCAAGAGCGCGAAGGACTACCTTTTCAACATCCAGGATCCGGTCCAGACGGTGAGTCTGGCGGCGCAAAGCGCCATGCACCAGATCATCAGCCAGTACCCCATCCAGGCGGCGCTGTCGGACAAGCGCATGGAAATCGCGCAGAAGGCGCAGGACCTCACCCAGCAGATCCTCGACAGCTACCATGCCGGCATCCTCATCCTGCAGGTGCAGCTCCAGCGCGTCGACCCGCCCAGCGCGGTCATCGACGCGTTCAACGACGTGCAGCGCGCCAAGGCGGACCAGGTCCGCTCGCGCAACAACGCCGAGGCCTACGCCAACTCGATCCTGCCGCAGGCGCACGGGCAGGCGGTGCGGATCGTGCAGGACGCCGAGGCCTATCAGGCCCAGGTGGTGAACACGGCCCAGGGTGAGGCGCAGCGCTTCCTCTCGGTCTACAACGCCTACAAGCAGGCCAAGGATGTCACGGCCTGGCGCATGTATCTGGACAGCATGGATCAACTGTTGAAGAAGTCGGGCAAGGTCATCGTCGACACCTCCGGCAAGGGGCTGGGAAGCGTCGTGCCGTATATGCCGGTGGCGCCCGGCCGGCTGCCCGGTGGTGGTGCGGGCCAAGCCGCGCCGGCGGCGGGCAGCGGTTCGGGAGGCGGACAATGACACCGAGCCCCCTCAAGCGCGCCCTGTTGTGGGCGGCGGCCGGCATCGGCGCGCTGGCCTTTCTGTCGCTCTACACGGTGAACCAGACCGAGGAGGCGCTGGTGGTGCGCCTGGGCAAGCCGGTGCGCGCGGTGCATAGCCCCGGCCTGCACTGGAAGATGCCGCTGATCGACTCCGTCGTGTACTACGACGCGCGTCTGCTCCATCTGGAGCCGCCCCTCGAACAGGTCATCCTCGGCGACCAGAAGCGCCTGCTGGTGCAGGTGTATGCACGCTACCGGATCACCGACCCGCTGCTCTACTACCAATCGGTGCAGACCATCACGCAAGGCCAGGCGCAGCTGTCGCAGATCATCAGTTCGGCGACGCGGCGCTCCCTCGGCCAGGTGCCGCTCACGTCCCTGCTCACCCCGGACCGGGTCAAGGCGACGACGGCGATCCTGACCGAGTCGGCGGCGCGGTCGCTCGCACTCGGCGTGACGGTGACCGACGTGCGGCTGCGCCGCGCCGACCTCCCGCCCGAAACCAGCCAGGCGATCTACGACCGGATGAAGTCGGAGCGCAACCGGATGGCGAAGGAACTGCGCGCGCAGGGCATTCAATGGCAGCAGGAGATCGAGGCCAAGGCCGATCGCGAACGCACGGTGATCCTCTCCGAAGCGCAGAAACAGGCGCTGACCATTCACGGCGAGGGCGACGCCCAGGCGACGCGCATCTACGCGCAGGCGTACGGCAAGGATCCGGCGTTCTACAAGTTCTACCGGGCGCTGCGCACCTACCAGGGTTCGCTCGCCGACTCGACGCCCACGCTCATGCTGTCGCCGAATTCCGATCTGCTGCGGTATTTCGACAAGGGGTCGGCCGGGGCACCGGCGCACGGCCGCAAATCGCGGACCGCTGCCCAATAATGATTTGATGTCGAATCGCTTCGCGTACACTCCGCGTTTTCATCGAAAGGATCCCCGTCATGAATCGTCTCGAACTCGCTGAAAAAATCGCCCAGGAACACGATCTGTCGCGCGCCCAGGCGGAGCGGATCCTGAAAACCGTCACCGACACGATCGTCGGCGTGGTCAAGAAGGGCGGCACGGTCGGCATCGTCGGGTTCGGCACGTTCAAGCAGACGTCCCGCGGCGCGCGCAAGGGCCGCAACCCCGCCACCGGCGAAGCGGTCAAGATCCCCGCGCGCAAGGTGCCGAAGTTCCTCGCCGGCGCCGGATTCAAGGACGCCGTCGATCCGAAGGCCGCGGCCCGTCGGCGCGCCAAGTAAGCCACCGAAGGAAAGAACGCGTCGTGCTCCCCCGAGGGGAGCGCGTCACCGGCCGGGGGGCTCCCCCGCTCCCGGCTGCGGAACCGGCAGGGCGGCGCCCGCCCCCGGGACCGCCCCGAAATCCTCCAGCGACCTTGGCCGCACGCCGAGATCCCGCCAGTTTTCCGGATGACAGGAGAACAGCAGGATCTGGTGCCGTGTCGCCGCGTCGAACAGCACCCGCTTCATCCGCTCCAGTCGCACCGCGTCGCTGTGCACCAGCGCGTCGTCGAGCATGATCAAGGTCGGGCGTCCCGCCTCCTTGAGCAGATCGGCATACGCCAGCCGGCTGATCACCCCCATCTGTTCGCGCGCGCCGAAACTCAGCAGCGCAAACTCGGCGGAGCCCGCCTCGGGCGCCGTTCCCGGGCGGATCAACAGGCGCGGCGCAAAGTCGTCACCCAGTTCGAGCACGGCCTGCGGGAAGAGCATCCGCACGTAGTGGTCGAGATGGCGCTGCAGCGGCGCCCGCAAGCGCTGCGTGAACGCGGTGCGCCGGGCATCCAGCAGTTCCAGCAGATGATCGAGGGCGGCGGCGCGGCGGCGCAGCGCGGCGGCATGCCGCGAGATCTGTTCGTGCTCGCGTACGAGATCGGCATGCCGTTCGTCCAGCCCCTGCGCGCCCAGCGCCGCCAACTCCGACTCCAACGCGGCGATCTGGAGCCGGCGCTCGCCCTGCGCCCGTTCGGCCGTTTCGGCGCTGGCCCGGTACCGGGCGGCGTCCTGGACGAGCAGTTCCGGCCGGGCCGCGTCGATCGCCTGCCGCAGCGTTTCGATCCTGCGGGCGAGCGCCGCACGCTCGGCGTTGACGTCATGCCATTGGTCCTGCGCCGTGCGCAAGCGCTCGGCGCGATCGGGGGCGTCCAGCCGCAACCGCAAGACCCCGCGTTCCCGCTCGGCCGCATCGAGGGCGGCCTGGGCGTTGGCGGCGGCCAGCCCCGCCTGATTCCATTGCGCGGCAACGGCGTCGCGCTCGGCGCGCGCGCCCGCTTCGGCGGATTCCGCCTGCGCGGCCGAGGGCCGATCCGCAGCCGCATCGGCCGCGGGCGGGAACGCGGCGAGGATCGCTTCCTCCTGCCCGATGCGGATCGCCGATTCCGTCAGGGCGGCGCGCAGGACGTCGATCCCCTTCGGCGCCAGCGCGCGCAGCGTCGCCTCGCGCATCGCGCATTCCGCCCGATGCTCGCGGTACTGCCGCCGACGCGCCTCGGCGTCCTCCCACGACGCGAGGCCGAGCGCGCGCAACGCCGCATCCTGACGTGCCCGCAGCGCATCGCGTTCGGAACGCAGGGCCGCGAGGTCGGCGCCGCCCGGCGCGATTTCGATGCGGCCCACGCCCGGTACCGCCACCACGGTCGGTGCGACGATCAACGTCTCTCCCGCCCCGCGGCACTCGGCGTCGCCGACGTGGATGCTGCGGCCCGATTCGATGTCGTAGCGCACGCGCGTCGCCGCCGCCGTCAGCCGGATCTCGAGATCGTGCAGCCGCGCATGCCGATCGCGCAGCGACCGCCCATCCTCCTCCTGCAACTCGGTCGCGACGGCTTGGCGTTGCGCCGCGAGCAGCGCGCTCTGCTCGGCTTCGGCCGCGCGCAGCGCCTCCTCGCCCTGCGCGCGCTGCGCGCGCAGTTCCGCGACGCGGCCCGCCAAGACGCGCCGCTGCTCCTCCTGGCGCGCGAGGGCCAGCGCCGCGGCCGCCGCATCAACCCGGGCCTGCGCCTGTTCGCGGCGCGCCTGCCAGGACGCGACCGCCGCCTGCGCGGACTCCTGCGCGGCGCGCGCGGCGTCGCACGCGGCGGCACGCGCCGCGAATTCCCGCTCCTCCTGCGCGAACGCCTCCAGGCGCTCCCGCAGGAGGGCATGCCGCTTCTCGATCTGTTGCGCGGTGTCCTGCACGGTCTGCAATTCGCGCTCGATGCGCTGCACCGCCTCCAGTTCGGCGATCGCCTTGCGCTCCTGTGCGCGCATCGCCACCCAGGGCTGCTCCGCCGCCTCGCGCTCGTACTCGGCGCGCAGCGCCGCGATCCGATCCACTTTGCCGCGATAGGACGCCAGGGTCGCCTCGAGTGATTCGATTTCCCGCCGCAGTCCATCCGCCCGCGCCAGCGCCTGGGCATAGTCGCCCCGCGGTTCGCCGCGGGACAGGGTGAGCAGCGCGTTGCGTTCCGCGGCCACCCGTTCGCGCACCGCGTCACCGATGCCGCCGGCAACCGCGCCCAGGGCATCGCCGAGCGCGCGGTTCAGGTGGTCCGCGGCATTGGCGACCGGGTCGCCGACCTCCTGCGCCATCCCCTGCTCGATCCAGAGCAGGCCCGGAATGCCCCAGTGCTTCGCATTGCTCTCGCCGCGGCCGGGAAAGCCGAATCCCAGCATCGCCGCGAGATGGTCCTCCGCGTCGGCGCCGTCGAGCGTGCGGCCGTCGATGTCGAGTTCGCAGCGCTTCTGATGCAGGAAGCGCTTGCGCAGCCGCGCGCTGCGGCCGCCCAGGGTGAAATCGATTTCGATCGACGGCGACGCGGAGGAATCGCCCCAGGGCCGCAAGGCCTCGACGCTGCCCGAGCGGTGGCGCTCGAAAAACGCGGCGCGGATCGCCGCGGCGATCGTGCTCTTGCCAGCCTCGTTCGGCCCGACGAACAGGTTGAGGCCTTCGTCGAAATCGCCGATCTCGATCGGCGCGCGGAATTTCCGCAGCTGCTCGATGCGCAGCCGCGCGATCCTCACCGCGCCGCTCCCGCCGGCGCACCGATCTCGTCGAGCAGCGCCGCAAGCAGCGCCAGCCCGTCGCGGGCACGCTCGGCATCGCCGTCGCGCTCTTCGGCACGCAGCGCGTCGATGACGTCGCCGAGATAGCCCTCCGCATGCAAGGCCTGGATGTCTTCCGCCGTCGGAAGCAGCCGCAGCGCATCCAGATCGGCGATCAGGCTATGCGCCCGCGCACGCGCCGTGGCCAGCGCCCGATCCAGCGCCAGCCGGCCCGCGAGATCGATCTGCCCGCGCACGGCGAGCGCGACGACATCGTCGGGTCCCAGGACCTCGAACTCGCGCGCCAGCCCGTCGAGATCGCCGGCCACCCGCAATTCGCGCTCCAGCATCCGCCAGCGGTATTTGCCGGTCGCCGCCGGACGGACCTGGGGCGGCGCGCCGGCATGGGCGATCTCGACCACCAGCGCCTGTCCCGAATCGTTGTTGCGGAAACGATCGGTTTCCGGAGTTCCGCTGTACCAGGTGCGCGGGTCGATCTGCCGGGTGCCGTGCCAGTCGCCCAGCGCGAGGTAGTCGAGCCGCGCCGAGCTCGCCCGGCCGGCCGCGATCGAGTTTGTCGAATCGATCTCCGGCGCAAGGATCCCCTGCACGCTGCCGTGCGCGATCCCGATGCGCGACAGGCCCGGGGGCGTCGCCGCGTCATCGAACCACGCCGTGCAGTCGCTGTACGTATGCCGCTGCGTCAACGGCGCCGGCAGGATCGCGACGGCAAGGGCCTCGAGCACCAGCGGCTCGGCGCGCAGGCAGACATGCACGTGGGGCGGAATCGCCCCGAGGCGGTGGGCGCGCGTCCAGACCGACTCGGCCAGACCCGCGTCGTGGTTCCCGGGGATCAGGACCCAGGGACCCCGAAACGCCTCCATGCTCTGGAAGAGCCGCAGCACCGTGCGATCGGAGACACCCTGGGCATCGAACACATCCCCCGCCACCAGCACCAGATCCGCATCCTCGCGGCCGGCCAGGTCGGCGATGCGCGCGACAGCGCCGAACCGCGCCTCCGCGAGCAGCGCCGCCTCATCGGCATCGAACTGTCCGTAGCGCTTGCCGATCTGCCAATCGGCGGTGTGCACCAACCTCAAGTCCGGTCACCCACCAGCCGGCGCACGGTGACATAGAACACCGGGATCAGCAGCAGCCCGAACAGGGTCGCAAACAGCATCCCGCCGATCACGCCGGTGCCGATCTCATGCCGCGCCACCGCGCCCGCGCCGGTCGACAGCACCAGCGGCAGCACGCCCAGAATGAACGCGAACGAGGTCATCAGGATCGGGCGCAGACGCATCCGGGCCGCATGAACGACCGCGTCGACGAGCGACACCGCCTCGGCCTGCCGCTGCATCGCGAATTCGACGATCAGGATGGCGTTCTTGGCGGCGAGGCCGATCACCGTCACGAGGCCGATCTTGAAATAGATGTCGTTCGGGAAATCGCGCAGCAGGCAGAACGTGAGCATGCCCAGCAGCCCCAGCGGCACCACCAGCAGCACCGCCACGGGGATCGACCAGCTCTCATAGAGCGCCGCCAGGCACAGGAACACCACCAGGATCGACAACGCCAGCAGGGTCGGCGCCGAGCTTCCGGTCAGCAGCTCCTGGTACGACTGGCCGGTCCAGTCGGCGCCGTAACCGGGCGGCAGCGCCTTGCTGACGATGTCCTGCACCGCATGCATCGCCTGGCCGGTGGTGTAGCCGGGCCCGGGATTGCCGACGACCTCGACGGCCGGATAGCCGTTGTAGCGCTGCAGCAGAATCGGACCGACGCCCCAGTTGGTCTTGATCACGCTGGACAGCGGAATCATGTTGTACGGGCTGATCGCCGCGTTGGCAGCGGAAGGATCGACCGGCGCCGTGCCGGTGCCGCCCGCCATGCCCGTCGCGGCGGTTGCGCCGCCCGCCGGGGTGTAGAGGTGCCGCAGCGCATCGAGGCCCATCCGATACTTCGCGTCATCCTGGATGAAGACCCGCTTGATCCGCCCGCCATACGCCATCTGGTTGACATAGAACGGCGCCATCTCGGTCTCGATGGTGGCGTAGACGTCGGCGAGCGACAAGCCCATCGACGCCGCCTGCCGGCGGTCGAGCGCGATGTCGAGCTGCGGCGCGGGCGGCAGGGCATTCTCGCGAACCTGGTAGAGCATCGGATTCTTGGCCGCGTCGGCGACCAGGGTTTGCGCAGCCCCGTTGAGCTGCTGGTGCGACTGTCCGGTGTGCGCCAGCAGATACAGGTCGACCCCGCCAAACCGGCTCAGCCCGCGGATCGTCGGCAGATTGACCGCGAACATGCGGGCGTCCGGGATCGTCATCAGGATCCCGTTGATCCGCGGGATCAACTGCATCGCCGTCTCGGCGCGCGCATCCCAGTCCTTGAGCTTGATGAACGCCATGCCGACGTTTTCGCTCGAACCGACGAAGCTATAGCCCTCCGGCTGGAATACCGCCTCGACGTCCTTCGCGACCGGGCTGTGCATCAGGGCATGGCGCATCTCCGCCAGGACATGACCGGTGCGCTCCAAGGTTGCCCCGGGCGGCAGGTTGACGAGCACGAGCACGAAGCCCTGGTCTTCGTCGGGCACGAAGCTGGTCGGCATCCGGGTGTACAGGAAGCCCGCGAGCACCGTCACCAGCGCGAACAGCACCATCCAGCGCGGAGCGTGCCGAACCGCACGGCCGACGTGCCCCTCATAGGCATGCGCCGCACTGTTGTAGGCGCGGTCGAACCAGCGGAACACCACATTGCGTCCTTCGTGGTGCTCGGGCTTGAGCAGCGCCCCGCACAACGCCGGCGTGAACGACAGGGCCAGGAACGCCGAGAACGCCATCGAAATCGCGATCGTCAGGGCGAACTGGGCATAGATGATCCCGGTCGCGCCCGGCTGCAGCGCCGACGGCACGAACACCGCCGTCAGCACCAGGGTGATCGCGATGATCGCCCCGGTGATCTGGCGCATCGCCTTGCGCGTCGCCTCCTTCGGATCGAGACGCTCGGCCGTCATGATGCGCTCGACGTTTTCGATGACGACGATCGCATCGTCGACGACGATGCCGATGGCCAGCACCATGCCGAACAGCGTGAGCTGATTGATCGAATAGTGCAGCAGCGACAGTCCGATGAACGTGCCGAGCAGCGCGACCGGAATCACCAGCGTCGGGATGAGGGTCGCGCGCAGGTTCTGCAAGAAGACGAGCATCACCAGGAACACCAGCACGATCGCCTCGGCGAGCGTGAGAAGGACTTCCTTCATCGATGCGGTGATGAACGGCGTCGTGTCGTACGGCACCGACCACCTAACCCCCTCCGGCAGGCTGCGCGCGAGGGTGGTCATTTCGGCCTTCACCGCCGCCTCGACCGACAGCGCGTTCGCCCCCGGCGACAGGAACACGCCCAGGCCGCCCGCCGCCTTGCCGTCAAAATCCGTCGCCATGCCGTAGCTCTGGGCGCCGAACGAAATGCGTGCAACGTCGCGGAGGCGGACCGTCGTTCCATTGCGATCCGCCCGCAGGATGACGTTGCGGAACTGCTCGAGCGACGAGAACAGCGTGTCGCCGGAAACCGTCGCCGTGAACTCCTGGCCCTTGACCGCCGGATCGGAGCCGATCGCGCCGGCGGCGAATTGCCCATCCTGCGCATTGACCGCATTGAGCACCTGGGTGGTCGACAGGCCGTATGCCTGCAGCTTGTCCGGGTCGAGCCAGATGCGCACGGCATATTCCGAACCGAGCAGGAACGTGTTGCCGACCCCGTTGACGCGCGCGATCTCCGGCTGGATCTCCGATGCCATGATGTCGGCGAGGCGCTTGTCGTCGATCGCCGGGTTGGACGACTGCAAGGCGATGAACATCAGGATGTCGGGCGTCGCCTTCGCGACCGCGATGCCCTCCTGGATGACCTGCACGGGCAGCAGCGGCGCGGCGAGGTTGACCTTGTTCTGCACCTGGACCTGGGCGATGTCGGGATTGGTGCCGGTGGCGAAGGTCAGCGTGATGACCGTCTGGCCATTGGAACCCGAGGTCGAGCTAAAGTACAGCAGGTTGTCGATCCCGGTGAGCTGCTGCTCGATGACCTGGGTGACCGTCGCCTCCATGGTCGCGGCGCTCGCCCCCGGATAGTTGGCGGTGACCGTCACCTGCGGCGGCGCGATGTCCGGGTACGAGTCGACACCCATCGTCCGCAGGGAGATGGCACCGAAAAGGATGATCAGGATCGCGATCACCCAGGCGAAGATGGGACGCTGGATAAAGAAACTTGGCACCGCTCGACTCCTGCAGGTCCCGGAGGACTAGTGTTTCGTGCCCGAGGCGTCCGGCGCCTTGGGCTGCCATGCGCTCGCGACGACCGGCTGCCCGGGGCGGACCCACATCACCCCCGAGACGATCACCTGATCGCCGTCGGCCAGGCCCCGCCGGACCACCCAGTCGCTGCCCACGCTGTCGCCGACCACGACCGCCTTGCGCAGCACCTTTTCGTCGGCGCCGACCACCAGCACATAGGCGCCGGACGGGTCGCGCAACAGCGCCCGCTGCGGCACCAGGAACACGCCGTCCTGGCGGCCGAGATCGACGCGCAGTTGCACATACATGCCCGGCAACAGCATTCGCGCCGGATTGCGGACGATCGCGCGCAGGTCGACCGCGCCGGTGGCGGCATTGACCCGCACCCCGGAGAAATCGAGCTTGCCGACCTGGGGATAGGGCGACTCGTCCGGCAGCACGATCGCCACCTTGGCCTTGCCCTGTCCGTCGAGCGCCAGTTCGCCGCGCTCCTGCGCATGGCGCAGGGCGACCAGATCCGCGGCGCTGATGGTGAAATTCACGTACACCCGATCGATCTGCTCGATGGTCGTCAGCAGGGTGCTGCCGGCGCCGGTGTCGCTGGTGCCGCTGCCGACGATGGCCCCGGTGGTCACCTGCTGCTGCCCGGCGATGCCGGAGATCGGCGCGCGGACATCCGCATAGCCCAGATTCACGCGCGCGGCCTCGACCAGCGCCTCATCGGCCTGCACCTTGGCCGCCGCGCTGCGCGCCGCGGCATCGGCGTTGTCGACGGTCTGCTGCGACACCGAACCGATCGGCAGCAGCGCATGGTCGCGCCGCGCCGTGACGTTCGCGTTGGCCAGCGTCGCACGGTCTTCGGCGAGCACCGCCCGGTCGTTGTCGAGCTGCGCCTTGTAGTACGCCGGGTCGATCCGGAACAGCAATTGCCCGCGACGAACCGCCCGGCCTTCCCGATACACTCGATCGAGGAGCACGCCGGACACCCGCGCAACGACGTTCGCACTCTGATATGCCGACACGCGTCCGACGAATTGCCGCTCGAGCGCGGCGCCCTGCCGGACGACCCGCACGGTGGAGACCTTCTGCAGCGGGCGCGCGGGGGGCGGCGCGTGTTTGCTGCAGCCTGCGACGAGGCCGAGGGCTACGACCAACGAAACGAACCATTTCATGGATGACTCCCGGATTGCGTTGCGGCGACGACCGGCGTCGGCGATGCGCCCGCCGCATCCGCCTGCCACCCTCCGCCCAAGTTCTTGATCAGCGTGACACTGCTTTCACACCAGGCCGCGCGCGCGTCGATGCGGTTCTGCCGCGCCTGCAGCAAGGTGACCCGCGCGGAGAGCAGATCCTGCTCGCTGGTCGCACCGACCCGGCGCTGTGCGCGCGCGCTGGCATAGAGCCGCTCGTTGCGGCGCAGGATGCGCGCCTGGGCGGCGGCCTGGGCGCCCAGATGATGCATCGAGGAGAGCGAATCCTCGACGCTCTGGAACGCCGTGACGACCGCATTGCGGTAGCCCGCGACCGCCTGGTCGTAGCTGGCGCGCGCCGAGTCCATCGCGGCATCGCGCGCCCCGCCGTTGAACAGCGTCACGGCAAGGCTCGGCCCGATCGTCCAGACCCGGTTGGCGATCGACAGGATGTGGGCGAAGGAACCACTCTCGAAACCACCGTCGGCCGTCAGCGTCAGGTTCGGAAAGTACGCGGCCTTGGCGACGCCGATCCGCGCATTGGCCGCCGCGGCGGTGCGTTCGGCGCTGACGACGTCGTAGCGCCGCTCCAGCAGCGGTCCCGGCAGCACCGGCGGGATCGCCGGCACGGCAAAGACATATCCGGGATCGGGTGCCAGCGCAAACGCCGCCGGCGCCTGCCCCAGCAGCACCGCGATGGCGTGTTCATCCTGCTCGCGCGCCAACTGGGCGCTCTGCAGCGCGGCGACCGCGGCATCGAGGGTGTCCTGCGCCGCGCGCAGCGTGTCCTGCGACGATGCGCCGACGCGAACCGCGGCCTGCGTCATCCGCACGATGCGGGCATCGGTGTCGCGCTCGCCTTGCAGCACCGCGATGTCGGCGTCGGCCTGGCGCAGCGCGAAATAGTCCGACGCCACGCTCGCCGCGATCGACAGGCGCACGCCGGCAAGCTGGGCATCGCTCGCCTGGGCACTGTCCCGCGCCGCTTCGACGGTCCGGCGCACCGCCCCCCAAAGATCCGGCTCCCAGCTCGCGGTCAGCATCACCGAAGCAAGGTTGTAGAAGGCGGCGCCGCCGCCCCCCCCACCGAATGGGTTGGATCCGCCCGCCGTGGCGCCGCTCGGGCCGCTCAGGATCCCGATGAGCGGCGAGCCCGGTCCGAAGCCGCCGCGCACCTGGCCGGCGCTGGCACCGATCGTCGGGTAGTACGCCGCGGCGCTGGCCCGGACGGTCGCCTGCGCCACGCGGTACGATGCCGCCGCCGCGGCAATCGACTGGTTGGCCTTCAGCGCCCGCGCGACGAGGCCGTCGAGTACCGGGTCGCGATAGCTCCGCCACCAATCGTCATGCAGTGCCAGGTCGGTTCCCGGCCGGGCGCGCTGCCATACGACGCCCTCCTTGAAATGGTCGGGAACCGCCACCGCCGGCCGGCGATAGTCCGGACCGACCGCGCAGCCGGCCAGACCGGCGAATGCGGCCGCGACGGCCGCCCATGCCGCGGCGCGACGCACCGCGCCTCGCCGCCGCCCCGCAACCATCTCATCCAACGCCATCGACGCCATCAACGCATCCTCGAATCGGGAGCCGCCGTGTTGCGCACGCTGCCCTGCAAAAAAATCCGCACCGCCTGCCGGGCGATACGGGCGCGGGCGCCCGCATCGGGTCGGGCGCAGACGCCGCGCAGCATGCGCGCCCGCACTCCGCCCAGCACCATATAGACGAACTGTTCCGCCGCAAGGTCGACGTCGTCGAGATCGAGCAATCCGTCGCGAACGACGCGCCGGAAGACCTCCGCCAGCGGTGCCATGTCGGCGCGCGCGCCGTCCTCGGTGCAGGCGCCGTTGATCAACTCCGGAAATCGGCGTGCCTCGACCAGCAACAGACGGTGCAGCGCCAGCATGTCGCTGCGCGTTCCGACCTCGAGCAGGTGCTCCGCCACGCGCTGCAACGCCCCCTGCAGATCCGCCGGTTCGATGGCGATGTCGTGCAGAACGGCGGTCCACTCCCGGCGCAGGCGCTGCATCACGGCGGCGAACAATCCCGCCTTGTCGCCGAAATGCTCATAGAGCGTCTTTTTCGCGACCCCCGCTTCGCAGGCGACGCGGTCCAGCGTCGTCTCGGCATAGCCCTGGGTGAGAAAAATCTCCTGCGCGACGTCGAGCATGCGCAGATGCCGCGCCTCCGCGTCTTCGCGGCAGGGGCGTCCACCGGAACATTTCTTCTGGCAAGGCTCGGTTGAGGCCGGTTCGGTCATAGGCTGCACACGGAAAGCGCGGGAAGGCGCCGCGGAAACGGGATCGTTTCGTTTCGACAATGATTCCGTCGAAAGCTTGCCATGTCAAGGAAAACCACAGAACGCCGGGGGATGCCCCGTAAGCCCGATGTGCCCGATGTGCCGGAAAGGGGGCCGCGCCGACGCGACGCGGCGGTGTCGAACTCGGTCAGGCCTTTTTCACGAACTGGGATTTGAGCTGCATCGCCCCGATCCCGTCGATCTTGCAGTCGATGTCGTGATCGCCGTCGACGAGGCGGATGTTTTTCACTTTCGTGCCGACCTTGACGACCAGCGACGATCCCTTGACCTTCAGGTCCTTGATCACCGTCACCGTATCGCCGTCGTGGAGCGGGTTGCCGACCGCATCGCGGATCTCGCGCGGCGCATCGCCGCCGGCATCCGGACCTGGACCCGGACCGGCGGACGGCGGGGCGCTCTTGTCCCATTCGTGCCCGCACTCGGGGCAGACATACTGGTTGCCGTCCTCATAGGTGAATCCGGAACCGCATTGCGGACACGCGGGAAAATCGCTCATCATCTCTTTCCGTATCAGATCGTCGAAGGAATGACGGTTGCGGATCCCGTTCAGCCCGGAATCGCGCCAGCCGGCACCGTAATCCGGACAACTCCGTTGCCGGCAGCGCGTCGCCGGATTTTAGTGCTCCGAACGGCTTCCCAGTCGTTCCATCGCGGCGAACAGCAGACCCGAAACGACGATGGCCAGGTAGATCAGCAAGCGCCACTTGAGCAACACGAGGTCTGCGCTGCCCAGCGTCAGGAAAATGCGCAGGAGCTCGACTGCGGAGATCGCAATGATCGAACCGAGCACCTTGAGCTTCAGATCCGAGAAACCGACCTGGCCCATCCATCCCAGTCGCTCGTCGTGCGCCGCCTCGTCGAGCCGCGATACCGAGCTTTCATAGCCGGCGAGGATCACGATAATCAGCAGGTTCGCCATCAGCGTCACGTCGATCAGATTCAGCACTCCGACGACGATGTCGTTGCTGCCGAGCGTGGCGGCATGCGCGATCAGGCCGAACAGCACCTTGCCGAACTTGAACAGCAGCAGGCCGGTTGCGACGATCAGGCCGAGGAAAAACGGAGCCAGCAGCCAGCGGCTGCCAAACAGCACGGACTCGACGATGCGCTCGGAGGATTTCAGCATGAACGTTTCCAGTGTATCCAGGTTCCGGATACAGCCTACCGGTTCGCACGGGCCGATGCCAATGCGCAGCCGCAGAACCGGGGCAAATCCGTCCCGCCTCGGAACAAGAATCTACGGAGGGATGCGCAATCGCTGTGCTGGCAGCGTTTCTCCGGTCTTCCTGAACACCCCAAACGCGGGTAGACTGCACAGAATTCTGCAATCTATGGTCCGGAGGAGGCGATGGGTTTTTCCACTGGCGACATTGTCCCGTTCACTCTGGCCCGCGCCAACCTCTCGGAACTTGCCGAGCAGGTGAAGGCCGGCGCCGAGAAGGTCATCACCAAGAACGGGGAGAGTTACGTCGCGTTGATCGATTCCGACCGGCTCGACTATTACCACCGCCTGGAGCGCGAGCGCATCCACCTGCTGCTGATCGACGACGCGCGCCGCGGGCTGGAGGACGTGGTGGCGGGCCGCACGCAAGAGGCGGACGCCGCCATCAGGTCGCTACAGAAGCGCCGCGCCGCAGCGACGAAATCGCCCGCACGGGCGGCAAAGCGTGGCTGACCCGGGGTACCGGGTCGAACTGACCGCGAGCTTTCTGGAACGGCTGGAATCCATCGAAGCCTTTCTCGCGGAAGTCGATGCGCCCCAGGCCTACGACACCCTGCTGGCGGCGCTGCAAGACATGGTGATCCCGAACCTGCGGCGTTTTCCGCGCATGGGCCGGCGCTATCTCGATCAGCCGCCGCAGTCTGCCGAGGCGATTGCGCAACTCGGGCAGTTGCCCGCCGGTGCGGCGGACAGCTTGCGGGTGCTTGGCAGCGGTGACTATCTGATTCTGTACACCGAGGAGAAAAGGGACTCCACCGTGTACCTGCTATCAATCCGTCACCACCGGCAATTGAGCTTCGATTTCGCAAGGCTATGGCCGGGAACCGGCCAATAAATTTCTGCCCATCCGAAGTACAAGCCGAGCAGCGCCGAGCGTCTGGGAGACGTCGTGCCGCGGTATATCACCCGCGTTTCTGAGCGAACCTCGCAGCCTCGACGTGCGTGTAGCGCTTGAGCTTGAAAGGCTCTTGTGCCCGGTCATGCTCGCCACATCCATGACGCCCAGCGTCCGCGCCCCTTCGCGCACAAACAAGCAGACCACGAAACCTCGGCGGAAAAAGGCCGCTTGTGTCAGGGGGATACGGGGTTCAAGCGGATTCCGGGATGGTGGGTTTTTTGTGTGGTTTCAATCACAACCACTTGCAAACCCGCATGAATCCTAGCTTGCTGGCGGAGACGGAGGGATTATTCCCATTGGAACGCAGCGTTACGACACGAGGATATTTCCATTGTTTCTCAATGCGTTACACGGATTCCACGTTACGCGGCGAAACGAATAATTACGTTCAACTGCGATCGTTTTATACTCGGTTTGTACTCAATTCGGGTTCGAATCCCCCTTCCCGAGTTCGAAAAACGCCGTGCGCAATCTCAATACCCAAAAATGTCTTGCCCTCGCCCGCAAGGGCGGCGAAAGCGAAACGCGAGTCGCGCCATCGCTCTACCTGCGGGTGCGGGGCGGCTCGGCCGACTGGCAGTTCAAAGGCATGCGCGACGGCAAAGCACAACGGGTCACCATCGGCAGATTCGATTCCGTTCCCTTGGTGGATGCCGTAGCACAGGCCGCCGATCTTCGCCTGCGATTCAAGCGAGGCGAGAACGTGTTCGCCATTCCGGTGGCTGCAACCCAGACCGGCGGCGACACCTTCCGGGAGGTAGCCGAGGATTTGATCCAGGCGATGAGACCCGGACGGAAGAACGCGAAACACGCGGACCAGTGGAGCAATACCCTGGAGACCTACGCTTATCCGCTCCTGGGCCCGATGCGCGTATCCGAAATTTCGACAGAGCACGTGCTTGCCGTACTTTCCCCGATCTGGAACGAGAAGCACGAGACCGCGACGCGGGTACGGATGCGGATGGAGGCGGTCTTGCGTGCGGCGAAGGCACGGCGGTTGCGTACTGGCGAGAACCCGGCGGCATGGCGCGACAACCTACAAGCGCTGCTTCCCACGATCAGCAAGAAGCGGCGCGTCGTCCACCACGCGGCGATGCCATACGCCGACGTGCCGGCGTACATGCACCTGCTTTCGACGCAGACCAGCATTAGCGCTAATGCCCTGCGGCTGGCGATCCTCACCGCCTGCCGAACCGGGGAAGTGATCGGCGCAACCTGGCCAGAACTCGACCTCGACGGCGCGTTGTGGACCATTCCGGAACGGCGCATGAAAGCGCAGCGGGAGCACCGCGTACCACTCTCCCGGCAGGCCATCGCGTTGCTGCGCGCGCTGCCACGCATGGATGGGAGCGATGTCGTATTCTGGTCGCCGAAGTCAGGACCAAACGGAGAGGTGCGCCCCCTCTCCAACATGGCCATGCTGGAGTTGCTACGTGGTGATCACGACGGGATGACCGTCCACGGATTCCGGTCGTCGTTCCGGGACTGGGCCGCCGAGGCCACTCCTTTTCCCTCGGAGGTCGTAGAAATGGCCCTTGCGCACGTCGTCGCCAACCAGGTTGAGGCCGCATACCGCCGCGGCGACCTTCTCGACAAGCGCCGTGAGTTGATGCAAGACTGGGCAGACCACCTCGACCGGCTCAAAGCGGGCGGTGCGGATGTCGTGCCAATCCGGCAGAGCGCGTAGCCGCTCCAGGTCCACGAACTCGCGAAGGTGACTGGGCATAAGGACACCCGGATGTTGATGCGGTACTACCATCCGCGTGCTACGGATCTTGCCAAGAAGCTGGCAGGCGCCGGCACATAAGAAAGTGGCGCGACGATACACTTCCGAAGGGGTAACTCTGTGATAGGAAAAAGAGATTTGGTGCTTGCGGTCGCGGATGTAATCGCACTATGGACCAACGACCAATATAAAGGATACCTTCCGAGGCAGCAATCAATCGACCGCAAATGGTTCGACAGGTTCGTCGCAAACTGGGGCGTCGCGCTGACGGTCCTCGAAAAGCACCGCGGCGACGTGCTCAACTACCTGAATACCGACTTTCGAGCGAAGGTCGGGTGTTGCAGCGACGGGACTGCGATAACCGCGGCGGCTCGTGATATTGCTGCAAAGCAGTGGACACCGATGCCGGAGAAGAGCAAGGAACACAGTAAGCCGGTTTCCCTTGTCTCGAAGATCGCGTTCTTTTTTCGGCCCGACTTCTTTGTGCCATTTGATGCCTGGGCACGGAAGGGGTTAAGAGCGGTGAACGCCACGGGAAACAGCTCCTACAAAACGTACGAAGCATATTTCGCGGACTTTGGCCCCGTTTACGACACCCATAAACCTGAGATCGAGCGCGTTATAGCTTCAGATTGGGCGGTGGGGTTGGCGGAACAATTGGCGTGCCCAGAAACCGCAATGCAATCCGAAGCCTTCAAGCGAAAAGTCCTCGATAACGCACTCATGCGGTTCGGCGGCCGACCTCTGTAGAGGAGGTAGCTACTACCCCGCCCACCGGCCTCTTTCCCCGCATGCCCAAGCTCTCCTACCGAGCCCCAAAGCGTTACGTCCCGCGAACCGGGCGCACGCCCAAGAACCCGTTCGTAGCAGACATCTTGGAGGTCGGCCTTCCCGAGCGCGTGCTTGCCTTCGATATCGAAGCGGAAAACGTCAAGTTCTCCCACCTGGAAGAAGCAAGGGTGACGGTTGCTGGCCTAATCGAGTACCGGCGCAGCGGCAGCCTCGCATATAGACCAAGCAGGTACGAGGCATACACAGAGCAGACGCTACCAGCACTCCGAAAAAGGTTGGAGGAGTTTGACGGACTTATCCTTGGCTACAACATCCTACCCTTCGACTACCGTGTCCTGCAGCGATATTTCCCGGTCGATGACTTGGCCCCAAAGACACTAGACCTTCTGGCCTTAATCTGGAAATGGACCACCCCGGAACATCGTATCAGTCTGGAGGAGATCGCCAAATACAACCTCGCCAAAAAGAAACTCTACCCCGGCGAGGACATCGCAGAACTCTGGCGAAAAGGCGAGCGCGACAAGGTCCTGGAGCGGAACAGAAGCGATTGCGAGCTAACTGCGGATCTCTGGGTCCACCTTCTCCGACATGCGGAGGTCAGAGTTCCATTGGGAAAAACCAGCGCTGTCGTGTGCCGAGGTTTGACGGAACGATCCGATCCGGTCGACGCGTTGCTATTGGCGGGGCAGATGGCGCAAGTCTGCAAGGACGAATGGGCGCATAACCTCACGTGTTTCAACAATCCGCTTGGCAACCGGCGGTACGGCCGATGGCCCGTGGTCGACCACGCCCCGGAAGCGAGTTTCGATGCGCGTGTCAATGATCGCCGTAATGGAGCCGGGGATGATCGGCGTAATGGAGCCAGTGGGAACCGGCGGAAACGGCATTTCGAACGGCCCGCAGAATGGGCTGTTTTGATGGTTTTTGCAAGTGTAGTTTT
>JAKCCX010000098.1 GCA_021838715.1 Pseudomonadota bacterium | reverse complement strand
GGCTGGCCCACGAAGCGAAGCGACCGAAGCCCCGGTTTGAGGCCGGCCGGCGGGCGGACTGGTCGCGGGTCTTCAAGCGCAAGGATGCGGAACACCCCGGCCCGCCTGATCGCTTCCAGGCCCTGGTCGGGCGCGATCTGGGAGTCGCCTATGCAGTCTATTTCGTCGTATACACCAAGGTGGATGGCCACCTGAACATCATCTCCATACGGTTTGCAAACGATGCCGAGCGCCAAGTCTTCTTCCGCTAAAGCGATGCCCCCTGCCGGCCGCCGCCACGGCGCGGCACTGGCGAGGTCGCGCGAGGTGTCCGCCCCGCCCCTGGACCAGGATGCGCGGGACGCGTTGGACTTTGCCCGACGCGGGCGGCCCGAAGCCGAGATCGGCTATTCCGAGAACGCCCCGAAGCTGACCGCGGAGCAGCTCGCGGAGTTTGAGCCGGCATCCATCCAGTTCACCAAGCGGAAAAGGTAAGTCCCTCTCCGCCCGCGGCGTCATCGATCAGCCTTCCGGGTTGGCGCGGCTTTCGCCGGCAGGGCATCGCACGTGGCGAGGAGCTGCCGCCCGAGCGCCTCGGCCGGAACCACGGTAAAGACTGCCCTGGACGTGTCCAGGCCGATGCCGCTAAGCTCATTCATAGGCAACTCCTGTCTTTGGGTGTCTGCCCCCCAAGTGCGGGGCGCGGCGCCGCGGGGCCGTCCACCCAACAATGACAAGTGGGGGGCGGGACTTTCTTAGCTCTGACAGCGGCCATAGAATGCCGCGCCTTGCCTCAACAAGTCCGAGTCCACCTGCACCATGCCATACCGATTCATCCATTCCGCGGACATTCACCTCGATTCGCCGCTAAGTTCACTCGCGTTGCGCGATCCCGAGCTGGCGGAGCTGATCGGCAACGCCACCCGCCGCGCCTTCGTCAACGCCATCGACCTATGCCTGACCGAGCAAGTCGACGCGCTCCTGCTCGCGGGCGACCTGTACGACGGCGACCAGACATCGATGAAAACGGCACGCTTCCTCGCCGCACAGATCCGGCGACTGGACGAAGCCGGTATCCGAGTCTTCATCATTCGTGGCAACCACGACGCACTGTCGCGCATCACCAAGGAGCTGACGTTCCCGGAATCTGTGAAGGTGTTCGGTGGCCGTGCCGAGGCGATCCTCATGGAACGGTCAACCGGCCTTCCCATCGCCATCCACGGACTGAGCTTCGCCCGTCCGCAGGCGCCCGAGAGTCTGCTGACGCGCTTCAGGCCACCGGTGGAAGGGGCCGTGAACATCGGCCTGCTGCACACCAGCCTGGGCGGTGCGCCGGGCCATGATGACTATGCGCCCTGTGCACTGGCCGATCTGGACGCGGCGGGCTTCGACTACTGGGCGCTCGGCCACATCCACAAACGCGCGGTGGCGCAGGGGCGCTCCACCGTGGTGATGCCCGGCATGCTGCAGGGCCGCGACATCAACGAGAGCGGTCCGAAATCCGTGACCCTGGTCACCGTCGGCGACGACCGCTCGATACAGATCGAGGAACGCTTTGTCAGCGTCGCACAGTTCGAGCCGGTGCCGGTAGACCTGGTAGGCATCAACGACTGGCGCGCCATGCTCCACGCCGTCGCCAAGGCCTTGCGGCAGGTGCGCAAGCGCGTGCCGTCGGAGCATGTCGTCGCGCGGCTTCGCTTGACCGGGACCACACCGCTTGCATGGCGCCTCCGCAGCGATCGGGACCTGTTGCAGACCGATGCCGCCAACCAGGCGTTCGACATCGACAAGACCTGGATCGAAAAGATCGAGATCGACTGCCAGGCCCCTCGCCCCGCGGCCGATCCCGCGCCCGATCCGATCACCGAGTTGCGCCGCCTGATCGGTGAGGAGGTGGTGTCTTCCGCCGCCTATCAGGCGGAGATCGCTGCCATGGCAGAGGAACTCCGCGGCCAACTCCCGGCGGAGTGTCGCGCGATGTTGGGATCGGACGAGGCGGCATTCGACACGGCGCTGTCGGTGTTGGTGACGGAAGGGGCCGATGATGTCCTCGCCCGGCTGCATGCCAACCATCGAGCGGACGTCGAGGAGGATTGATGCGCCTGAACCGCCTCGACCTCACGCGCTACGGCAAGTTCACGGATTGCACCATCGACTTTGGCGTGCCCGTGCCAGGGCGCCCCGATCTACACATCGTCTACGGCCCGAACGAGGCCGGCAAATCCACCGCATTGGCCGCGTTCCTCGACCTCTTGTTTGGCATCGAAACCCGCAGCCGGTTCAACTTCCTGCATCCCTACACGGCCATGCGAATCGGCGGATCAGTGGAACTCGGCGGGGCGCCGCACGAACTGGTCCGTATCAAGCGGGCACAGGGCGGTTTGCTCGACGGCAACGGGTTGCCGATTGCCGAAGCGCTGCTGGCAGGACAACTTGGCAACATCGGCCGC
Organism: Pseudomonadota bacterium; assembly: GCA_021838715.1. Classification (GTDB taxonomy): domain Bacteria; phylum Pseudomonadota; class Gammaproteobacteria; order Burkholderiales; family Burkholderiaceae_F; genus GJ-E10. The sequence goes on along the minus strand of JAKCCX010000098.1, from coordinate 2,875 downwards.
GATTCGTATCGCGCTATGTTTTCCCTGGACGACGATACGCTGGAAGCCGGCGGCGAGAGCATCCTGGCCAGCAAGGGCGAACTGGGCGAGCTACTGTTCTCAGCCAGCGCCGGCCTCGCCGATCTCAGCCGCATCCTGACGGAACTCCGCGCCGAGGCCGACGGCTTCTATCGTTATCACGCCCACAACACCGAGTTGGCCTCCTACAAAGTGCGCCTGGCCGAGCTGCGGAACGCACGCGAGCAAATCGACACCGCGGCAGCGCGGTATGCGGCGTTGATCGACGTGCGCGATCGGGCGCTACACCAGTACGAGGAGGTGCTCGCGGCACGCACGGCCACCCAGTCGCGAATGGATGAGATCCGGCGCCATGTCAGCGCCCTGCCGCGGTTGGCCGCCCTGCGCGCCGCGCGCGCGGCGTTGGAGCCGCTGGCCGATCTGCCCGCCGCGCCGGCCGGATGGGCTGAGGCACTGCCGGGTCTGCGCGACGAGGTGATTGCGCTCGCCGCCCGCGACGAGGCGACTGCACGCGAAATGGGCGAAATCTCGTCGGCGCTGGATGTCATCGTCGTCGACGAAGCGGCTCTGGCGGTTGCCGATCGGGTCGATCGCCTGGACGACCTGCGCGCGCGGCATGTCACGGCGGCAAAAGACATACCGGACCGTAGCCTGGAAGCGCGCGAGGCAGAGCAGCAGATCGCCGGCATCCTCGGCCGGATCGGACGCACGGCGGAGGCTGAGCCGCACCGGCTGGTCCTGGACGCCGCGACGGTTGGTGCGTTGCAGGACCTGATCGCCAGGCGCTCCGGCGTCGAGACTGCCCTCGAGACCGCGGCGCAGGAGAAGTCCGAAGCCGAGCACCGGCTACAGAACGCGGAGGCCAGGTTGCAGGCGGCCGGCGCCAACGGCACGGAAGCGGATACGGCACGTCCGGCGGCGCTCGGCGCGGCGGTCGCCGCCCTTCAGGCCAGCGATCATGCCGCGCGGCGGCGCGTCGCCGAGCGGTCACGGGCGGGACTGCTGGACGCACTGGCGGACCAGACGCTGGCGCTGCGTCCTTGGCAGGGCAATATCGACCAACTTGCCGCGCTGGCCGTTCCCGACCCAAGCGACGTGCTGCGCTGGAAGGGGGAACTGACCGCCGCGCAGAATCAGTACGACCTTCGCTCGCAGGAACTCGAACGTGCCAGGACCGAACAGGCACGGCTGACGGTCGAATGCGATGCAATTGCGCGGGTCGGCGGCGTGATGAGCGACGCGGAGGCCGCCGGGATCCGCGCCGAACGGGAAGCGGCGTGGGCCATGCATCGTCGCACGCTCGATATCGCGTCGGCCGATGCGTTCGAAGCGGCGCTGCGGCGCGACGACATCGTCATGAACGCCCGGCTGCGGCACGAGGTCGACATCGCCAGGCTGCATCAAACCAAAGAGGCGCTCGCCCGCGCCAAGGCGGACTCCGCCCGCGCACAGGAAGACTTCGCCAAGGCGGCAGCGCGGCTGCAACGGATCCAGGAGATGCTTTCTGCCGCCGTGGCCCCATTCCTGCCCGGAGCGACGCTGGGTTTGCTCGAGCGCTGGCTGGACCGGCGCGACAAGGCGCTGGACACGCGCGCCAAGCTCCGGCAGGCCGAGCGCGACCTGAGCGAGGCGGTTGCAGACGCAGAGGGGCTGCGGCGCCGTCTGCTGGCCGCGCTGGACGGGGCCGGCGTGCCGCACGACGCGGCGGCATGCATCGATGAGCTGCGCGGCATGGCACAGGCGATGCTGGACCGTGAGGCTGAATGGAGAGGCATGCGGAGTGCCGTGCAGGAGTGCCGGCGCGATGTGCAGACGCGGGAACGGCGGCTACGGGCGGCGGCGGAGCGTGACCAAAAGTGGCAGGCGGCGTGGTCCACCGCCTGCGCTTCCTGCTGGCTTGGCGACTGCGGCACGCTGCCGGCGCTGCCCGCGGTGCGGGAAATCCTGCACGCGGTCGCTGAGTTGGGGTCCGTGCTGGACCGGCGGGCGTCATTACTAGACCGGATTGAAAAGATGCAGGCCGACCAGGCGGCGTTCGCGGGCGAGGTGGCCGCCATCGCCCGGGCGCTGGGTTGCGCGACCGAGGAGGTGCCGCTCGACCTGGCGGAGCGGATCGGCCGACGCGTGCGGGATGCGCGCACCGCCGCACTGCTGCGCTCGCGCAAGGTGGACGAGCAGGAGAGGGTGCGCACGCGATTGCAGGAACTCGCGGAGGCACGGCGGGTGCATGAGACGCGTGCGCAGGAGATGCAGGCGTACTTCGCGGTCGATTCGCTGGCCGAAGTGGCCGCCAGGCTGTCCGACATCGCACAGAAGACCGCACTTGCAGTGCAGGCCGAAACGGCGACGCGGGAAATTCTCGATGCGTTGCGGGTGTCGGTGATCGCCGACGCCGAGCGCTTGCTCGATAGTGCCGACCGTGCCGCGCTGGACTCGGAGCTGGCAGAGCTAAAGGCGCGGTTCACGGACCAGGATCAGCGGGCCCGTGACCTGTTTTCGTCCCACAGCAAGGCGACCGATCAGGTCGAAGCGGTGGGTGCCGACGCCGCGGTCGCGCGGATCGAAGAGCAACGGCGGACGGTTCTGCTGGAGATCGAGGACCGCGCGGTTCGGTATTTGCGGCTGCGTGCTGGCATCGCCGCAGCAGAGCATGCCTTGCGGTCCTATCGGCAACAGCATCGCAGCGCGATGATGGAAGAGGCGTCGCAGGCGTTCCGCACTATGAGCTGCGATGCCTATACCGGCTTGGCATCGCAGCCGAGCCGGGAAAGCGAGGTCCTGATCGCCGTCGCGGCCGATGGCAGCTCGAAGGTCGCTACAGAACTGTCGAGGGGCACGCGGTTCCAGCTCTATCTAG
>JAKCCX010000027.1 GCA_021838715.1 Pseudomonadota bacterium | reverse complement strand
GGTGCCGATGGTGATATCCGTGCGCGTTGTCGTACCCAACGACGCGACCGTTATCGCCCGGATAAATTGCCTGATTGATGTATGCCAGGTTGTACCGCGCGATGCGACCTTGACGATCAACCCAAACCTCCCGGCGCAACAACCCGTTTCCACGTTTTCGCGAAATGGTGAAGGTGTCGTTGATGATCTTCCGATCAGACATGATGAATAATATCACGCCTGTAGCGTTTTGGCTGAATGAATCCCTGGGGCGGCGATTGGTGGGTTGGATCCGAGATTTGTTGTTAACGGATTGATTTATAGATAAAAAACGAACTTCCGGACAGCGGACGCCCACGGGCATAATCGATCGGCCATGAGCGGCTGCTCGAAGTCACGAAACCCCCTCTCCCGCCGTCGCGGGAGAGGGGGTTGCAGTGCTTCGCGCCGACGCAGTCCGGGGTGGCCCTCAGTGGCCGCAACGGGTCGATAGGGAATTCTGAGTGATCGAATTCGAAAGCCCGAAAGGGAACGCTCGGCGGTTCGCCCGCAAGGGCACTTCAGGCCGTGGCGGCGGGCCATCGTGATATCGGGTGCTGGCGCTGATCGCCGGCGCGCGGTTCGGTTGCGCGCCGGCGACCGCCGTCAGTAGCGCAGCCGCCCCGCTGTCGAGGATGCCGAACGGATCGGGATCACGGTCGAGCCGCTGCTGCGGCTTCCCGACAGCACGCGCCGGCGCATGCGCATGCCGGCGGCATCGAGCAGCATGCGGCCCGCCCAACGATAGACGTTGAATTCCTGGATCAGCGCGCGCATCAGGCGCATGCGGGCACGCTGTTCGGGCAGCGGCATTTCGAGCGCGACGTGGAGCGCCATCGCGCACTGGTCGATGTCGTACGGGTTGACGATCAGCGCCTCCGGCAGCTCGCGCGCGGCACCGGTGAACCGGCTCAGCACCAGCACGCCGCGCTCGTCGTCGCGGCAGGCCACGAATTCCTTCGCCACCAGGTTCATGCCGTCGTGCAGGCTGCTCACGTAGCAGACGTCGGCGGCGCGGTAGTGCCGGTATACCGATTCGGGATCGTGGTGCTCGACCTTGAGCAGGATCGGCGGCGGTCCGTCGCCCGCGAACCGCGCGTTGATCCGCGTCGCCAGCGCGCGCACCTGCACTTCGAAGGCCTCGTATTCCGGAATGCTCGAACGCGACGGCGCGGCGATCTGGAGGAAGGTGAACTTGCCGATCCACTGCGGTTCGATTTCCAGCAGGCGCTCGACGGCGCGAAAGCGCTCGATGATGCCCTTGGTGTAATCGAGCCGATCGACGCCGATACCGAGCAGGTGCTGGGCGGGCAGGCCGTTCTTGCGCCGGATCTCGGCGCGGCAGCTCTCCACCGGGTCCCGCCGCGCTTCGGGCGCGGGCGGCCATTCGATCGAGATCGGGTAGCGCTTGACGGCCGTCTGCTTGCCGCCGTACGACACGGTGAGGGTTTCGCGGTCCACTCGCGCCTCGATCGAGCGCTCGACCGTGTCAACGAAATTGTTGCAGTGGAACTGGGTGTGGAAGCCCAGGATGCTGCTGCCCAGCAGGCCGTCGACGATTTCCGCCTGCCAGGGGCAGATCGCGAACGACTCGGGGTTGGGCCAGGGGATGTGCCAGAAGGTGATGATCGTCGCGTCCGGCATGCGCTCGCGGATCATCCGCGGCAGCAGCGCGAAATGGTAGTCCTGCACCAGGACGATCGGGTTCGGCCCCTTGGCCTCTTCCGACACCGCGCGCGCGAATTTCTGATTGACCGCGACGTAGTGTTCCCAGTCCGAACTGCGGAACACCGGACGCACGTGCGCGATGTGGCAGAGGGGCCACAGCCCTTCGTTGGCGAAACCGAGGTAATAGCCCGCCTCCTCTTCCGGCGTGAGCCAGATGCGGCGGATCTGGTAGGCCGGCTGGCCCGGCGGCACCGCCACCCGGTCGTACTTGTCGACGACCTCGCGGTCGGCGGGCCCCGCGCCGTGGGCGATCCAGGTGCCGGAACAGGCGCGCAGCACCGGTTCGAGCGCCGTGACGAGGCCGCTGGCCGGGCGGCGCACCTCGATGCCCTGCTCGCCGTGGACGTGGATGTAGGGCTCCCGGTTCGAGACCACGATGATCTCCTGGTCGCGCAGATCGTCGTGCAGGATCTGCCGCAGCATTTCCGGCGTCCAGGACACCTGGCTGTCGTCGCGAAGCTGGATCTCGGAGCGCACGTCGCGCATCAGCTGGCGCAGGTCGCGCTCGATCGGGCGCAGTTCCGGGATCGTGATGCGTTCCGCCGGGCGCAGCAGCCCCTCCCCGCGCAGCAGCGCGCGCGTGCCCTGCACCAGGCCGCGCCAGCTCAACTCCGCGACGATCACCGTGACGATGGAAATGACGGTGCCCAGGGCGATGAAGAAATAGAACAGGTACCGCTCGGTCTGCAGGCTGCGCTTGCGGATGAAGCTCGTGTCATGCACGAGGATGAGCTGCCCGAGGGCCTGGCCCTTGTCGGTGACCGGCAGCACCGAAATGTGGAAAGTGCCGTTGGGCGTGGTCAGCTCGCGCTCGGCGGAAACCTGGAACCGGTCGAGGTCCGAGCAGACGACCGACTTGGGAAACGTGCGCGTCGCCAGGATCGGCGATTTCGAATCGGGACAGAAGCCGATCGCAGCGAGGCGCTGGTCCTGGGTGATGCGATTGAAATACGACACGATGCGGCCGCGCGACCCGATCTTGAGGTCTTCCTGCAGCGGGTCCTGCATCGTGTTGGCGATCAGGGTCGAGCGGACGTCCAGGTCGTGGACGAACCACTGCAGGGTCAGCGAATCCGCGAGCGGAACGACCGCATAGGCGATCGCGGCGAGCGTGATGGCCAACGGAACGATGAAGCGTAGAGAAAAGCGCACGCGCACTCCTTTTGCCGTTCGAGGAACGGCGAAACGTCGTTGCGTTTCGTCGAGGCCGCGTTTCCGCCCGTCGCGCGATGTCGTCGCTGCGGTCGGGTCGCGGTGACGCGGTTCGTGTCGAAGGAAAACCGGAGAGAGAAAGATTTTACCAAAGAGTTCGATCGGAGGCGACCGGCGGCGGCGCATCCGATCCGGCGTGCGGGTGCCGGTGGCGGCTGCGCGATCGCCGTAAATTCGATAATATTCGAAATATGGAACCAATGAACGCCGTCGAACTCTTTGCCGCGCTCGGTCACGAGTCGCGGCTTGCGATCTTCCGCCTGCTCGTCGAAGCGGGGTCGGATGGCGCCCATGCGAGCGCGATCGGAGCGCAGCTCGACATTCCTGCGGCGACGCTGTCGTTCCACCTGGCCCATCTCAGCCGGGTGGGGCTGATCCGCGGCGAACGGGAGAGCCGGTTCATCCGCTATGCCGCGGCGTACGACACGATGGATGACTTGATCGCCTTCGTCACGCACAACTGCTGCCAGGGCAAGGCGTGCCTGCCGAAGACCCGGCGGGCGGGCCGTACGGGGGTCAGATCCGCCGCCAAATTTGCAGCCAAATCCGCCGCCAAACCCCAGATCAAGAAGCCGATCAAACCCCGCGCCGCGAAGGACAAGACATGATCGAATGCAAGACGGTACTGGTGCTCTGCACCGGCAATTCCTGTCGATCCCAGATGGCGGAGGTTCTGCTCAATCACGAGTTTGCGGGGCGGGTGCGCGCGATCTCGGCGGGCACGCGCCCGCAGCCCAAGGTCGCCGAGGGCGCGCTCGAAGCGCTGCGCCAGGCCGGCCTGGAGACGGCAGGGCTGCATCCGAAGGACGTGGATGCGGTGATCGGTGAGCCGATCGATCTCGTCGCGACCGTCTGCGACAACGCCCGCGAGACCTGTCCCGTGTTCCCGCGTCCGGTGCCGCGGATCCATGTGCCGTTCCACGATCCGCATGGCGAACCGCTGGAGAGCTTTCTGCGCGTGCGCGACGACATCCGGGCCCGGCTGGTGCCGGCGGTTCGCGCGGCGCTGGGTTGGTGAGGAGCCGTCATGTCCCAATTGTGTGCGGTCGCGTGCGCCGCGCCGGCGAAGGCGCCGATGAGCACGTTCGAGCGCTATCTCTCGATCTGGGTGGCGCTGTGCATCGGCGCCGGCATCGTCCTGGGCCGCATTGCCCCGGACTCGTTCCAGGCCATCGGCCGGTTCGAGGTCGCGCAGGTCAACATTCCGGTGGGCGTGCTGATCTGGGTGATGATCATCCCGATGCTGGCCAAGGTGGATTTCGGTGCGCTGCATGAGGTCCGGCGGCACGTACGGGGAATCGCGGTAACCCTGGCGGTGAACTGGCTGGTCAAGCCGTTCTCGATGGCATTGCTGGGCTGGATCTTCGTACGCCACCTCTTCGCGCCGCTGCTGCCGCCGGGGCAGATCGACAGCTATCTCAGCGGCCTGATCCTGCTGGCCGCGGCGCCCTGCACGGCGATGGTCTTCGTGTGGAGCCGGCTGACCGGCGGCGATCCGCTGTTCACCGTCTCCCAGGTGGCGTTGAACGACACCATCATGGTGTTCGCGTTCGCGCCGATCGTCGGGCTGTTGCTGGGCGTCTCGGAGATCGCGGTGCCGTGGAGCACCCTGCTCGCGTCGGTGATCCTCTACGTCGTGATTCCGCTCGGCCTGGCGCAGGCCTTGCGTCGACGGCTTCTCGCGCGGGGCGCGGCCCACTTCGATGCCGTGCTCCAGCGCATCGGCACCGGATCGATCGCCGCGTTGCTGGCGATGCTGGTGCTGCTGTTCGCGTTCCAGGGCCCGGCCATCGTCGCGCAGCCGCTGGTGATCGCGCTGCTGGCGGTGCCGATCCTGGTCCAGGTGTTCTTCAACGCGGCGCTGGCGTACTTTCTGAATCGCGCCGTCGGCGAGCAACACAACGTCGCCGGGCCGTCCGCGTTGATCGGCGCGTCCAACTTCTTCGAGCTCGCTGTGGCGGCCGCCATCGGCCTGTACGGATTCCGCTCGGGCGCCGCCCTGGCGACGGTGGTCGGGGTGCTGATCGAGGTGCCGGTCATGCTGCTGGTCGTCCAGGTTGTGAACCGGTCGAAAGGCTGGTATGAAATGCGTCGATCACCTGGCGCGGCGCAACCGACGGAGGGCGCATGACCGAAACGATCCGCTTTGCCGTGGGGGAAACCTCGTTGGGCGCGGCGCTCGTCGCCTGCACCGACGCGGGCATCGCCTCCCTGGCGTTCGGTGATGACCGCGCCGCCCTCGTCGCCGAACTGCGGCAGCGGTTTCCGGCCTCGCAACCGATCGAAGACGGCGCCGGCATCGCGCGCGCCGCGGCGCACGCGCTCCGTTTCGTCGAAGCGCCGTGGAGCGGCGACTTCGACCTCCCGCTCGACCTGCATGGCACCGGATTCCAGTTGCAGGTCTGGCAAGCGCTGCGGGCGATTCCGCCGGGGCGGACGGCGAGCTACGCCGACGTCGCCCGGTCCATCGGCCGGCCGGCGGCAGCGCGGGCGGTCGCCGGGGCCTGCGGCGCCAACCCGGTGGCCGTGCTCGTGCCCTGCCATCGGATCATCCGGCGCGACGGATCGCGTTCCGGGTATCGCTGGGGCGCGGAACGCAAGCGGCGGCTCCTCGAGCGCGAAGCTGCCGCCGTTGCCGGATCGGCCTACTGCCGGCCTTCGATCGGATTGCCGTAAAGCGGGCGCGCGCCGAAGTGCGTGCTGACTGCGTACGCGAGACCGCAGGCCACCAGCACCGGCAGGGTCAACTGGAACTGGTTGGTCATTTCCAGCACGATGACGATCGCCATCAGCGGGGCATGCGTGACGGCCGCGAGCACCGCGGCCATGCCGATGACCGCAACCACCCGCGGGTCGGCGACCAGGGTCGAGGCGATGTGCGGCGTGATGCAGGCCATCAGGTAGCCGCTGGTCGCGCCGACGAAGAGGGTCGGCGTGAACACCCCGCCGATCGCTCCCGATCCCGCGCTCAGGATCGTCGCGACCACCTTGGCCGCGAAAATCACCGCCACCCAGGCCCAGGGGGAGCCGCCTTGCAGCACGGTCGAGACCACGCTGTAGCCGTTGCCCCACACTTCCGGCACGGCCGCCGAAAGCAGGCCGACCAGCAGGCTGCCCAGCCCGAAGCGGGTCGGCAGGGACGGCGCGAGCGCGGCGAAGATCGCGCGGGAGCGTTCCAGCACCGAGAGCAGCATCCACCCGATACCGCCGCACACCAGGCCGGCCATGATGGCGATGCCGATGCTGGCCGGCGCCAGCGCGACGGCGGGCATCTCGTAGAGCGGCCGCGGCTCCACGAACCAGTAGATCAGTCCGCTGGACGTCGCCGCGGCGAGCAGGACCGGCGCGACGGTGTTGCGGGCGAGGAAGCCCAGCGCCAGTTCGAGCACGAAGACGACGCCGGCGATCGGCGCATGGTAGGCCGCGCCGATGCCCGAGGCGATGCCGCAGACGAGGAGCGCATCGCGATGCTCGGCGGAAAACGGGAAGAGCCGCGCCAGCAGGGAGGCGAACCACGCGGCGAGCTGCACCATCGCGCCCTCGCGGCCGATCGAGGCGCCGGTGCTCACCGAAAGCAGGGACGAAACGCTGCGCACGAAGGTCGCGCGGTCGTTGAGGGCGACCGTTCCCTGGCGCGCGGCGTCGATGTAATCGATGCTCTCGGCGCCGGCCGGGCCGCGCGCCGCCCAGCGCAGTCCCCAATGGAGCACGAGGCCGGCCATCAGTCCGCCGGCCGTCACCACCAGGGCCCGGTGCCAGGGCGCGAGCGCCGTTGCCGCCGCAACCAGGCTGCCGCCGACCCCGGTCAGCGCGGTGGCGATGACGTTGATCGCGGCGCGGAACAGGAGCGCCGCGGAGGCGGCCAGGGCGCCGGTGACGACCGCCGCCGGCCAGAGATAGACGGATGCCGGGAGCCGGAACGGCCGCATCGCGCTAGGGCGCCGTGCCGGCCACCGGCGCGGTCGCCCGGTATGCGCCTTGCAGTGCGAGCATCCACCCGGGGTATTCGGCCGGCAGCGCGCTGACCGCGTCGAGCGCCTGCAGCTCCTCGGCGTCGAGGGAGAGTTCAGCCGCGGCGAGGTTGTCGCGCAGCTGCTCGACGGTCTTCGCACCGACGATGACCGTGGTCACATCGCGCTGGGCGAGCAGCCACGCCAGGGCGATCCGGGCGATCGAGACGCCCCGCCGCTCCGCCATCGGCCGCATGGCGTCGATGCACGCGAATGCCCGCGCTTCCTCGACCGGCGGGAAGGCGCGCTGGGCGCGCCGGCTGCCGTCGGGCGCCTGGCCGTCGCGGGAGAACTTGCCGCTCAGCAGGCCGCCGGCGAGCGGGCTCCAGACCATCAGGCCCAGCTGCTGATCGCGCAGCAGCGGGAGCAGTTCGCGCTCGATGTCGCGCCCGGCGACCGTGTAATACGCCTGCACGCTGACGAAGCGGTTCCAGTGGTTGGCGTCGGAGATCGCCAGCGCCTTCATGATCTGCCAGGCGGCGAAATTGGACACGCCGACGTAGCGCACCTTGCCGGAACGGACCAGGTCGTCGAGCGTCGCGAGGGATTCCTCCAGCGGCGTCAGCGGGTCGAAGCCGTGCAGCTGGTAGAGGTCGATGTGGTCGACCTGCAGGCGACGCAGGCTGGCGTCGACCTCGTTCATCAGGTGGTACCGCGATTGGCCGCGTCCGTTCGGCAGCTCGTTCATGACGCCGGTCGCCTTGGTGGCGATCACCAGTTCGTCGCGCGGCAGGCCGAGGGTGCGCAGCGCTTCGCCGAGGAGCGATTCCGACTGGCCGTGCGAATAGACGTTGGCGGTGTCGAAGAAGTTGACGCCGGCGTCGAACGCCGTCTTGACGATTTCGTTGACGGCGCTGCGCCCGAGGCTGCCCATGACCTTCCAGAACCCGGCGCCGCCGAAGGTCATGGTGCCGAGGCACATCTCGGATACGTACAGGCCCGTACGGCCCAGCAGACGATATTTCATCATGTTCATCCCATTCTCCCGGGAAAGCCGTACTGTACCCGCAGCGCTTACGATTGCGGCGGTTCGGCGGCGTCCCCGCCGGCGGCGGGGTTTCGATTGCGAAGAGGAGCGGAGATGTCCCAGGTCACGTTGAAAGGAAGCTGTCTGTGCGGTGCGGTCGCGTTCGAGATCGAGGGCGATGCGCGGCACTTCTACCATTGCCACTGTTCGCGCTGCCGGAAGTCCACCGGCACCGGCCATGCGACGAACTTGATGCTGATGGGTGCCAAGGTGGCGTTCACGAGCGGAGAATCGCTGTTGCGGTCGTTCAAGCCGCCGCAGGCGCAGCGCTTCACCCGGCAGTTCTGCGGCAACTGCGGCAGCCCGGTGCCGCGGTACGTGCCGGAGATGGGTTTCGCGCTCGTCCCCGCCGGGTCCGTCGACAGCGAGATTCCGCTCACGCCGCAGGCGCGCATCTACTGGGATTCCCGGGCGGCGTGGTCCTGCGGCGACGAGCCGCTGCCGCGGTTTGCCGAGGGGCCGCAGTCCGAGCGGCGATGATCGGACGCGAAGGAGGGACATCATGCGTAGCGTTCTGATTCCGCTTGCCGAAGGGTTCGAAGAGATCGAGGCGGTCTGCGTCATCGATGTGTTGCGCCGGGCGGGCGTCGAGGTCGTCACCGCCGGCCTGCGGCCGGGGCCGGTCACGGCGTCGCGCCGGGTCGTCGTGGTTCCGGATATGACGCTGGACCAGGCGATGGCGCGGGATTTCGACATGCTGGTGCTGCCTGGCGGCGGGCCGGGCGTCGAAAACCTGCGCGCCGACCCGCGGATCCGCCAACTGCTGGAGCGATATCTGCAGCCCGATCGCTCCGTCGGCGCGATCTGCGCGGCACCGACCATTCTTGCCGCATATGGCCATCTCGCCGGCCGGCAGGCGACCAGCTACCCCTCGGCGCGCGGTCCGGTCGCCGCGGCCGCGGCGGCATATCGCGAGGATGCGGTGGTGGTCGACGGCAATCTCGTCACGTCGCGGGGGCCGGGAACGGCGATCGCCTTCGGTCTGGCGCTGGTCGAGATGCTGGCCGGCCGCGGCCGGCGCGACGAGGTCGCGGCCGGACTCGTGCTGGCGGGGGGCGGCGCCGGGGCATGATCGCCGAATTGGAGCGCCGTTATCCGATTCTGACGGAACTGCCGCCCGCGACGCGCGGCGAGCTCTCGCGGACGCTGCGCTGGCTCGAGTTGCCGGACAGCGCGATGGTGTTCGACGAGCGGCAGGCCTGCACCGGCTTTCCCCTGGTGGTCCGCGGCGCCGTGCGGGTGAGCAAGCTGGCGCCGAACGGGCGCGCCATCACGCTGTACCGCGTCGCCCCCGGCGAAAGCTGCATCATCACCACGAGCTGCCTGCTGGCGTCGAGCGTCTACAACGCGCGCGGGCAGACCGAAGGGCCGACGGCGCTGGCCCTCGTGCCGGGGGCGCTCTTCGACGCCTGGCTGGCCGAGCCGCCGTTCCGGCGGTTCGTATTCGGGCTGTTCGCCGACCGCATCGCCGACCTCATGCAATTGGTCGAGGCGGTGGCGTTCCGCCGCCTCGACCAACGCCTGGCGGCCCTGCTGCGGGAGCGCGGACCGACGGTGCTCGCGACCCATCAGCAACTCGCCGACGAACTGGGCAGCGCGCGCGAGATCGTGAGCCGCTTGCTGAAGCACCTGGCCGAGGACGGCGCGATCGCGGTTCGCCGGGAGCGGATCGACGTGCTGGACGCCGACGCCCTGCGGCGCTGGGCCGACGGATCACCGTAATCCGGGACGGCGCCGGGTTTCCGCACGCCGCGGTGATGAACGTCACAGACCTGCCGGATCGACCGTGGTGCAATGGCGTTGTCGGCCGGGTGGCCGGCGACCCGACAAGAATGGGAGGCCGTCGTGAAGATCAATGTAGGGGGTTTCGATCGCGTGTTGCGGATCGTGGTCGGTGGGGTGCTGGTGGCGCTGGCGTGGAAGGGGACGATCGGCGTGTGGGGGTGGATCGGCGTGGTTCCGCTGGCGACCGGCGCGATCGGGCTGTGCCCGCTGTACAGCGTCCTGGGAATCAGCAGCTGCCCGATGAGGAAGGCGGGCTAGCCGCCGGCTCAGAACGGATCCGCGGCGAAGCCGAGCGTGAACAGGATGATGATGAGCACGAAGGGCATGCTGCGGAAGGCGACCGTCCGGGTGTAGGGGTAGCCTTTCCAGTACAGGTAGCCCCATACGATCAGCAGGACGGCGATCGCGGGGCCGCCGATCCAGAACTCGACGTCTTGGGCAGTCCAGGGCGTGGGGTGTTGGGAGAGCATGGCAAGGGCGACCGGGAGGTGGTGGACAAAGCCGGATTCTGCGGCGAAATGCGCGCCGCGCAATCCACCCCGTTCCGGGTACCCCGGATGAATAGGGAGATGCGTAATGACCTACAGCAGGCCTGCCGTATGTCTCCGCGCCCGATTCCCCAAAAGAAAAAGCGCGGGGGATTTTTCCGCCCGCGCCTTTCGTGCGTCGCGTTTAGCGCGCGCTCTTGGCAATCGTAAATGCCAGCACGGCGAAAACGGCGATTCCTCCGAAAAGCGTAATGATCCAGACCATGAAACACCTCCCCTGTCGTGGTTGATGGGCGCGAAACGCCCGGATTCCGGAAACAAGCAACCATGCGCCGGGAACGTTGCCCCTGCGCCGGACGGCACGGCCGTATTGTTCCTCATTCTCGGGCGATTGTACCCATTTTGTCCTGCCGGGCAAGGGTTGCAGCGGGGCTGGTGGAAGCCGGCCGGCGCAGTGCCGTGCACCCCGCCGCCTGCCCCGCCGTACGGGCGCAACGGTGGACGGGCCGGGGCTTTCGGCGTAGTGTCGCCGCATGAAAGCAAAGGCCGAATCGTACAAATCGGAGTTGCGCCGCCTGCAGATCGAGCTGGTTCGTGCGCATCGGCACACCATCGCGCACGGGCAGCGCATTCTCGTGATCTTCGAGGGGCGCGATGCCGCCGGCAAGGACGGGACGATCAAACGCATCGTCGAGCATCTGAGCCCGCGCGACACGCGCGTGGTGGCGTTGAGCAAGCCGTCGGACCACGAAGTGGGTCAGTGGTACTTCCAGCGCTACGTTGCCCACCTGCCCTCCGCCGGGGAGTTCGTTCTGTTCAACCGGAGTTGGTACAACCGGGCCGGCGTCGAACGGGTGATGGGCTTCTGCACCGAGGCCGAAACCGAAACCTTCCTGCATGGCGTTGTGCCCTTCGAGCGCATGCTCGGGCAGGCGGGGATCCAGGTGATCAAGTACTACCTGGACATCAGCCGCGACGAGCAGGCCCGGCGGCTGAAGGCCCGCGCCTCCGACCCGCTCACGCAATGGAAGTCCAGTCCGGTCGACGCCGCGGCGCCGGGACACTGGGATGACTACTCCCGTGCGCGCGATGAGATGTTGCGCGGGACCCACGACCGTGCCGCGCCCTGGGTCATCGTCCGGGCCGACGACAAGAAGGTGGCGCGGCTCAACGTCATCCGCGACCTCGCGCGCCGGATCGAATGGCCGGACAAGGCGAAGAACCTGCCGGAACCCGACGAGCGGGTGGTGTTCGAATACCGGCCCGGTCGCGCCAACCGCCTCGCGAAATGACGGCGGCGCCGCGCGTCGCGGCGCACCCCTGAGGGGGAAATGATGGCGGCGCTAGCGTTCGCTGTGCGCCGTGTCCCGCGATTTCTTCGGCGCCGCCCGCTTGCGCGCCGGAGGCACGAACCAGTCCCGCTGTTGCGCCGTATCGTCGAGCTGCTGCGCAATGCGTCCGCAGACCAGATCGCACAAGGCGTAGATCGAATCGTCCGCGATGCGGTAATACACCGCCGTGCCGCGGCTCTCCCGGGCAACCAGCCCGTGCTGCGTCAGCATCGCCAGATGGCGCGAGATGTTGGCCGAGGTATAGCCGCACAGGTGCGCGAGTTCGCCGACGTTGTGCTCGCGCTGTCGCAGCAGGTTGAGGATCTGCAGGCGCGTCGGTTCCGACAGAACCTGGAAATAGGCCGCGACCTGCTCCAGTGCTTCGATTGGCAGTCCATCCATCCGTGCACATACCGCTTTGGGTGTGGTGGTCATCGTGATGCCTCATGCGGTTGGAATCTTCCGGCAACTGCCGGCGCCTCCAGGGTGCCGCCGCCCGATCCCATGTCGATGGTACCGCGTCAGGGGAGCCGGGATGCGGCATTTTTATCACTTGACTATTTAGCTGATTAGTTACATAGTACGCAAAACGGCGGCACGGCGCCATACCCGGTTGGGGTGATTCCCGGCGAAATGTCGGGAAAGCGGGGAGAGTCGGTTGTTTCGGCGGCTTGCACTCCTTGCACGCAGGGTTATTCGCGGGGAAGATCTGCGGGCGCCGTTGTTCGATCGAAAACGAACTGTTTGCGAGGTGGCAATGGTGGACGGGCACGGAAGGTCTCGATCTGCGATCCGGTCTCGGGCGGCGCTGCGCCGGCCGGCATGGGTTCCGGCGATGCTGATCGCCGCGGCGGCGGCGTTCGCGGCGATCAGTCCGCGGGCGCAGGCCGCGGGGTTGGCGACAGCGGTCGTCGTGTCGGCGCCCGGCGACGGCGCGGAGAGCTACGACGGCGTCGTCGAGGCGGTCCGCCAGGCGGTGGTGTCGGCGCAGGTTCCGGGCACGATCGTCGCGATCCAGGTCAAGGCCGGGGATCGCGTGAAGGCCGGGCAGGTGCTCGTCCGTATCGATGCCCGGGCGGCCGAGCAGGATGCCGCCGCCAGCGAGGCGCAGGTTCGGGCCGCGCGCGCGGCCCTCGACGTGGCGCGGCGCCAGGTTGCGCGCCAGCGCGAGCTGTTCCGCAGCAATTACATCAGTCAGGCGGCGATGGACCGCGCCGAGGCCCAGTTCCGGGCCACCCAGGCGCAGGTCGATGCCCAGCTGGCGCAGGCCGGCGCGGCACGCACGCAGTCCGGGTTCTACATCGTGAAGGCGCCGTATGCCGGCGTGGTGTCGGCCGTGCCCGTCACCGTCGGCGACATGGCGATGCCGGGACGCGCGCTGCTGACGATCTATGACCCGGCCATGCTGCGCGTCAGCGCCGCGGTGCCGCAGTCGGCGGCCGAGGCCGTCGTGCCGGGCGGGTCGATCGCCGTCGATCTGCCGGGCCTCCCCGACTCCGCGCCCCACCTTGCCGCGCACCGCGTCGAGGTGCTCCCCGCAGCCGATCCCGGAACCCATACCGTCGACGTGCGCGCCTATCTTCCGCACCGGCTGGCGGGCGTGGTGCCGGGCACCTTCGCGCGGCTCTGGCTGCCGGCGCCGGCGGGCGCACCGACGCGCATCTTCGTGCCGGCGAGCGCCGTCGTTGTGCGGGCGGAAATGACCGGACTGTACGTGCTGGATGCCAAGGGCGATCCGCTGCTGCGCCAGGTGCGCCTGGGCCGTCGCGACGGCGACCGGGTCGAGGTTCTGGCCGGCGTCAGCGCCGGGGAGCGCATCGCGCTCGATCCGCAGGCCGCCGCACGGGTGCGCTGATGACGCGACATCACGCCGATTCCCGCCTGGGCGTGTCGGGTCGCCTGGCCGGGTTCTTCATGGAGCACCGGCTCACGCCGCTGCTCGCCCTCGTCGCCCTGCTGCTCGGCACCTTCGCGCTGCTGGTGACGCCGCGCGAGGAAGACCCGCAAATCAACGTGACGATGGCCAATGTGCTCATCCCGTTCCCGGGTGCCAGCGCGCGCGACGTCGAACAGATGGTCGCGGGTCCGGCCGAACAGGCGCTGTCGCGCGTCGTCGGCATCGATCACGTGATGTCGGTGTCCCGCCCGGGCATGGCGGTGCTCACCGTGCAGTTCAAGGTCGGGGTGCCCCGCACCACCGCCCTGGTGCGGATCTACAACACCGTCGAGTCGCACCGCGACTGGTTCCCGCGCAGCCTCGGCGTGCTGCCGCCGGTGGTCAAGCCCAAGGGCATCGACGACGTGCCCATCGTTGCGCTGACGCTCTACCGCACCGATGGCCGGGGCGGCGCCTATGACGTCGAGCGGGTCGCGCACAGCATCGAATCCGATCTCAAGCGCGTCCCGGGGGTGCGCGAGGTCACCACGATCGGCGGTCCGGGCCACGCCGTGATGGTCGACATGGACCCCGCCCGCATGGCCGGCGCGGGCGTGACGGTGGCGAACCTGCGCGCCGCGCTGCAGGCGGCGAACGAGGGCTTGCCGATCGGCGCCCTCATCTCGGGCAACCACGCCGTCGCGGTGTCGACGGGCCCGTTCCTGCGCGATGCGCAGGACGCCTCCGACCTCATTGTCGGCGTGCACGACGGCCGCCCGGTGTATCTCAAGGACGTCGCCACGGTGCGCGACGGTCCGCCGCCGCCCGAGCACTACGTGTGGTACGCCGACGACGGCGGCAACGTCCACAATCATGCCGGCCCCTGGCCGGAATATCCGGCGGTGACCCTCGCCATCACCAAGAAGCCGGGCGAGAACGCGATCCAGGTTGCGGACGCTGTGATGCGCCGGGCGGCCGTGCTGCGCAACACCGTGATTCCCGCCGACGTGCACGTGGCGGAGACCCGCAACTACGGCAAGACCGCCAACGACAAGGCGCAGAAGCTGATCGAGAAGCTGCTGTTCGCGACCGCATCGGTGGTGGCGCTGGTGTATCTCGCGATGGGCCGGCGGGAGGCGCTGATCGTGGGCAGCGCGGTGATCCTGACGCTGACGGTGACCCTGTTCGCGTCCTGGGCCTGGGGGTTCACGCTGAACCGCGTGTCGTTGTTCGCCTTGATCTTCTCCATCGGCATCCTCGTCGACGACGCGATCGTGGTCGTCGAGAACATCCATCGCCATCATCAGCTGTTCCCCGGCAAATCGCTGGCCGAGATCATTCCGGGCGCCGTCGACGAGGTCGGCGGACCGACGATCCTCGCCACCCTGACGGTGATCGCCGCCCTGCTCCCCATGGCCTTCGTGACCGGCCTCATGGGTCCGTACATGAGCCCGATCCCGATCAACGCCAGCATGGGCATGCTGCTCTCGCTCGCGATCGCCTTCGTCGTCACGCCCTGGCTGGCGCGGCGCTGGATGAAGGGGCATGCCGCGGCGGCCGGCGAAGCCTGCGGCCCCGAACACGACGGCGTGGCGGTGAGCCGGCTGACGGCAACCCTCGCTCCGGTGTTTCAGCGGGTCCTCCGTCCCCTGCTCGACCCCGAGCGCGGCGGGCGCAATCGCGGGATGCTCTGGGTCTTCATCTCCGCCCTGATCGCGGTCTCGGTCGCGCTGCCGGTCGCGGGGCTGGTGATCCTCAAGATGCTGCCCTTCGACAACAAGTCGGAGTTCCAGGTCGTCGTCGACATGCCGGCCGGCACGCCGCTGGAAAAGACGGCCGCCGCCCTGCATGAGATGGGGGCGTACCTGTCGACGGTGCCCGAGGTCGTCAACTACCAGGCGTATGCGGGGACCGCATCGCCCATCAATTTCAACGGCCTGGTCCGCCAGTACTACCTGCGGGCGGGCGGCGACGTCGGCGACATCGAGGTCAACCTGCTCAGCAAGCATGACCGCAAGGCCGAGAGCCACGCCATCGCGCTGCGCGTGCGACCGCATCTCGACGCGATCGCCCGCCGCTTCGGCGCCAACGTGAAAGTGGTGGAAGTGCCGCCGGGGCCGCCGGTGCTGGCGCCGATCGTCGCGGAAGTCTATGGACCCACGGCCGCCGGCCGCATCGAGGTTGCCAAGGCGGTGCGCGCGGTGTTCGCGCGGACCCCGGACATCGTCGACGTCGACGACAGCAGCATCGCCTCGGCGCCGAAGATCAAGATCGACGTCGATCGCCACAAGGCGGCCCTGCTGGGAATCCCCGAATCGGCGGTGGTCCGCACGCTGCGCGCGGCGATGGACGGCGATTCGGTGACCTACCTCCACGACGGTTCCAAGTATCCGGTGCCGGTGATCGTGCAGCTGCCGCAGGAGCGTCTGGGCGACCTGCACTCGCTGATGCAGATGCGCGTGCGCAGCGCCGCGGGCCGGCTCGTGCCGATCGGCGAACTGGTGACCATCCGCCATACCACGCTCGAGCAGCCGATCTATCACAAGGACCTGCTGCCGGTGAACTACGTGGTCGGCGACATGGCCGGCAAGATCGACAGCCCGCTCTACGGCATGTTCCGGATGCGGCCCGCGATCGCGCAGATCCGCACCCCCGGCGGTGGGTCGATCGCCGAGTACTTCATCCACCAGCCCGCCGAGGCCTACAGCGGCTACGCGTTGAAGTGGGATGGCGAGTGGCAGATCACCTATGAGACGTTCCGCGACATGGGCATCGCCTATGCGGTCGGACTCGTGCTCATCTACCTGCTGGTGGTGGCGCAATTCGGCTCCTACTTGACGCCGCTCATCATCATGGCGCCGATCCCGCTTACCATCATCGGGGTGATGCCGGGCCATGCGCTCCTGGGCGCGCAGTTCACCGCAACGAGCATGATCGGGATGATCGCGCTGGCCGGCATCATCGTGCGGAACTCGATCCTGCTGGTCGACTTCGTACACGTCGAACTCGAAGCCGGCGTGCCGTTCAGTCAGGCAATCGTCCGGTCGGCGATCACGCGTGCGCAGCCGATCGTCCTGACCGGCGCGGCTGCGATGCTGGGCGCATTCTTCATCCTCGACGACCCCATCTTCAATGGGCTCGCCATCTCGCTGATCTTCGGCATCCTGGTGTCGACGGTACTGACCCTGGTGGTGATCCCGACCCTGTACTACGCCGCGTATCACCGCAAATACGACAGCAAACACGACGGCAAGCACGCCAACCCCGGCCCCGACGCCGAACCCCTCGTTTCGAAAGGAGACTGAGCCATGACTTCCTGGCAACTCGTCCGCGTGATCGCGGGAACCTTCATCCTCATCTCCCTCGCCCTGGGAACCCCGGGCAGCCCGGTGTTCCTGAGCAAGTGGTGGCTTGCGTTCACGGCCTTCGTGGGCGCCAACCTGTTGCAGAGCGGCATCACCCGGTGGTGCCTGATGGACAGCATCCTGCGCCGGCTCGGCGTCCGCGCCGGCTGCTAGAGGAGACCCGCCATGCACCTCGTATGTCCCGCTTGCGGCAGCACCAATCGGATCCCGGAAGAGCGGCTCAACGACGGCCCGGTCTGCGGGCGCTGCGGTGCGGCGCTGATGCCGCTCGAGCCCATCCCCCTCGATGAGCAAACCTTCCATCGATACGTCGCCAACACCGATCTGCCCATCGTCGTCGACTTCTGGGCCGACTGGTGCGGTCCGTGCAAGATGATGGCGCCGCAGTTCGCCGCGGCGGCGAAGGCGATGCCGGGCGTGCGCTTCGTCAAGGTGGACACCGACGAGAACCCCAAAATCGCCGGCGAGTTCCGCATTCGCGGCATTCCGACGCTGGCGCTGTTCCAGGGCGGCAAGGAGCAGGCGCGCACTTCGGGGGCGATGGGCGCCGCCGATCTCCGGGCATGGATCAAGGCCCAGATCGACCGGAGTGCCGAATGATCGCCGAGCGCCCCCTTCGGACGCGACTCCGCAATCCCCTGCGCGCCCTGCCGGCGAGCGTGCTGCTGGCCTTCGTCGGCGGCGCGGTGGCGCTGGCGTCGGCGCCGGCCCAGGCCATCGACCTCGTTCAGGCCTGGCATTCGGCGCAGACGCACGATCTCACGTTCGCGGCGGCGCGCGCCGCGCAGCAGGCCGGCGACGCGCGCCGCGACCAGAGCGCAGCGATGTGGCGGCCGACGGTCGGACTGACCGCCACCACCGGCAAGATGACCAACGACACCACGATGACGGGCGCGCAGTTCTCCGGGCCTGGCATCGGCACCGTCACCGGCGCCAATTTCTCGACGTCGATCAACGACGGCACGACCACGAACTGGAAAGTGCAGGCGCGCCAGCCGCTGTTCGATCGCAAGCGCCTCGCGCAGAGCCGCCAGCTCAAGCTGTCGGCGGGCGTCTCGGACCTGCAGTGGCGGAACGCGCAGCAATCGCTGATGCTGCGCACGGCCGACCGGTATTTCGATCTGGCGATCGCGGAAGAGACGCTGCGCGTGCTGCGCGAACAGCAGGCGGCGGTGCGGCAGGACGTGGCGGAAATGCGCGAGCGGTTCCGGGTCGGCGATGCCCCGGTGACCGACATCGACGAAGCGAACGCGCGCGAGCAGGCGATCGAAGCGCAGATCCTGGCGGCGGAGACCGATCTGGAACTGAAGCAGGTGGCGCTGGCCGACATGACCGGAATCGCGCCGCAATCCCTGGTGCCGCTGGTCCCGGGCGAAGCCCAACCGCCCCGCCCACGGCTGACCCTCGACCAATGGATGCAGCATGCCGACCAGGACAACCCGGGGCTGCGGATGCAGGACCTGCAGGTCGAGACCGCGCAGCAACAGGTCGAGCGCTACCGGATCACCGCGTCCCCGTCGGTCGATCTCGTCGCCGAAGCCGCCCGCGACCGGCTTTCGGGCAGCGGCAGCTTCGGACCGGCCACCAACACGATCACCGAACGCATGATCGGGGTGCAGTTGACCGTGCCGGTGTTCACCGGCGGCTATCGCAGCGCCAAGGAAGAGGAGGCGCTGCATCTCGCCGACCAGTCCCAGGCGGAAGATGAGCAGGCCCGCCAGCAGGTCGCGCTGCAGACGCGCGAAGCGTGGCTGGGGCTCACCGTCGGCGCGAGCCGCGTTTCGGCGCTGGCGGCGACCCTCAAGGCGGCCCGCGTGCGCCTGGATGCGACGAAGGTGGGCCACAAGGTCGGCGACCGCAGCACGCTGGACCTGCTCGACGCCCAAAGCGACGTCGCGGCCGCCGAACTGAATCTGCTGCATGCGCGCGTCGATCTGCTGAAGAACGACCTGCAGCTCGCGGCGCTGGCGGGTTCGCTCGACGAACAGACGCTGCGCCTGGTCAACGCGACGTTGCGGGAAGGCCCCGCAATGGCGGTCGCGGCCGATACCGGATCCGCGGATTCCGCCGCGACCGACATCGCCACGATGGCGCGTGAACCGATCATCCGCCCGCAAGCGAACGCGGGTTTCCCGAGTGCCTACTGACAGGAGGAATCTCACCATGGCACACATCGTCGTCTTGGGGGCAGGAACCGGCGGCATGCCGGCTGCATACGAGTTGCGCGCCGAGCTGGGTCGCGAGCACCGCGTCACGGTGATCAACGCGACGGATTTCTTCCAGTTCGTGCCATCGAATCCGTGGGTTGCGGTCGGCTGGCGCGATCGCGAAGCGATCACCATGCCGATCCGCCCGTATCTGGAGAAGAAGGGCATCGAGTTCATTCCGAAGGCGGTCACCCGCATCGACGCCGACAACAACACGCTGGAACTGGTGGACGGCGCGACGGTCCAGTACGACTACCTGGTGATCACCACCGGACCGAAGCTGGCGTTCGACGAGGTTGCCGGCGCCGGCCCCGAAGGAAACACCCACTCGGTGTGCACGGTGGACCATGCCGAGAAGGCCTTCGCCGACTATCAGGAATTCATGAAGGACCCCGGCCCCGCCATCGTCGGCGCGATGCAGGGCGCGTCGTGCTTCGGTCCGGCGTACGAGTTCGCCTTCATCCTCAACCGCGACCTTCGCCGCCGCCGCCTTCGCGCCAAGGTGCCGATGACCTTCGTCACCAGCGAGCCGTACATCGGTCATCTGGGGCTCGGCGGCGTGGGCGATTCGAAGTCGCTGCTGGAGAGCGAACTGCGCAACAACGACATCAAGTGGATCACCAACGCCAAGGTCTCGCGGGTCGAGCCGGGCAAGATGTTCGTCACCGAGCACGACGACACCGGTGCGGTGCGCAAGGAGCATGAGCTGCCCTTCAAGTTCAGCATGATGCTGCCGGCGTTCAAGGGCGTCGACGCGGTGGCGGCGGTTCCCGGCCTGTGCAATCCGCGCGGCTTCGTGCTGATCGACGAGTACCAGCGCAGCAAGAAGTATCGCAACATCTTTTCCGCCGGGGTGTGCGTCGCGATCCCGCCGGTCGAGGTCACGCCGGTGCCGACCGGCGCCCCCAAGACGGGCTACATGATCGAGACGATGGTCACCGCCATCGTGCACAACATCGCGGCGGACCTCACCGGCAAGCCGGCCAAGACGCGCGGCAGCTGGAACGCGATCTGCCTCGCGGACATGGGCGACACCGGCGCGGCATTTGTCGCCTTGCCGCAGATCCCGCCGCGCAACGTGAACTGGTTCAAGAAGGGCAAGTGGGTGCATCTGGCCAAGATCGCCTTCGAGAAGTACTTCATGTACAAGATGAAGACGGGAAGCTCCGAGCCGGTCTATGAGAAGCACGTGCTCAAGGCGCTCGGAATCGAGCGGCTGGAACACTGATCGACCGAAGGAAGGAACCAGAGACCATGGCCGCGAGCTTGTTTCCGACGATCGGGAAGCGCCCCAATCTTTCCCGCGAGATCACCGTGATCCTCGTCGTGAAGATCGCCCTGCTCGCGCTGCTCTGGTTCCTGTTCGTACGAAATTACGAAGTGCATGCGGATGCGAACAGCACCGCCGCAGCAATGGGCCTGCATCCGGACGCCGGCACCCGTCCCGCAGGCCGAAGCGACCGCTGAACAAGAAGTCGACGGGAAGATTCGCGCGAGATTTTCGAAATCCTCGAAACAGCAGTGGAGAAAATTCTATGGGCACGGAGCATCTGGTCGAGTTGTCGCGGTTGCAGTTCGCCGCCACGGCGATGTACCACTTTTTATTTGTCCCGCTGACGTTGGGCATGACGTGGCTGCTCGTCATCATGGAGAGCGTCTACGTCATGACCAACAAGGTGGTCTACAAGGACATGACGCGCTTCTGGGGCAAGCTGTTCGGCATCAATTTCGCCCTGGGGGTCACGACCGGCATCACGATGGAATTCCAGTTCGGCACGAACTGGGCGTACTACTCGCATTACGTCGGCGACATCTTCGGCGCGCCGCTGGCCATCGAGGGGCTGATGGCGTTCTTCCTGGAGTCGACCTTCATCGGGCTCTTCTTCTTCGGATGGGACCGCCTGTCCAAGGCGAAGCACCTGATGGTGACCGTGCTGATGGCCGTGGGCACCAATCTTTCGGCGCTGTGGATCCTCGTGGCCAATGCGTGGATGCAGCACCCCGTCGGAGCGGAGTTCAACTACCACACGATGCGCATGGAACTGACGAACTTCTGGGCCGTCCTGTTCAACCCGGACGCGCAGGCGAAGTTCGTGCACACGGTTTCCGCGGGCTACGTGACGGGGGCGGTGTTCGTCCTCGCGATCTCCTCGTACTACCTGCTCAAGGGCCGGGACGTCGAGTTCGCCAAGCGCAGCTTCCGCATCGCCGCGGCCTTCGGTCTGGCTTCGGCGCTGTCGGTGATCGTGCTCGGCGACGAATCCGGCTACATGGTCAGTGAAGCGCAGCAGACCAAGATGGCCGCGCTCGAGGCGATGTGGGACACCGAGCCCGCGCCGGCGGCGTTGAACCTGCTGGCCGGCGTCGACGAGAAGGCGCAGAAGAACGACTGGGAGATCAAGATCCCCTACCTGCTCGGCCTGATCGGCACGCGATCGGTCTCCCAGCAGATTCCGGGAATCCACCAGATCGAGGCCCGCAACCACGACCGGATCATCTCGGGCATCCAGGCGGTCACGGCCCTGGAGGCGCTGCGGGCGCATCCCGACGACGCGCAGGCCAAGGCGCAGTTCACGGCGCACCAGAAGGACCTGGGATTCGGGCTGCTGCTCAAGCGCTACACGGACCACGTCGAGACCGCGACCCCGGCGATGATCGATGCGGCGGCGCGGCTCACGATCCCGAAGGTTATGCCGATGTTCTGGGCTTTCCGCGTGATGGTCCTGTTCGGCTTCCTGATGCTGATGCTCTTCGTGGCGGCCTTCTGGAGCACGCTCAACGGGAAGTGCCTCAATCAGCGCCTGTTGCTGCGCTGGGCGCTGCTCATGCTGCCGGTGCCATGGCTGACCTGCGAGCTGGGATGGTTCGTCGCCGAGTACGGCCGGCAGCCCTGGACGATCTACGGCGTGCTGCCGACGGAGCTGTCGGTGTCGACCCTGAGCCCCGCCAGCCTGGTGGGATCGATCGCCGGCTTCATCGGGTTCTACACCGTGCTGTTGTGCGCGGAGATGTACCTGATGGTGAAGTTCGCCCGCCTGGGCCCGAGTTCGCTGGGGACGGGACGGTATTCCGGTGAAAGCGCCCTGGCGCACGCACACTGAGACGGGAGAAAGACATGCTGGACTATCCGACTCTGAAAATCATCTGGTGGTTGCTGGTGGGCGTGCTGCTGCTCGGCTTCGCCGTGATGGACGGCCATGACATGGGCGTGGGAACGCTGCTGCCGTTCGTCGGCAAGAACGACGTCGAGCGGCGGATCGTGATCAACACCGTCGGACCCCACTGGGACGGCAACCAGGTGTGGTTCATCACCGGCGGCGGGGCGATCTTCGCAGCCTGGCCGCTGGTGTACGCGACGGCGTTCTCGGGGTTCTACTGGGCCATGCTGGCGGTGCTGTGGGCGCTCTTCTTCCGGCCGGTCGGTTTCGACTACCGGAGCAAGATCGACAACCCCCGCTGGCGCGCGACCTGGGACTGGGGCCTGTTCGTGGGCGGCGCGGTGCCGCCGCTGATCTTCGGCGTGGCGTTCGGCAACCTGCTGCAGGGCGTGCCGTTCCACTTCGACGAGCGGATGGTGTCGACCTACACCGGGACCTTCTGGCAGCTCCTCAACCCGTTCGCGCTGGTGTCCGGCGTGGTGAGTTCGGCGATGATCACGATGCATGGCGCGGTGTATCTCGCGCACCGCACCGAAGGCGACGTCCACCGGCGTGCGGTGGCGGCGGCCCGCGGCGCCGGCCTCGTTCTGCTGCTGGCGTTCACCATCGCCGGGATCTGGCTGGCCAAGGGCATCGAAGGCTACGTCATCACCTCGGTCGTCGACCCGGCGGCCGCTGCCGATCCGCTCGGCAAGACGGTGGTGCGCGAGGCCGGCGCGTGGCTCGCCAACTACCACAAGGCGCCGCTCACGATGCTGCTCCCGGCGCTCGTCTACCTCGGCGTGGCGGCGACGCTCGGGCTGATCGGCAAGGCCCGCACCGGGTGGGCGTTCGTGACCTCGTCGCTGGTGCTCGCCGGCGTGATCGGCACCGCGGGCGCTGCGATGTTCCCGTTCGTGATGCCGTCCTCGACCGTGCCCGGCGACAGCCTCACGGTGTGGGACAGCGTTTCGAGCCACCTCACGCTCGGGATCATGTTCTGGGCGGCGCTGATCTTCGTGCCGATCATCGTGGCTTACACGAGCTGGGCGTACAAGGTCATGGCCGGCAAGGTTACGGCCGCGTACGTGCGCGAGCACGAGCACAGTGCGTATTGATGGGGGAGGACAAGATCATGTGGTATTTCTCCTGGATTCTTGGTATCGGTTTTGCCTGCCTGCTGGCGATCCTCAACGCGATGTGGGGAGAAAACGAGGCGGGTCGCGCCAACGGAGATGGCGAATCGTGACGCGCAGTCGTTCTCGCAGCCGTCCCCGCGGTCGTCCCCGCGGTTCTCCCGACTCCCCGCCCCGGGGGTTTCCGCCGGGGTTCTTGCCTTGAGCCTCGCGGCCAGGCCCCGCACCCTGCTGCTGCCGCCGGCGCCGTATGCGCTGGCGGTGGTTGCCGGCTGGTGGCTGGACCGCAAGGTGCTGCACGTCCCCCTGGACCTCGCCGGGGCCGCAAGGCCCGTGGCATGGTCTTTTTTCAGCGCCGGAATGGCGCTGTTTTTTTGGACGCTCTGGACCTTCTTCCGCCATCGCACCACCGTCAATCCGTACAAGGGTGCGAGCGCGCTTTGCACCGGCGGCCCGTTCCGGTTCAGTCGCAACCCGATCTATGTCGGCGACTGGTGCTTCCTCATCGGTGCCGCGGTATGGCTGCGCACGGCGTGGCCGCTCGTGTTCGCCCCGCTCATCTGGGCAGGCCTGCGCTACGCCGTGATCCGCCACGAGGAGGCGCACCTCGAGGCGCGCTTCGGCGAGGAATACCGGCGCTACAAGGCGCGGGTTCGCCGTTGGCTCTGACCGCGCCGGCGCTTACACGTAGCCCGTCGCCAGCGCGCGCTGCCATTCCGGCCGGCCGCGTCGTCCGGCGAGGTCCGCCATGCTGCGGTGGTCGTAGGGAACGGAGATCAGCGACGCGGACCAGCCCCGGCCCGAGCCCGCGCTCACGCCCGCCTCGCAGCGCTCGACGATGGCGTAGCGCGCATCGGGCGAGGCATTCTGCACGCGGTGCGGGGTCGGTCCGCAGGCCAGGAACCCGGGCAGCCCGACGCTGCCGGGATTGACGATCCACTGGCCGCGTGCGGTGCGCACGCTGCGCGGCGTATGGCTGTGGCCGCAGAGCACCAGCGCCGCGCCCTCCCCTTCGAGGCGCGCTTCGATCTCGTCGTTCGTCGCCACGCGCAGGTGGGTGGGCTCGATGGTCTCCAGCAGGTACACCATGTCGGTCGTCGGCGTGGCGTGACAGGCGAACACGTCTTCCGCGATGCGGTGATTCGGCGTCAGGGTTGCGATCCAGGCCCGTTCGGAGGGGCCGAGCTGTGTCCGGGCGTAGACGTCCGAACGGCCGCAGGCGCCGCGCTCGTCGAGGATCTGGCGCTCGTGGTTGCCGGCGAGCTGGATCCAGTCCTCCTGCGCCATCAGGAACTGCGCGGTTTCGCGCGGCAGCAGCGGGCCCGACAGGCTGTCGCCCAGGTTGACCACGGCGTCGACCCCGCGCCGCCCGAAGTCGGCGACCACGGCTTCGAGTGCCGGCAGATTGCCGTGAATGTCGGAAACGACCGCGAAACGCATGGCAGGTCCCCTGCTTCAATCCGCCGGATGTACCGGGGCTTGGTTCGCCTGTGGCATCCGCGCGACCGCCCGATGCAGTTCGGGCAGTCGCGCGCGCTGCGCCGCCAGACGCGCCGGATCCGGATCGCGGCGCCGCGCCCCCCATACCGGGTTGGGAAAGTGCGCATCGTCGGCGTAGCGGGCGATGACATGCCAATGCACGTGCGGCACGACGTTGCCGAAGCTCGCCAGGTTGATCTTGTCCGGCGCCAGCACCCGGCGCACCGCCGATTCCACCGCGAACACCACCTCCATGAGATGGACCCGCGCGGCGGCATCGAGTTCGGTCATCTCGCGCACATGGGCGTCCCAGATCACGCGCAGGAAGCCGGGGTGGTCGGCATCGTCGACCGCCACCACCCGCAGGCGGCCGTCGCGCCAGAGCACCGTTTCGCCGTCGGCGGCGCAGAGCGGGCAGGCTGCGCGGTCCGCCGCACCGTCTGCCGACCCGTCCGTCGCGCTCACAACAGCACCCGCTCGATGCCTCCCGCCGTCGCGCGCGCGACGAACTCCGGCAGCCAGTTCGCGCCCAGGATCCGTTGCGCCATTTCGACCACGATGTATTCGGCTTCCACGGGAACGTCGTCGCGGTAGCGATGCAGGCCCTGCAGGCACGCCGGGCAGGAGGTGAGCACCTTCATCTCGCCCGCGAACCCGTCGGCGCGCAGCCGCGCGGCATCGCGCTCGAGTTCCTCCTGCTTGCGGAAGCGGATCTGGGTCGACACGTCGGGCCGCGACACCGCGAGCAGGCCGGCCTCGCCGCAGCAGCGCTCGCTGCGGCCGATGCGCGCGCCATCCTGCGTCTGCAGCAGCGCGTTGACGGTCTTGAGCGGCTCCTGCTGCTTCATCGGGCTGTGGCAGGGATCGTGATAGACGTAGCGCACCCCGGACACGCCGTCGACGCGGATCCCCCGCTCGGCGAGGAATTCGTGGATGTCGATGATGCGGCAGCCCGGGAAGATCGCCGGGAAGTCGTACCCCTGCAGCTGGTCGTAACAGGTGCCGCAGCTCACCACCACCGTCTTGATGTCGAGGTAGTTGAGCGTGTTGGCCACGCGGTGCAGCAGCACGCGGTTGTCGGTGATGATCTTCTGCGCGCGATCGAACTGGCCGCCGCCGCGCTGGGGGTAGCCGCAGCAGAGGTATCCCGGCGGCAGCACCGTCTGCACGCCGGCATGCCAGAGCATCGCCTGGGTCGCCAGGCCGACTTGCGAGAACAGCCGCTCCGAACCGCAGCCCGGAAAATAGAACACGGCCTCGCTGTCGATGCGGGTGC
This sequence comes from Pseudomonadota bacterium, assembly GCA_021838715.1. Lineage (GTDB taxonomy): Bacteria > Pseudomonadota > Gammaproteobacteria > Burkholderiales > Burkholderiaceae_F > GJ-E10. The sequence goes on along the minus strand of JAKCCX010000027.1, from coordinate 2,141 downwards.
GTTGCGGATCGCGCACGATCGGGATGATGCGCATGTCCTCGATGCCCAGGAGGCCGCGCGCGGTGCGCGTGGGCAGCCCGCCCGGCAGGCGCTTGTTCACGAAATGGATGGCCTGTGCCACGACGGCGGGCGCGCCGCCGGCCCCCGGCGTGCCGCGCGTCGTCGCCGGCGGATGGCGGGCCTGCCGCGCCGACGGCAGCGCCAGCACCCGATGCCCGAGCTGCTGGGCGGCGTAACCGAGCTGCACCAGGCCGGTCCGCAGCGCCTTGATGGTGCGCGGGCTCGTGGTGTCGAGGAACCACATCGATGCGCGCGCCACCGGCCGGAAGGGCGCATGCCCCATGCGGCGCACGAGGTCGCGCATCGCCATCGACACGTCGCCGAAGTCGATGTCCACCGGACAGGGCGTCAGGCATTTGTGGCAGATCGTGCAATGTTCGCCGACGTCGCCGAACTGCTCCCAATGCCGGACGGAGACGCCGCGCCGCGTCTGCTCTTCGTAGAGGAAGGCCTCGACCAGCAGCGACACCGCGAGGATCTTGTTGCGCGGCGAATACAGCAGGTTCGCGCGCGGCTCGTGGGTCGCGCACACCGGCTTGCATTTGCCGCAGCGCAGGCAGTTCTTGATCGCGTCCGACACGCCCTTGAGGTCGCTGTGCTGGAGGATCAGCGATTCGTGTCCCAGCAGGTTGAAGCTGGGCGTATACGCGCGCCGCAGATCGGCGCCGGGCATGAGCTTGCCGCGGTTGAACCGGCCTTCGGGGTCGACCCGGTTCTTGTATTCGCGGAAGTCGCGCAGCTCGTCCTCGCGCAGGAACTCGAGCTTGGTGATGCCGATGCCGTGCTCGCCGGAGATCACGCCGCCGAGATCGCGCGCGACCTGCATGATGCGGGCGACGGCGCGCTCGGCCGTCTGCAGCATCGCGTAGTTGTCCGAATTGACGGGGATGTTGGTGTGCACGTTGCCGTCGCCGGCGTGCATGTGCAGGGCGACGAAGACCCGGCCCTTGAGCACGCGGGCATGGATGGCGTCGCAGGCGTCGAGAACCGGGCGGAACACGGCGCCGCCGAACACGCGCGCCAGCGGTTCGCGCACTTCGGTCTTCCAGGAGACGCGCAGGCGTCCGTCCTGGAGGTCCCGCAGGTCGGTCTCGTCGCGCAGGTGGATCCAGCGCCGCCGCACCGCCGCCAGCAATTCGAGCGCGCGGGGCACGCGGTCGCCCAGCAGCTCGGCGTTCTCCTGGCCGCGCGCCTCGGGATCGTCGCCGGGCGCCAGCGCGAGGTCCGAGCGCAGGTGGCGTTCGATCTCGTCGAGCAGTTCCAGCTTGTTGGCGATCGACAGTTCGATGTTCAGGCGTTCGACCGCATCGGTGTAGTCGCCCATCCGTTCGAGCGGAATGACGACGTCCTCGTTGATCTTGAACGCATTGGTGTGGCGGGCGATCGCGGCGGTGCGCGCGCGGTCGGCCCAGAAGGCCTTGCGCGCTTCCGCGCTCACGGCGATGAAGCCCTCGCCTTCGCGCGCGTTGGCCATGCGCACGACTTCGGCGCAGGCGCGGGCGACCGCGCCCTCGTCGTCGCCGGCGACGTCGCCCAGCAGGACCATGCGCGGCAGGCCGCCGCGCGGCGAGCGCGTGGCGTAGCCGACGGCGCGCAGATAGCGCGCGTCGAGGTGTTCGAGGCCCGAGAGCACCGCTCCGCCCGGCTCGGCGCCGAGGTACGAGGTGATCTCGACGATCGCGGGGATGGCGTCGCGCACCGGGCCGAAGAATTCCAGGCAGAAGCTGCGCACATGCTCCGGCATGCGGTGGACCACCCAGCGCGCGCTGGTGATGATGCCGTCGCAGCCTTCCTTCTGCACGCCTGGCAGGCCGCCGAGGAATTTGTCGGTGACGTCCTTGCCCAGGCCCGCCTTGCGGAAGAGCGCGCCGGGAATTTCCAGCCGCTCGCGCCGCAGCTCGCGCGCCTTGTCGGGGGCGCGCGTGCCGTCCTTCCATACGAGGTCGAACCGGGCGACCTCGACGTCGTGGATCTTCCCGAGATTGTGGTCGACGCGGTGGACTTCGAGCCAGTTGCCCTCGGGGTCGACCATGCGCCACCAGGCGAGGTTGTCGACCGCCGTACCCCAGAGCACGGCCTTC
>JAKCCX010000097.1 GCA_021838715.1 Pseudomonadota bacterium | reverse complement strand
TCCGATCTCAATACATCCAGATGCTCGAGCAGGGAATGCAGTCGCATCCGCAGGCCCCCGTGCAACCGCAGGGTTGGGCGAACGGGCTGGGAGGCGGCGGCAGTGGATTTGGCGGCGGCGGTTTCATGAGCAACCTCGTCAGCGGTCTGGGAGTTGGCGCCGGCTTCGGCATCGCCGAGAACGTCGTCAACGACATCTTCAACGCGTTCTGAGGGGAATGGCCCTTCTCCCGCCGGGACGGCGGGCGAAGCACGGTTCCCGGACCCGCGTTCCGAACGGAAATGATCGCCACGCTCGGCATCGCCCTCGCCGGCATTTCTTCGGCGATCTGGATCTACCTGCTCGCAATGCGCGGCGGCTTCTGGCGCTGCCGCGAGCGGGAGGATCGGCAGTTGCCGCGTTCCGATCCCGCCTCCTGGCCATCGGTCGTGGCGGTGATCCCCGCGCGAAACGAAGCCGACATGCTCCCGGGCTCGCTCGGCTCGCTGTTGCGGCAGGAGTACCCCGGACCGTTTTCGGTCATTCTCGTCGACGACAATAGCGAAGATGGCACGCGCGCGGTGGCCGGCGAGGTTGCGGCGGCCGCGCCGGGGCGCCTTGCCGTCGTCGCCGGGGCGCCGCTGCCGGCCGGATGGACCGGTAAATTGTGGGCCGTGCATCAGGGCATCGAGGCCGCGCGGGGCAAGGCGCCCGAGTACCTGCTGCTCACCGACGCGGACATCGCATACGAACCGCAGGCCCTGCGCAGCCTCGTCCGCCGCGCCGAGGCGGAGGGGCGCGTCCTGGTATCGCTGATGGCCAAGCTGCGCTGCGCGAGCCGCGCGGAGCAGCTGCTGATTCCCGCATTCATCTTCTTCTTCCAGAAGCTGTATCCCTTCGCCTGGGTCAACCTGCCGCGCAAGCGGACCGCCGCCGCCGCCGGCGGGTGCATGCTGGTACGCCGCAGCGCCCTCGAAGCGGCGGGGGGAATCGCGTCGATCCGCGGCGCCCTGATCGACGACTGCACGCTGGGGGCGACGATGAAGCGGGCCGGCCCGATCTGGCTCGGCCTGGCGAACGGCGTGCACAGCCTGCGCCCCTATCCGGCATTTGCCGACATCCGCAACATGGTGACCCGCAGCGCATACGCGCAACTGCAATATTCGCCGTGGTTGCTCGCCGGAACCGTCGTCGCGATGATCCTCACCTATCTTGCGGCCCCGATGCTGACCGTATTCGGCGGGGGCACGGCGCGCCTCCTGGCGCTGGCGACCTGGGCCTTGATGAGCACCGCCTTCCTGCCGACCCTGCGCTATTACGGCGTCTCGCCCCTGTGGTCGCCGGCGCTGCCGGCGATTGCCGCGATCTATCTCGGATTCACCGTCGAGAGTGCATGGCAGCACGCGCGCGGCCGCGGCGGCATGTGGAAGGGCCGGGCTCAGGCGCGACCGGCCGGAGCCGACTGACCGGACTAGCGCCGACCATGCACTCGGAGGATGGCGGGGGCCGCGCGGATCAGTAAAATTCCGGCCAAACGATTCCGCAACCAACTGAAGGAGAACGCGATGAAGCGCATCGTGATGCTGGCATTCCTGGGCGCTGCGATCAACGCCGCCGTGATTCCCGCAGCGCATGCCGATGGCGGAGACTGGGGCGGAGGCGACAACCCGATCGCCCAGATCGGCGGTGCCGTGATCGGCGGCATGATCGGGGGTGTGCTGGCGCAGGCCGCGCCGTATGTTGCGGGGCCCGCTTATGCCGTTCCGCCGCCCGCCTATGTCGTCCCGGCTGCGCCGGCATACGGGTATCAGCCGGCTCCGTATCCGGCGCCGCCCGCGTACCCGGCCTACCCGGCATATCAGCAACCGGCCTATGCCGCACCGTACCCGTACTACCGCGGCGACGGCGAAGGCGAAGACCACTGAACCGTCACCGTCCGGCGGCGCCGTCGCCGCTGCGGACCGGTCGCCATACGCTGGCGCCCACGCCGGCGAGGGTGATCACCGCCATTCCCATCCAGGTCTGCATGGCGAGGTGCTCATGCAGACCTGCCAGGCCCAGCAGCGCGGAAAACACGATGGTGGCGTAGGCGAGATTGGCCACCACCAGTGCGATCCCGGTGCGGTATGCCCGCGTCATCGTCAGTTGCCCCAAGGTGGCAACCAGGCCCAGGCCGACCAGGGTCGGCAGGTCGGCCCATCTCCAGGCCGGGGCGTGCGCGAAGGCCAGCGCCAAGCCCGTGACGACGGTCGAAAACGTCGTGAAGTAGAACACCACCCGCCAATCCGGCTCGCCCATCCGCGCCATCGCGCGAATCTGGGCATAGGACACGCCAGCGCCGAATCCCGAGCCGAGGCCGATCAACGCATAGGGCCATTGGCCGCGCGTGATGTGGGGGTCGAGCAGCAGGGCCACTCCCGCGAACCCCGCCAGCAGGAAGACCACCAGACCCGGACGGGATTCCTCGGGATGCGCGATGTGGAGATAGCCGGCGAGAAACAGCGGCGAGGTATAGCTGAGCGTCACCGCGGTGGCGAGCGGAAGATGGGCGATGGCGATGAAGTACAGCCATAGCGACGCGAGACCGGAAACGCTGCGGCCCAGATGGCGCCGCCAATGCGGAGTTGCATAGGCGCGCAAGGGCTTGCGTGCCATCACCAATAGCAGCATCAGGCCGAACAATGAACGATAGAAGACGAGCGCCGTGGTGCCGAACTGGCCTGCACCGCGTTTGACGAAGAAGCCCATCAAGGCGAAGTTGAGGCTCGCAACGAGCATCCACAGCGAGCCGGCGCGGGTTGACGAAGAATGCGGAACGGACACGGAACCATCGCGAGGAAGAGATCGGCGCTCCCATCATAGCGACTCGACGCCGTCTTTCGCGGCATCCGAATCGATCGTGCGGGCCTTAACAATTTCTCATAAATTTCTTAAAGACCTCTCATCGCCCCCGCTGCATACTTGCTGTACGGAGGCGCCGGATTTCCTCCGTCGCAGATTGCGGGAAAATCGCCTCCGCAACGGATCGGAAAAGTTGGTCTGATGAGAATTTCTGGATACGAGATCGGCCTGGATCATCCCCCGTTCGTCATTGCCGAAGTGGCGCAGAGTCACGACGGCAGTCTCGGGCAGGCGATGGCATTCATCGAAGTGGCGGCGGAATGCGGCGTGCAGGCCGTCAAGTTCCAGACCCACATTGCCGCGGCGGAAAGCACCCCCCGCGAGCCGTGGCGGATTCCTTTCAGCTGTCAGGACGCGAGCCGGTACGACTACTGGCGTCGCATGGAGTTTTCCTTCGATCAGTGGTCCCTGCTCAAGGAGCATGCCGAACGTCACGGCCTGGTGTTCCTGAGCAGTCCGTTTTCGGTGCGCGCATGCGAGTGGCTGCAAAAACTGGATATCGCGGCATGGAAGGTCGCCTCGGGCGAGGTCGGCAATCGCGAGATCGTCGAATGGATCGGCGCAACCGGCAAGCCGGTTCTGCTTTCGGGCGGACTCACCGATGCCGGACGGCTGCTCACGGTCGCACGCACGCTGGAGGCGGACGGTTCGCCGGTGGCGCTCCTGCATTGCACCAGCCGATACCCGACGCCGCCGGAGGAAGTCGGGATGAACTGCTTCGTCGATCTGATGGAACGTGCGGCGCCGCGGGCGGTCGGATTGTCGGATCACTCCGCGTCGACCGTCCCCGCCGTGGTTGCGGCCTATCTCGGTGCATCGATCATCGAAGTGCATCTGACCTTGCATCCGCGCATGTTCGGTCCGGATGTCGCGGCGTCGCTGACGCCCGACGGCCTCCGCTCCCTGGTCGACGGCGTCCGCTTTGCCGGCACCATGCGCAATCGTCCCGTTGCGGCGGACCGGCGGCTGGACGGCCTGGGCTACGACCCTGCAATCTTCGGACGCTCGGTGGTGACGGTCCGCCCGTTGCCGGCCGGGCATCGCCTGACGCGCGAAGACCTGGCATACAAGAAGCCCGGCGGCGGCCTCGCATATGACGATCTCGAACGCCTTGTGGGCCGGACGCTGATCCGCCCGCTCGATCCGGATCACCCGCTGGAGTGGAATGATGTCCGATCCGCGTAAGAAGGTTCTCGTGGCCATCACGGCCCGCCCGAGTTACTCCCGCATCCGGACCGCACTGCAGGCCTTGCGCGACCAGGGCAAGGTCGACATCGCCTGCCTGTGCTCCGGCGCCGCCTTGTCGTCGCCGCATGGGCGGGTGGTCGAACACATCCGCGCCGACGGCTTTTCCGTGGTTGCCGAGGGCGAGACCCTGGTGCCGGGAAACGAGCCGATCCGCATGGCCGAAACGACGGCGCACACCATCCTGTTCACCGCGCGTCACCTGGCCGAAAGCGCCCCGGACTGGGTGGTCACGATCGCCGACCGCTATGAGACCTTGGGTACTGCGGTGGCCGCTTCCTATCTCGGCATCCCGCTGATCCACGTGCAGGGCGGCGAAATCACCGGCAACATCGATGAGCGCGTGCGCCACGCGGTCACGAAGCTGTCCGACGTCCATCTCGTGGCCAATTTCCATGCCGCACAGCGCCTGATCGACATGGGGGAACATCCGGAGACCATCTACGTCACGGGGTGCCCTTCGATCGATCTGGCCCGCGCGTCGACCCGGATTCCGCTGGCGGATCTGCGGGAGGCGCTGGCGGCGCAGGGGTTGGGGGATTTCCCGCTGGATGCGGATTTCGTGGTGGTGCTGCAGCACGCCGACACCACCGAGCACGCCGCGGCCTACCGGCACATGCGTGCAACCCTCGAGGCGGTGGCGGCGGTCGGCCTTCCCGTCCTGGCATTCCATCCGAACAGCGATGCCGGTTCCGCTGCAGCGGGCCGGGCGGTGGCGGATTTTGCAAGGGAGTTCCCGACGGTGCCGCTATGGCGGATCAACAACCTGGAAGGCCGGTTGTTCTTGCGCCTGCTGCAGCAGAGCCGCTGCCTGGTGGGCAATTCCAGTGTCGGCATTCGCGAATGCGCCTATCTCGGCACCCCGGTCGTCAACCTCGGCGACCGGCAGCATGGGCGCGAGCGTGCCCGCAACGTCGTGGACTGCGGCTGGGAACGCGAAGCCATCACCCAGGCGGTGCGTCGGCAGGTCCACCAAACCTATGGCAGCAGCGATCTGTACGGCGCAGGGTTCTCTGGGGACCGGATTGCCGAGGTCATCGCCCGCCTTCCGCCTCCCCGCACCAAACGCTACTACCGCGATCCCCGCGGCAACCGCGAGCGCCGATCGATCGGACCATGGGGCGGCAGCGCGATTCCGCCGCTTGCTCCGGGCATTTCTTCCTGTTCCGCCTCCCTGCCGCCGATCGCCGGGGAACTGGTCCA
>JAKCCX010000096.1 GCA_021838715.1 Pseudomonadota bacterium | reverse complement strand
TACCGGCGGAGAAAATCCTCGGCCGGCATGGGGCGGGCAATGTGGAAGCCCTGCGCGGAGTCGCAGCCGAGGTGGTGCATCCAGGCTTCCTGGTCGGCGGTCTCGATGCCTTCGGCGGTCACGGTCAGGCCGAGGTTGTGCGCCATGTCGATGACCGCCTTGACGATCGTGAGCGTGCGCGCGTTGCGCATGCATTCGACGGTGAAGCTGCGATCGATCTTGAGCCGGTGGATCGGAAGGTCGCGCAACTGGGCGAGGCTGGAGGAACCGACGCCGAAATCGTCGAGCGCCGAGCGCACGCCGGCCATCTTCAGCCGCTGCAGGTTTTCCTGGGCGAGCGGCGACGAGGAATCGAGAAACCAGGTTTCGGTGATCTCGACCTCGAGTTCCTCGGGCGAGATCTGGAATTCATCGATCGTCTCCAGCACGCTCCGCACGCAACCCGGGCTGCGCAGCTGCACTCCCGAAAGGTTGACGGCAACGGGCGGCAGATCGAGCCCGACCTGACGCCACATCTGCCGCTGGCGGCAGACTTCCCGCAGCACCCAGTCGCTCAGGCCCTCGATCAGACCGCTCGCTTCCGCGATCGGGATGAACTCCGCCGGCGAAATGTCGCCCAGTTCCGCATCGTTCCACCGCACCAGGGCTTCGGCGCCGACCAGACGCCGGTCCGGCAGGGACACCTGCGGCTGGTAGACCAGACGGAAATCGCGGGCCTCGCAAGCCCGGCGCAGGCGCTGCTCGAGACGGATGCGCAGATCCTTGGCGCGGCCGAGGTCGGAGGAGAACCGCGCACAGCGCTGGCCGCCCTCGCGCTTGGCGCGCGCCAGCGCCGCGTCGCCCGCCTCCACCAGACTATCGATGTCGCCGCCGTCGGCCGGAAACAGCACGACCCCCGCAGAGGCGTCGACCTGGACCTCGAGGTTCCCGACCCGCTCCAGACGCTGGATCGCCGCGAGCATCTCGCGGGTCGCATGCATCGCCGCATCGGCGTCGGCGGTGTCCGCCAGCAAGGCCGCGAACTCGTCGCCGCCGCGCCGTCCCAACAGATTGGGCTCGCGCACGAAATTGCGCAGCCGGGCGGCCACCCCCTGCAGGATCCGGTCGCCGACGCGCTGGCCATACACTTCGTTGAGCAGGCGGAATCCGTCCAACCCGATGACCACCAGCGCGCACTGCCGGCTGCGCGCCGACGCCTCGGCAAGCGCCTGCTGCACCCGCTCGTCGAACGCCTGGCGATGCAGCAGGCGGGTGAGGGGCTCGATGATCGCGAGCCGCTGCAGATCCTGCTGCGCGCGCTGCAACTCGGCCGCCGCCTCCACCACCTCGCGCCGCGGTTCGCCCTCCACCCCCGCGGAAACCGGATCAGACATCCGCTTCCACCTCGTTGCCGTGGGCCTCCAGCCAGACGCGGCGCGACGGCGCCTCGCCGCGCGCCATCAGCATCGCCATCGTCTCGATGGTCGCCGCGCGATCCGCGTCCCCGAGGCGCACCGCCTGCAGCAGCCGGGTGTCGGGATTCATCGTCGTCTCCCACAGTTGTTCGGCGGTCATCTCGCCCAAGCCCTTGAATCGACCGATTTCCGCCGCATCCGAGCGTACGCCCTCGTCGCGGAGTTTCGCGAGGCAGGAATCGCGCTCCGCCTCGTCGAGGCAATATACCCGTCGCGCCGGCCGCTTTCCTTGCGCGGGCACATCGACCCGGAACAGCGGCGGACGCGCGACGTATACGTGCCCGGCGTCGATGAGGCGCGGAAAATGGCGGAAGAACAGCGTCAGCAGCAGCACCTGGATATGGGCGCCGTCGACGTCCGCATCCGCCAGGATGCAGACCTTGCCGTAGCGCAGGCCGCTCAGATCGGGTTCGTCCTGCGGCCCGTGGGGGTCGACGCCCAGCGCCACCGCGATGTCGTGCACCTCGGTGTTGGCGAACAGACGGTCGCGTTCGACCTCCCAGGTATTGAGCACCTTGCCGCGCAGCGGCAGGATGGCCTGGAACTCCTTGTTGCGCCCGAGTTTCGCCGAACCTCCCGCCGAATCGCCTTCGACCAGGAACAATTCGTTGCGCGTCAGGTCGGTGCTCTCGCAGTCGGTGAGCTTCCCCGGCAGCACGGCGACCGCCGAGCTTTTCCTCTTCTCGACCTTCTGCTGCGCGCGCGTCCGGGCCTGGGCCGCCTGCACCGCCAGTTCGGTGAGGCGGCGGCCGAATTCGGGCTGCTGATTGAGCCAGAACTCGAACTGCGGGCGCACGAAGGACGCAACCAGCCGCACCGCATCGCGGCTGTTCAGCCGCTCCTTGATCTGCCCCTGGAACTGCGGGTCGAGGACCTTCGCGGAGAGCACGAAGCTCGCACGGGAAAACACGTCTTCCGGCAGCAGCCGAACCCCCTTGGGAAGCAGGCCGTGCGCCTCGGCATAGGCACGCACGGCGGCGAAGGCCCCCTCGCGCAACCCGGACTCGTGCGTTCCGCCCGCCGGCGTCGGAATCAGGTTGACGAAGGATTCGCGCGCGACCGCCCCCTCCTCCGTCCAGCCGAGCACCCAGCTCGCACCCTCTCCTTCGGCGAAATTCGGATCGTCGGCCGGCGCATATCCCTGGGACTCGAACACCGGCACGACCGGCTCCCCGCCCAGAACCGAAAGCAGGTACTCGGTCAGGCCGCCCTCGAAGCGCCAGCGCCGCTCGCGCCCGCTGCGTTCCTCGCGCAGCGTGACCTCGGTCCCCGGCATGAGCATCGCCTTGCTGCGCAGGATCCGCTCGAGTTCGTCCTCGGGAATGCGCGGGCTGTCGAAATATTTCGGATCCGGCCAGACGCGCACCCGGGTGCCGCTCGCCTTGTCGCCGGGAGCCGCCGCGCGCGAACGCAGGGGCTCCGCCACCTCGCCGCCGGCAAACGCCAAGGCATGCACCTTGCGCTCGCGCCAGACCTCGACCTCCAGCCGCGTCGCCAGCGCATTGGTGACCGAGACGCCGACCCCGTGCAGGCCGCCGGAAAACGAGTACGCCGCGCCGGCGCGCTTGTCGAATTTGCCGCCGGCATGCAGGCGGGTGAACACCAGTTCGACGACCGGCGCCTTCTCCTCCGGGTGCATTCCGACCGGAATGCCGCGGCCGTCGTCGTCGACCCCGACGGATCCGTCCCGGTACAGCACCACGTCGATGCGCGAACCGTATCCCGCCAGGATCTCATCGGCGGCGTTGTCGATCACTTCCTGGATGATGTGCAGCGGATTGTCGGTCCGGGTGTACATCCCCGGACGCTGGCGCACCGGCTCCAGGCCCTTGAGAACCCGGATCGACGCCTCGCCGTAATCCGATGAGGCCGTGGTTGCGGTGCGGGAAGACTGCCGAGCTTGAGACGCGTTCATCCCCTGGATTTTATCCACAGAGAATGTGGATAACGATGTCGCCGTCGCCAAAAACCCGTGCATTCATGCGGGATGTACTGGCCTGCTCAATTTGGCAGCAACATGACACGCGCTGCGGCACATCCGGCGCCGTATACTCACCCGCCCGCGCTCCCCGTAGCACAATGGATAGTGCACGCGCCTCCTAAGCGTGAGATCCCGGTTCGACTCCGGGCGGGGGGACCAGACGCGAGCCCGCGATGGCCGAGCCCATCGACGTGATAGGCCCCGCCATATGCGTGCCGTCCTACCGGGCGTCGGCCGATGCTTCACGCGGGCCGGCATATTCGACGCAGTTGCGCCCCTTGTGCTTGGCAAGGTAGAGCATCTTGTCGGCGGCCTCAATGATGCTGAAAGGAGTCGACCGCTCCGACGGAACCATGGTGCTCAGGCCAGCGCTGATGGTCAGCGTCGCGCCGGTGTCGGAGGCGGCGTGGGGGATCTGCAATTCGCGCACGGCGACGAGGCAACGGTTCGCCAGGGTCAGCGCCGCCTCGCGGTCGGTGTCGGGCAGCATCAGCACGAACTCCTCGCCGCCGTAGCGGGCGAACAGGTCCGTGGCACGGGAGCAGACACCCTCCAGCGCTTTGGCCACGCTCATCAGGCACTTGTCGCCCATCACGTGGCCATAGTGGTCGTTGTACTGCTTGAAGTGGTCGATATCGATCAGGACCACCGACATCGGATCCCGGTTACGCTGGGCGCGCGACCACTCGGACTCCATGGCCTTGTCGAACATCCGCCGGTTGGTCACGCCGGTCAGCGCATCGTGGAACGAAAGTTCCTCCAATTGCTTGTTCAGCCGCACCAGCACGTCTTCCATCGCCTTGCGCTCGGAAATATCGAAGATGAAGCCCACCAGCGCGGTGGTCACCCCGTTCTCGCGCAGGACGTGCACCACGTCGCGCACCCAGACGTAGCCGCCATCCGACGTCAGGGCCCGGTAGTCCGCCTCATGGTCGACACCACACTCCGACTGCGCGATGCACTTGTTCGCCGTCGCCTCCCGGTCGTCGGGATGAATGCGGTCGATCCAGTCCTGGGCGGTCGCCCAGGTCGCCTGACTCCAGCCCAGCAGCTTCTCGATCTGCGGGCCGATGTATTCGAACTCCTTGGTGGTCCAGTTGAGCTTCCACGGAATCGCCTTGGTCGATTCCAGCAGGGTCTTGTACAGGCCCTCGTCGTCGGTTTCCACTGCTGGTTTTCTGCTATCTCTCATGCTCAAGGCTCCAGTCCGGAACCACGTCACGCGCCATGCTGAGGGTCCGGTTGTTGTATATCAGGACGGTGTCCGCGGTGCACATGGCCGAGTCGGCCACCGTGAGCGCGTACTCGCCCACCAACGTGCCGTCGCCGTGGATGGTGTAGGAGGGCGTGTAGAGTGCGTACCCGTATGGAATGCGAAAAGCGGTGAAGTGGAATTTGGCGTCAGTCGCCTTCTTGCCGATGACGATGTAGCCGCCGCACGACTCGGACAGCGGCACGTGGATATGAGGAAAGTCATGCGTCTCGACAAAGACGCCGCCTCCCCCGTACTTCTGCATCAGGAAATCCCTCTTGTAGTCCTTGGCGTAGTCGTAGCGCATCATCGCAATCTGGAACTGATCGGAGATAGCCCCGAACACCTCTCCGTTTCCGATCAACTGCAGGCCATAATGACGGACATTTTCCCTCGTTGCCGTGACAGTGGGGATGGAAAATCCTTCCGGCACCAGCAGAGCGCCCATGCTGCCAAAGATGTTGGCGCTTCCGCCGTGAACCACCTCGATGCCTTTCTCCAACGCTTGCTGCGCGGTATACCAGTCGGCCCCAACCACCACGTGCGGCGTATCGATACCCACCTCGCCCACGGGCTTGCTCTTGGCCAGGTCCAGTCTCCAGGTGGTTACCCCCCTGTCGAAAAAAGCCACTTACCCATCGG
>JAKCCX010000095.1 GCA_021838715.1 Pseudomonadota bacterium | reverse complement strand
AGCTTGTCCTTCGTCACCGACACCTCGTTGGTGGCGATGCGGGACGTAAGCTCCTCGGGCTCGTAGGCGATCGTCCGGCTGGCGAGGCCGGCATCTGTCTCTCCGATCCGCTTTCGGGCGCCGTAGCCTTCCAGACGCGGCCGAACCTGCTCTTCAACAAGCCGCCGTGACGCCGCGAGTTCGCGGAGCGCATTGAAATACGCGATCAAGGTCATGTACGGATCAGCCGGATTCTGGTCGGGCGGACCGGCCCAGGCGTTCCAGCCGTATTGCGCAGAGGACATCAGCGTCACCAGCGCGCGCAGGAACACGACCCGCGGGCTAACGCCGGGCGCCGCCAAGCCTAGATACAGACGGCCACCGGGATCGTCCTCCGGCATTCCCTTGGCGAAGAAGCTGTCACGGCGATCCGGCCCGGGAGGCGGGAACACCTGCACCGCCGGGCGGTCGAACAGCGCGCCGATCTGCTTCTTCGCACTCCGAACGGTTGCCGTCGAAGCCACGATCTTCGGGCGGATCTCGCGACCATCCTCCAACCTGCGCGTGCACAGTGCATCGAGCGCGGTTTCATACAGCCCAGTCATGCTGCCGAGCGGCCCGCTGATCAGATGCAGCTCGTCCTGGATCACCAGATCGGGCGGCGGCAACGGGCGCGGCAACGGCTGCCCCCGTCCAGGCTCCGCGGCACTGTAGAACCCATCACCGTCGAACCGCTCCGCGAGGCCAAAGAACCCCGCGATCTCGCCGGTCCAGGGCATCGCGGCGAACTTATCGACGGTGGCAATCATGAACGCGGGGAGCCTGCGATAGATCGGTTCGTCAACCGCGTGCAGCGGTATCGGCCGACTATGGCTCGCGTGGAAATCGCAATTCCGATTGACGCAGAATAGATCGAGCCGCGTTGGCGCATCGCTGTTCGGCGCCAGCTTGAAGCTGTCGCGGCCGAACAGCGTGCCGCACCACGGGCAACGCTCGATCGGCAATGGCTGCGGCTTCTTGGTGTTGTTGACGAAATCCAGCACCTTCATGCGGATACTGCGCCGGCGTGGGTCCGGCTCGCCCTTGCGGCCCATACGATTGGGCGTGGCGCCGGACCCGACCCACAAGCCGATCTCGATCGGCCATGACCCAAGCCGCGACGGGGCCGCCTGGCGTTCCAGTTCCAGGGCACACACCACGCCCGCCGCGCGCCCGAGCTGGTCGAGCGTCAGCAGCCGAAGCGTGTAGCGCATCAACACCGTCAGGCCGGCACCGCCCTGCCCCGGGTTGCGCAAGCGACGCAGGGCGATGGTGAACGCGGCGAGGCCCAGATACGCCTCGGTCTTGCCGCCGCCGGTGGGGAAGAACAGCAGGTCCACCACCTGCCGGTCGGTGTGGCCGGGTTCCACCAGCCCTTTGATGTTCAGCAGCAGGAAAGCGAGCTGAAAGGGACGCCAGGACGGCGTGATGGACGTTGGGGCAACGCCACGCTCCAGCGCCATGCGCCGTCGCCCGGCCTCGGCCACAGTGCGGTTGGCGATGCAGAACGCCTCCAGCACGATGGGGTCCGCCAGACAGGCCACGCCGTCCTCGATCCGGTCCGCGGCCATCTCGGCGTTGGCGAGGAGTTGTTCCGCGACCGCCTGGCGTTTGGGCGCCAACCCGCCGAGCGTGCCGCGTTGCGCCGCGATCCAGTCCCGATAGGTCTTGGTCAGCCCGGCCAGCGCCTGCCGCGCAGCAGCCGCGTCCGTCAGCGCGCCAAGCGCCTGCATCCGCAACTCGCAGCCGACACCGCCCGGTGCAGCGGAAATGACCCGAGGCACGATCGCCGTCGGCACCCAGCTGGTGCAGACGTCGCGGCACTGGCCGCCCTCCATCGTCCAATCGGCCGAGACATTGTGGCCGACGGCGAGTTCCACCGCGTCGCGGTAATGCAGATCCGCCAGCGCCTCGTCGGCATCGGCGGACCCGTAGCCGCGCGGGTCGGGGCGGGCGATGAACGGCGTGTCGCCGTGCACGTGCAGGGCGGCCTGGAACGCCACCTCCTGGTCGGCGTACCTGCCACGGCGCGGCGGACGGCGGTTGACCAGGAACAGCGCCACGCTGCGCGCCGGTGTCGGTCCCTCCGGCAGGTTCAGCGTGACCTTGCGCGAGACCACCGAGATCCGCAGGCCGGCGCTGTCGGGGATGGGCTGTTCCTCCCGTCCGGCGTCGGGCAGGGCCAGGGTGAGCGCCGCGGATTTCGGCGTGCGCCGCCAGACCACAGCGCGGCGCGGCTTCGCGGCCGGCCCGGCTTGCGGCTTGTCTTCGGCCGCGTCCTCCGTCTCGTTCGCCGGGTCGGCGAGCAGCGGCGTGGCCTCGGCGGTCTCGGCCACGGCCGCGCGGTAATCGCCCCAGCGCGCCGTTACCTCCACGTGGTCCACGCCCTCGGGAAGCAGGAACGACAGGCCGATGGAGGAGGGCAGGAAGCTCGGTCGGGCGGTCGGGGTATCGGGTTCGTCGGCATCGTCGAGCCCGTCCGAGCCTTCGCCGTTGCCGCCGTCCAGCTCGCCCTCCGCCGCGCCGGTGGCGGTGCGTTGTTCCGGCGGCGCCTGGGCGGGCACCAGATAGCCGGTGAGGTACCAGCGGGATGGGCGCGTGGGCAGGATTTCGTGTGCGATGTCCTCGTCAGCCAGGCCGGGGCCGATCAGGTCGCGGCGCAGCGTGCGCGTGATGGCGGCGCGGACATCGGCGGAGGTGGTCATGCGGATGGCGCCGACGCTGGCGGTGCGGGCCAGATTACCCGTGCCGCTTCGAACAAGTCCTCACCGCGTGTGTCGATGCTCGTCTCGGTCCAGGCTGTCCGATATTTCTTCACCAGCCGCGCATTGAGTTGCAGCTTGCTGTGGTCATCAAGTGCCTCGCGCTTGCCTTTCTTCCCTTCCTCCGCATACCGCCACGCGGCATTGGACAGGGTCGGGTTCAGTTTACCGCTGACCAGGGTCAGATTGCCGATCTTGTGCAGCCGATCCTCACGCTCCTGCCGGGCCTTTTCCCCCTCCGGCAGCGGCCAATGCCGTTTCCATTCCTGCGGCATGATGTGCTCGATCTCCAGACCTGAGAAGTCGAAGGCAACAATGGGTTCGCCCTTGACCCCTTCGCGTTGATAATGCTCCTCCAGAGCTTGCAGGATCATCAGCACACGACTTCTGCGATAGCCGCCATAGAATTTGTTGTTAGTCCAGGAGCGCTTGAACTTCTCATCGTCCGGCCACCGATACGCCTCGGCGGACTGGTTCGCGAGACGATGGATGAGAGTGGGAGCGGCGGGCACGGCGGGGTCGAGCGCGGAGATCGCATTCAGCAGGTCCAGCATCACCGTCGCGTAGCCGCGGGTCTGTTCCCAGCAGACGACCCGGCGGACGAGATAGCTTTCCAGCGCCACCGCGGCTGCGTCGCGATCCGCCGGGTTCGATCCTGGCCGCCCCATCAGCGCCAGCAGCACGGGATGGAACACCACAATGTCCATCATCGCCAATCGGCGGAGGAAGGTCTCGAAGCGGGTCTTGCCGCTGGGGTGCTCGATCTCCCGGTAGCGCTTTCCATCGGCGTGCATGTCCGCCATCAGCGCCGGCAGATCGCAGGGGACGGGCGGCTTGCCGTCGGCCTGGCGCGGGGCGGCGAAGTGCCGGAAGCGATCGTAGAGATGCTTCGCCGAAATCACATCGCACACGCGGCGCGTCAGCCAGTTCTGCAGGAACGTGTCCACGCGCGCGCGGGCGGCGTGGCCGGTGCCGACCTTGGTCCGCCAATAATCGGGGTCGGCATCGAACGGGCGCCAGTAGCTCTGATAGAGCGCCTGCATGTCGGCGATGTTCTGGCGGGAGGCTTCCCAGAGCAGCCAGTTCTTGATGAGGTCGGCGGGCAGCAGCGGCGTGCCGTGGGCGTTCAGGGTCTCGAAGATCGCCTGCGGCTCATCGGCCTCGTCCAGATCGAGCACGATCAGGCGCAGATGCTTCTGCAAGGCCCCCGCCAGCGCGGCGGGGCGGCCGGCTCCGTTCTGGCCCAGGCCCAGCCATGTCCGGATCGCGTCGAGAAAGAACCGATAGGCGTCGGCAAGCCGCGTGGTGAGGGCGGCGAGCGCGTCGGGCGAGGCCGCATTCATCACCTCGACGAACGCCGCGCGGTCGTCGTTGGTCGGCCAGACTTTGAACTTCTCTTCCTCGTCCGCATAGGCGGCGTTGATGGTGAGGATCGCCAATTGCCGTGCCGCCACGTCCGCCGCCTTGCGGGCTTCCTCGCGTCCGCCAGCGGCGGCCTTCGGGCCGATTTCGGCCAGCGCGTGTTCGGCGGCCTTCAGCAGGATCTGCAAGGTCGTGAGGCGCTGCTGGCCATCGATGATCTCGCGCCTCGCGATGCTGCCGGTGCGGCTCATCGCCTGTTCCAGCACGACGGTGCCGAGGAAATGCCCCGCCACCTTCTCGTCGTTGGGCGCGGTCAGAACCCGATCGGCCAGTTCGGCGATGTCGCTCCACAGCGGCTCCCACTGTTCATCCTTTTCCCACACGTACGGGCGTTGGAACAACGGCACCGTGTAGCGGGCGGGGGCACCGAAGAGCTGGACCAGGGGAAGATAGTTGGGCTGCATGGGGCTTGCTCACTCGAACAACGGCACGGCGGAAACGGGGGACGGACGGCGCGGCCGCTTGCGGGCCGGCGTGGCGGCGGCCTCGGCCTGGGCTTCTTCCTCGTGGCGGCTTCGGTTGAGGTCGAGCAGGCGGGCGAGCACCGTGTCGCGGTCAGCTTCCGGCCAGCGCAGGCGCCAGGGCGCGGGCTTTTCGTCTTCGTCCTGGGCGTCCCATTCGCGCTCGTGGATGGCGACGGGGTGCAGGTCGGTCCAGCCATAGGCATCGAGCACGGCGCGATCCATGGCGGCGTGCAGTTCGCGGAGGTGGATGATCGCGGGGTCCTGGTCTTCGGGGTCGTTGAAGCGGTTATAGAGCGCGGTCACGCCCTGGTTAGTGCCTGCCATCAGTGCGGAACGGGCACGGAAATATTCCCCGCCGGTCGCTTCAAGCTCCGTATTGCTATCGACGCCAATTGGATGTGGGAAAGGCTCAAAGCTGTCAGTTGGTGTGTAACGCGCTCTGTCCTCAAGGGACGACGAAAAAAATCGGACCCAAATTTCATGAATACGACTCTGCAGAAGGGCAAAGAAGGCGAAGTCAAATCTGCATGTAACAATAAGAGTCTGATCATAAATCAAGCTAGCAGCCTGTCGGGTTCGGGTCATCGCCTACGGCCGGACTTTTCACCGATGGCGATGCGGCCACCCAGTCAGGCCAACTGCAGGCGCCGGATGCGCCTGCAGTTGTAGGCCAGAGCGATCAGGG
>JAKCCX010000094.1 GCA_021838715.1 Pseudomonadota bacterium | reverse complement strand
GAATTGGGAAACCTCGGGAACCGTCGCGTCGCGGCCATTGATCATCGACATCTCGCCGACGCCCAACCGGACGAACTCCTGGCGGCAGACGCTCCCAACAACCCACCCGCCCGCCGGCTTGTGAGCAGGGTCACGGTTTTGGATGGGTTTCTGATCGCGGAATTTGATGGGCTTCCCAGTTCCGCTTCCCGTTTTCTGTAGGGTGTTTGGGAAGCGGAACTGGGAAGTGGGCGAGACGGCGGAAGTGAGGTGGCATCTGCCTTGGCGCAGCGATTGGGTTTGCTGGGTGGGTCAGCGGGCGGCGAGGCGGTATCCGTTGGCGGATTTGATGATGATGCCGGCGGCGGTCATTGCCGCGAGGCGCTGATAGAGGGTGGTGGCGCGGACACGGCAGGACGCGCGCAGTTCGGCGAAGCTTCGCGGCTGCTCGGCTTGGGCCAGGGCGGCGGCGATGCGCTGATCGATTGAAGTGGCCTGGACACGCGGCTCGTCTTGGGGATTGGCCTGGACGGGCTGCAGGGCGAGGGCGTCATCGCGCTGGGTGAGTTCGAGCGTGATTCCGGCGATGGCGGCGGCGGCACGATGCTCGACGGTGAGCGCGATGCGATCGTCGGTGTCGCGGCGGAGATAGAGGTTGGAATCGCCCCAGGCGTGGAATTCGGACGACCCGCGCAGGGCCTGACCGGCGCGGATGGCGCTGGCTCCTTTTCTGGCGTGGTGGACGACGGCAACGGCGAGGGCATGACGCCGCTGCAGTTCGCGCAGGAAGGCGAGCAGTGGGGCGACCTCGCCGCTGACATTCTCGTCGATGCGATGCAGCCGGACGAAGGGATCGAGCACGAGCAGGCGCGGCTTCAGCCGGGCGACAGCCTCCTCGAGGCGTGCGCGGTCGGTATCCAGATCGAGGCGCAGGCTGGGCGCGGTGATCACCTGGATGTCGAGTTCGGGCAGTGCGACGCCGGCGGCGGCACAGATCCCCTCGAGGCGGCGGCGCACGATGTGGAGCGCGTCTTCGGCCGGATAGAGCAGAACCCGACCGGGACGCGCGACCGCGAAGCGGCGCAGGCAGGGGGTTCCGGCGGCGACGGCGACGGCCAGATCGAGGGCGAGGAAGGATTTGCAGCATTTGGGCTCGCCGCCGATGATGCCGACGGCTTCTTCGGACCACAGTCCCTCGACCAGCCAGCGCCGCTGCTCGGGAGCCTCGGCGAGACGCCAGGCTGGCTGGACCGGAAGCCGGGTCATCGGCGGCGGCGGGTCGTCGCCTTGGTGTCGCTGGCGGCGGGCATGGCGCAGATCTCGAAGAACAACGTCTCGTCGATCTGACGGGCCTCGCGCTGGGCCGCGGTCTCGAGCAGTTCGGCCGCCATGATCATCAAGGCGCGCGGATTGCCCTGGGCATGATCGCAGATGGCCGCGATGACTTCCGCGGTCATCAGGGTGGGGGCGCCGGCCTGCCGGAGGGCGTGGCCGAGGCAGGCCTGCAGGTCCTGGGGCGATGCGCGTTCGATCGGCAGGCGCACCCGCACGCGGCTGGCGAGCGGGAAGAAGTCCTCGGCGCGCAGACGCTCGGCGAGCCGTCCATCTCCGGCGAGCACCACGGTTAGCAGGGTGTTGGAATCGAGATCGGCGGAGGCGAGCAGGCGCAGTTCGGCCAGCACTGCGGTCTGCATCTCCTGCGCCTCATCGACCAGCAGCACGGGCCGGGAGAACGTGCCCTGGATGTGGGCCTGCCAGCGCTGGCGAAGGATTTTCGCGCCGGCAAAGCGATTATGTGGGCGCAATTCGACACCGAAGAGTTCGCCCATCTCGCGATAGAAATCGGCGATGTTGGCCTGCGGTCGGCTGATCACGCCGACGGTGACGTCGCGCTGTGTCGCCAGTGATGCGGTGAGGATGCGCAGGGCGGCCGACTTGCCGCAACCGGGCGCGCCGGTGACGAGGGCGAAACCGCCGTCACCGGCCAGTTGCCACACGCGCCAGCAGAACGATTCCAGGCGCGTGGTGACGTGCAGCGCCTCGGTCGGCACGTTGGGGGTGAACGGGTTCCATTTGAGGCCGTAGAGCGCGAGCATTCTGTTGTTCACACGTCGTCTCCTTCGTCCTTGGGGAGGTAGGCGGGCGGCAATCCGGTGGCGGCCTGCCGGTCGAGCATTCGCTCCAGGAGCGGTCCGATGCCGCGCGCCGGCGGCGGTGGGGATCGCGACGGTGATGGCGATGGTTTGCCGGGCGCGGCGGTGATGGGCTGCAAGCCGCGCCGCCGGCCGGAGGCGTTGGTCGCCTTGTCCTGCGGGAACAGTCGGCACAGCACCGCGCCGGTGTGCGGATCGACGAGGTGGACCTGGGTGAGATCCCAGGCGGCGAAGCGAACTTCCAGCAGGGAGAGATGGCGATAGCGGTTGGGGACTTCGAAGCGGCGGCCTTCGATGACGGCGGTGCCGTCGCTGCGGCGCAGGGTCCGCCGCTCGGTGCGGGTGAAAGCCAGCCGCAGCGCCGCGGCATCCGGGCAGGGCCGTGTCACGGTGGGGCTGGCGAGGCAGCGGGCGAGCGGCGTGTCGTCGATTTCACTGTGGTGCTTGCGGTTGTAGTCCTGTTCGACCCAGGCCTGGGTCGCCTCGTTGAGCCGGCCCAGGGTGAGATCGTCAACGCCCTCGAGCATCGCCATCAACCGGCCCTCGACCGATCCCCAGAGAACCTCCTGCTTGCCGTTCTGATAGGGCGAATACGGCAGCGTGGTCTGGTGAAGAATGCCGAGCCTGGCGAGACCTTCGCTGATCTCGGCCGCCGTCATGGCGCTGCCGTTGTCGCTCATGGCGGCGCGCGGCAGGCCGCGCTTCTGCATCGCCTGCGACAGACCGTGCGCGATGGTCTCGGCGCTCTCCGCCAGATACCACTGCAGATGACAGGCCAGCCGCGAGTGATCATCGAGCACGCCGAACAGGATCGGCGTGCGCCATTCGCCGCGCGGCGTCAGCACCTTGCGCGAACCGTGGTGGCAATCCCAATGCCAAAGTCCGTTCACGTATTCAGCCTCGAAGCCACGCACCTCGCGCGCCTCGAGCCGCGCTGCGGCGGCCAGCGCGCCATCGGTCTGGCGTGCCGTCATCGGGCGATACTTGGTCAGGCCGTGAGCGGCCAGGAACCGCCGGACCGTCGCGTAGGACGGCACCGGCCGCAACTCGGACCGGGTCTCGGCCATGGCGACCAGGTTGTCGCGATGCAGCTGGGCACTCCAGCTTTTGTGGGCGGCATATTGCGCCAGCAGGGCCTGGCGCAGCGCAGGCGTCATCGATGCCTGCGCGCCGGCATCACCCCGCCGCTTGCGCCGCAGCACGCCGACCGGATCATGCTGTTCGTTGCGGGCGCGGTAGAACCAACGCTCGAGCGTGGAGACGCCGAAGCGGACCGGCGCGCCAGTGCCTGGGTGGCGCCATTCGCGGGCGGCCAGTTGCGCCAGCGCCGCACGCAGCGCGCCCTTCGCCGGCGGCGCGGCGAGAAGCGCGCCGATAATTGAGAAGCGCAGCCGCGCCCAACGCTCATGCACCCGCGATCCGCCTCGCTCCGTCACGCCCGCCCTCCGAAAAATGAGCGAACCGACGATAGGCGCCCTCGCCGAGGGCCAGCGACGCGCATCTTCTGCGGGTCGCTGGTGTCCGTCAGAAAGCGCGCATCGCCGATTGGCCGCCGGTCAGCGGCCCGAGGAAGCGCAACAAGGCGATGAGCTGCCCGCTCACCTCGCCGGCAAAGCGTTCGAGCAGTGAGACCGGCAGCGCGGTGATGTCGATCGGCGGCACCACGGCGGCCATCGCGACCGGCGCGAAGGGGCCGCCGGCGAAGGTGGACCGCCACCAGGCGTGCCAACGCGCCAGCGTCCGCCGATCAAGTCCGGGCACAACCGACAGACGCGCCAGGCGTGACGGCGTGGTGCCGAGCATCAGCGCCGAGATCAACGTCACCACGGTGGCGAGGTAGACGTGACGGCCCAGAAAGCGCAGCGACGGCGGGGTGGTGCGCTTGCGGCAGCCATCGACCGCGCAACAGAAGCTGAAGCGCTCGGCATACGCCTCGCCCAGCCCGGCCGGACAGCCACGCGGCTTGCGGTCATACGACGCCGAATGCAGCACGCCGCCACATCGCCAGCACCGCGCTGCCCGGGCGGTGGCTGACAGGTCGCGGTCAAAGGCGAGAAGCTGCTCGTGAAACCTGGCGTCGGCCAGCACGGCTTGGTACATTGCGGCGGTCCTTTGAAATGAAGTTGGCGGGATGGCCAAAATCGGACGGAATGATCCCTGCGCCTGCGGCAGCGGCAAGAAATACAAGAAGTGCTGCATGGCCGGTGACGAGGCCGCCGCCCGTGCCGCCCGTGCCGCACGTCCCGCTCCGGCCGCGGTGCCGGCGCGCCGGTCGTCCTTGGCCGGCTATGTCCAGGAACACGACGAACTGGCCGAGGCATCCAACGCCGTGGTCGACATGGTCCAGGCCGGCCATCTCGATGCCGCCGAGCAGGCCGCCCACGACCTGCTCGCGCGCTTCCCCGATGTCCATGACGGCTACGACCGCCTCGGCATGGTCTGCGAAGCCCGCGGCGATCATCGCCAGGCCGCCGAGTACTACCGCCGCGCCATCGCCGTCATCCGCAACCACCCCGACAACTACGATCCCGGGTTCGAGGCCGTCTTCCAAAACCTCGTCGACCGGCTCGAAACCCAGCCGGACGCCGCCGCCGGCTGAGCCGGCCCGCCGCTCCAGCCTCGCCGGGTGCTCAGCGGCGTCAAGGCATCCACGCCTGCGGCGCGGAGCCTCCTTGACCCCGCCTGCGCTCCCGGCGGTCCTGGCCGCAGGTCGGCGCCGAGGAATGGTCCTTCAGTCTCGCCAAGGAATCCACCCGAAAAGAACCCGCTGAGCACGTTTGGCGAGGGTGCCGCGCGCGGACACATCAAATTGCGTGATCAAAAACCGCCCAAAACCCATCGCTTTGCCTGCTCAGGCTCACGCGCCGCCGCTGTCTTCCACCGGGGTCTGCTTCGGCCGCCGCTTCATCTCGCCAGGTTACCGCCTATCTCTCCGTCCGTCCCGGACATCCCCGAGATCCTGATGCTTCCCCCGTTCGGCGGCATCATCGCCGGGCCGGTGCCGGGCCTGGTGATGGACCGGATGCGGGGCATGGCCGGGCTGTATGGCTGGCAGTGGCTGTTCCTGGTGGAAGGGCTGCCCGCGGTGGCGCTCGGCATCGCCGCATTCTTCTACCTGCCCGACCGGCCGTCGCAGGCGCGCTGGCTGACCGTCGCCGAGGTGGAGAGGGTTGCGGCCGACATCCGTCCAGACCGCCCGCCGGCGGGCGGCGGCACCAGCTTTGCCGCCGCCCTGCGCGACAGCCGCGTTTACCTGCTCTCCTGCGTCTAT
>JAKCCX010000026.1 GCA_021838715.1 Pseudomonadota bacterium | reverse complement strand
GCCGCCTACGCGGTGGTCGCCCCTGCGGGGCGACTGCGCTGCGCTGCGCAGTCCGCGGGCGCACGGCCGAACTCGCGCAGCGTCCTGCGGACGCCGCGCTCAAACATGCGGCCGTAAGTCAGAGGTGGAGGCGCGCGATTGCGCGCCGCCCGCGGCCTTGTGCTGCTCGCCACCGCGTCTTATGGCGGCCCCGGCGGAGTGCAGCCACCGCTCGCAGCCAGCATCTCGACCACCGCCTCGATTGCGTTTCCACGGCCCGATCGGGGCGGCGCGCAATCGCGCGCCTCCACTTCTGACTCACGGCCCCTGTCCGAGCGTAGCGTCCCGGAGGGACGCAGAGCGAGTTGGCCGTGCGCCCCGGCGCCGAGCAGCACAACGCAGTCGGCCTGCAGGGCCGACCGCGACCCTGGGCCGGAACCGGTGCAGGGCGCCCGGATCTCGTTCATGACCTCGTGCACGACACGATTCCCCGTCCAATGCGCATGGATGACACGCCCCAAGAGAACGCCAAGAACTGACGTTCCTGCGCCGCATCGATCGACACACACTGCGCCACCGATCCTGCAGAAAATGATCCGCACCAATCCGCATTTCCGTTCCAAACAAAATGAAGCACTACACTAACGATCCCGCAACATGAAGTCCCGCGGCCGGAACCCCGCTGCCCAGAGCAGCGCGGCGTAGATCAGCGCCCCCGCCGCCACCACCGCCACCAGCCAGCCGGCCCGCTCCAGCCAGCCGTGCGGCGCCAGCGCCGCAAAGGAGAAGCGGCGCTCGATGGCTGTCAACGCAAGCGCGAACCCCGCCAGGACGGCCCCAAGGCGCAGGCCGAACGAGCGCCATCCCGGCCCCGGCGTATAGATCCCCCGCTTGCGCAACCCCCACAACAGCAGCACGCAATTGATCAGCGCCCCGACGCTGATCGACAGCGCCAGCCCCGCGTGCGCCAGCCACGGCACGAACACGATGTTGGCGAGCTGGGTCACCACCAGCACCGAGACGCCGATCCGCACCGGCGTACGGATGTCCTGTTTGGCATAGAAGCCCGGCGCCAGAATCTTGATGCCGATCAGCCCCAACAAGCCGAACGCATACCCGCGCAGCGCCGCCGCCGACTGCGCGACGTCCCAGGCATTGAATCGCCCGCCTTGAAACAAGGCGCCGAGAAACCCCTCGGCGAATACCGCCAGCGCCAGCGCCGCCGGCAGCGCCAGCAGGCAGAGCAGCCGCAGGCCCCAGTCGAGCAGCCGGCTGTAGTGCGCGGCATCTCCGTTCGCATGCGACTTCGACAGCGTCGGCAGCAGCACGGTGCCGATCGCCACGCCGAGCAGCGCCGTCGGCAGTTCCATGAGCCGGTCGGCGTAGTAGAGCCAGGAATTGCTGCCGGTCGCCAGATGCGACGCGATGTTGGTGTTGATGATCAGCGACAACTGCGCCACCGACACCGCAAACACGGCCGGCAGCATCTGCCGCAGGATCCGGCGCACGTCGGCATCGGCGAACGCCGCGCGTACGCCACTGATCCGCGGCAGCATGCCGATCTTTCGCAGCGCCGGGATCTGGATCGCCAGTTGCAACGCGCCGCCCAGCAGCACCCCGAGCGCCAGGACGAGGACCGGCGGGTGCAGGCTGCGCCCGAGCAGCAGGGTCAGGCCGATCATCGACACGTTGAGCAGCACCGGGGTGAAGGCCGGCACCGAGAATCGCCCGTAGGCGTTGAGCACCCCCGCCGAACAGGCGACGAGCGACATGAACAGGATGTAGGGGAACATCCAACGGGTCAGCACCGTTGCCAGGGCGAACGCCGGCCCATGGCGGAACCCCGCGGCGATCAGGGTCACGAGCACCGGCGCGCCGACCACGCCCGCCACCGCCGTGGCCAGCAAGACCCAGAACAAGGCGGATGCCACCGACGACAGCAGCGCGCGCGTGCGCTCCGGACCCTCGCGCACCTTGACCTCGGCAAACACCGGGACGAACGCCTGCGAGAACGCCCCTTCGGCGAACAGGCGGCGCAACAGGTTGGGCAGACGGAACGCGACGGTGAACGCATCCATCGCCGAACCGGCGCCGAAATAGCGGGCGATCAGCAGGTCGCGCGCCAGGCCGGCGACACGCGATAACATCGTCAAAACGCTGACCTTGGCGGCGGCGCGAAGCAGATTCACAAGAAATTCTCTTTTTCTGCTATAGTTTACCGCTTTGCTGCCGCACCAAGGAATCGCAATGGCAAACTCCAAACAAGCGAAGAAGCGCGCCCTGCAATCGAGCGAGCGCAATGCGCACGCCTCCGCGCTGCGCTCGCGCGTGCGCACCGCCATCAAGACCGTTCGCAAGGCGATCGCTGCCGGCGACAAGGCTGTCGCCACCGAAACCCTGCGTCGTTCGACCAGCGTGATCGATTCGATCGCCGACAAGAAGATCGTCCACAAGAACACCGCGGCCCGCAACAAGAGCCGTCTGGCCGCCGCCGTCAAGGCGATGGCGTAATCCGAACCCCGCATCTCCCCTCTCCCGATCGGAGAGGGGTCTGGGGTAAGGGCGACCATGCCGAAAACGACCCCTCCATTGCGTCACTTCCTGCAGTTCGCGGACTTCTCGCGCGATGAAATCGAGCATGTTTTCGAGCGTGCGCGCGTCATCAAGGACCGCTTCAAACGCTACGAACCCTATCAGCCGCTGACGGATCGGACGCTGGCGATGGTGTTCGAGAAGGCCTCGACGCGCACCCGGGTCTCGTTCGAGGCCGGCATGTACCAGATGGGCGGATCGGTCATCCACCTCACCACCGGCGACTCGCAGCTCGGGCGGGCGGAACCGATCGAGGACACGGCCCGCGTGATCTCGCGCATGGTCGACATCGTGATGATCCGCACCTATGAGCAGACCAAGATCGAGCGGTTTGCGCAGCACTCGCGCGTACCGGTCATCAACGGGCTCACCAACGAATTCCATCCCTGCCAGATCCTCGCGGACATTTTCACGTTCCTCGAGCACCGCGGCAGCATCTCCGGCCATACCGTGGCCTGGATCGGCGACGCCAACAACATGGCATACACCTGGCTGCAGGCGGCGCAACTCCTCGGATTCACCGTGCACGTATCAACGCCGCCCGGGTATGCCCTCGATGCGGGTCTCGCCCCGGCCGGCGCCCACTGCAAGGTCTTCGACGATCCGGTCGAGGCGGCCCGTGGCGCGGATCTGGTCACGACCGACGTCTGGACCAGCATGGGCTTCGAGGCCGAGAACGAAACGCGCCGGCAGGCGTTCGCCCCCTGGCGGGTCGATGCCGCCGTCATGACCGCCGCCAACCCGGATGCCGTGTTCATGCATTGCCTGCCCGCCCACCGCGGAGAGGAGGTCGCCGCCGAGGTGATCGACGGCCCGCAGTCCGTGGTGTGGGACGAGGCGGAAAACCGGCTCCATGTGCAAAAGGCGCTGATGGAATATCTGCTGCTGGGGACGTCGGTGCAATAGCACCGACCACCCCCGCCCTCTCCCGCTGGCGGGAATGGCGGCAACCGCAGACCACCCCGATCCGCAAACATACCCTCGATCCTCCACTCACGTCCCATATGGCAACCAAAAAAGTGGCAACCAAAAAGGCATCTGCGGCGAAGTCCGTATCGCCGGTTTCGCGTACGACGGCCCAGGCAAGCTCCGCGGCCAAGCCGGTGAAAAAGGTCGTCCTCGCCTACTCCGGCGGGCTGGACACCTCCGTCATCCTCAAGTGGCTCCAGGACAAGTACGGCTGCGACGTCGTCACCTTCACCGCCAACATCGGCCAGGGAGAGGAACTCGAGCCCGCCCGCAAGAAGGCGCTGCAGCTCGGCATCCCCAAGTCCAGCATCTTCATCGAAGACCTGCGCGAGCCCTTCGTCCGCGATTTCGTGTTTCCGATGTTCCGCGCCAATGCGGTCTACGAGGGCGAGTACCTGCTCGGCACCTCGATCGCGCGCCCGCTGATCGCCCAGCGCATGGTGGAACTGGCAAAAAAGACCGGCGCCGACGCCATTTCCCACGGTGCGACCGGCAAGGGAAACGACCAGGTGCGATTCGAGCTGGGCGCCTACGCGCTCATGCCCGACGTCCGCATCATCGCGCCCTGGCGCGAGTGGGATCTGCTGTCGCGCGAGAAGCTGCTGCAGTACGCCGATGCGCACGGCATTCCGGTGGATTTCAAGAAACGCCGCGGCACCGCACCGTACTCGATGGACGCCAATCTGCTGCACGTTTCCTATGAAGGCGGCGTACTCGAGGATCCGGACTTCGAACCCGAGGAATCGATGTGGCGCATGACGGTGTCGCCCGCGAAGGCGCCCAACCGCCCGCAGACCATCGAGGTGGAATATCAGAAGGGCGACATCGTCGCCATCGACGGCAAGCGCATGACCCCGGCGGAAGTCCTCACCGAGCTCAACCGTCTGGGCGGGCGACACGGCATTGGCCGCCTGGACCTGGTGGAAAACCGCTACGTCGGGATGAAGTCGCGCGGTTGCTACGAGACGCCCGGCGGCACCATCATGCTCAAGGCGCACCGGGCAATCGAGTCGATCACCCTCGACCGGGAGGTCCTGGCGCTCAAGGACGACCTGATGCCGCGCTATGCGCGCATGATCTACAACGGCTACTGGTTCAGCCCGGAGCGGCGCCTGCTGCAGACCCTGATCGACGAGTCGCAGACGCACGTCAACGGTCGCGTCCGCCTCAAGCTCTACAAAGGCACGGTGATGGTCACCGGTCGCAGTTCCGCCAAGGACTCGCTGTTCGACGCCGCCATTTCGACCTTCGACGACGACCGCGGCGCCTATAACCAGGCCGACGCCGAAGGATTCATCCGCCTGAACGCCCTGCGGATGCGGATCGCGGCGCGACGCCGTCGGCGCTAGCACGTTCCGAGCAAGCGGCGGGACGCAGCCGCCGCTTGCTCAGGCGCCGACAATCCGCGGCTCCGGCTCGATCGACACGCCGAACTGCTGCCGTACCCGTTCCTGCACTTCCTGCGCCAGTTCCCAGACCTCCCGCCCGCTCGCTCCGCCACGGTTGACCAGCACCAGCGCCTGCTTCTCGAACACCCCGGCACGGCCGCGGGTGTAGCCTTTCAGGCCACAGGCGTCGATCAGCCAGCCGGCGGCCAGTTTGTAGCGTCCCCCCGCCAATGGATAGCTGACGAGCGAGGGAGCGCGCGCGAGCAGATCGGCGTGGACGTCCCGGGACACGATCGGGTTCTTGAAGAAGCTGCCCGCATTGCCGAGGATCGCCGGATCCGGCAACTTGCGGCTCCGGATTGCGAGCACCGCATCGAACACCTCCTGCGGGCCGGGCCGGGTCGCTCCGCGCGCACGCAGCTCCCGCTCCAGTTCCGCGTACCCCGCCACGGCCTCCCAGCGCCGCGGCAAGCGCAGCGTGACCGCAACGACGACGCGCCCCGGTCCTGCCAGCTCCGCGCCCAGCGCACCCGGCGCACCGGCATCGCGCTTGAACACGCTATCGCGGTATCCGAACCCGCACTCCTCGGGCGACAGTTCGTGCAGCACGTCGTGGCGTCCGTCCCAGACCGTCACGCTGTGGAGCCGTTCGGCCAGCTCGACGCCATACGCGCCGATGTTCTGGATCGGCGCCGCGCCGGCGGTGCCCGGAATGCCGGCAAGATTTTCCAGCCCGGGACGATCCGAATGCAGAAGCCGCGCCACCAGGCCGGACCAGTCCTCTCCGGCACCAACGCGAATGCGCCACGCGTCGTCGTCCCCATCCACCTCCTCCACGCCCCGGACCGCCATCCGGACGACCAGGCCCTCGAAATCCGATGCGAACAGGACGTTGGATCCTCCTCCCAGGATCAACCACGGCAGATCCCGCACCCGGGCATCGCGCCGCAGCGACCGCAAGGCGTCCACGGAGTCGGCAACCGCCATCCAGGCCGCCCGCGCCTCGGTGCCGAAGGTGTGGAACGGTTTCAGGGAGGCATGCTGTTGCAGAGACACCGACATCGCTTTCCTATCCGGACAGGGCATTCCAAGAGGCATGAATGGAGAATTCAAAGAAATGGGTCACGAAAATCCCCCTTATTAGGGATCCCATATTTGCGCGTCACCCGCGAAATGCCTATACTTTTTCGCATGAGCGCACTACCGAAACATTATGGCTTGAATGCCTACCCCGAGGTCGACGAGGAGCTGATCGCCGCTCCGCCGCCCTGGGTTCGGCCAGTTGCTGCACGCCCGTCCCATCCGGCGACCAAGAGCCCGGCGCCGGCCACCGGTTCCACGGCGGGCGCCGCAGCCGCTGGCGAGAGCGTCCGCCCGGACATGTCGGTGCTGGAGACCAAGCACCCGGCAATCGCCAAGGCCGTTGTCGTGCTGTGGGGATCGCGGGAGATGAACGAGTACCTCACCCAACTCTGCCTGGGGGACGGCATTGAACCGATCGACCCGGATGCCATGTCGGACCTGATGCTGCTGTCGCGCATCCATCATTCGGTCGTTCCCAACCACCCCAACCCGCATTCGATGGCGGCGCTCTATGACGGCAGCGTCGCCCTGCACGCCCCGAAAACGGCAACGGGCCATGCCGGGATCGGGCCGCGCCGCGCGCCGGTCTCGGCCTTGCACCGGCGCTGATCCCGCCGCCCCCGGATCCGCGCGATCGCGATCCGGCCCAATTCCGGCCCGCAGCGGCACAAAAAATTACGGGGCCCGGAGGCCCCGTAATTTTTTTCCACGCCCGCGTTACTTGCCGAGCAGCGCGCGCGCCTCGGCGGCGACGCGATCCGCAGTCAGACCAAAGTACTTGAACAGCTCGCCTGCCGGCGCCGATTCGCCGAACCGGTCGATTCCGACGACGCGGCCGTTCTCGCCGACGTAGCGGTACCACGGATTGCTGACACCCGCCTCGACCGCGACGCGCGGCAGGCCCTCGCCCAGCACGCTCTTGCGGTATGCCGCGTCCTGCTGCTCGAAGACCTCGAGGCAGGGCATCGAAACCACGCGGGCGGCGATGCCCTCACCCTCCAGCGCCTTGGCGGCGTCCATCGCGATCGACACTTCGGAACCGGTGGCAAGCAGCGCGACCTGCGCCTTGCCCGACGGTTCGTGCAGCACGTAGCCGCCGCGCGCCGCACCGGCCGCCAGGGCGTCGTTGCGGACCATCGCCGGCAGAGCCTGGCGGGTCAAGGCGAGAACCGTCGGACCGTTGGTCCGCTCGATACCGTGACGCCACGCGATCGCGGTCTCCGTTACGTCGCACGGGCGCCACACCTGCACGCCCGGGATCATGCGCAGACTGGCGACGTGCTCGATCGGCTGGTGCGTGGGACCATCTTCGCCCAGACCGATGGAATCATGCGTGAACACATACACCGCCCGCTGGTGCATGAGAGAACTCATGCGGATCGCATTGCGCGCGTAGTCGGAAAACACCAGGAAGGTCGAGCCAAACGGGATCAGGCCGCCATGCAGCGCAATGCCATTCAACGCGGCGGCCATGCCGAACTCACGCACGCCGAAATGCAGGTAATTGCCGGGATGACCCGGCGTGAACGACACGGCTTCCTTCCAGTGCGTGAGGTTGGATTCGGTCAGATCGGCCGAACCGCCCACGAGTTCCGGCAGTACTGCCGCCAGCGCCGCGATGGCGCGCTGCGAGGCCTGACGGGTTGCCAGCTTTTCACCCTTGGCGATCGTCTCCTCGATAAAGGCGCCGAACTTCGCGGAAAAGGCCGCGGGCAGCTTGCCCGAAACCCAGCGATCGAACTCGGCCGCATCCTCGGGATACGCCTTGCGGTAGGCCGCCAGCTTTTCATTCCAGGCGCCTTCGACGCTCTGACCACGCGCGCGGCCGTCGAAGAAGGAATACACCTCGGAAGGAATCTCGAACGGCGCATAGGGCCAGTGCAGCGCTTCCCGTGCCTTGGCGACGCCTTCGTTGCCGAGTGCCGCACCGTGGACGGCCGCGGTACCCGCCTTGTCCGGACTGCCTTTGCCGATGACCGTCCTGCAGGCAATCATCGTCGGCTTGTCGGATTTGCGCGCGCGCGCGATGGCGTCCGACACCGCGTTGACGTCATGACCATCCACCCGCTCGGCATTCCAGCCGTATGCGTGGAAACGCGCAACGGTATCGTCGCAGAACCAGCCTGCAACCTTGCCGTCGATCGAAATGCCGTTGTCGTCGTACAGGCAGATCAGCTTGTTGAGCCGGAGCGTACCCGCCAGACTGCATACCTCGTGCGACACGCCTTCCATCAGGCAGCCGTCACCCACGAACACATAGGTGTGGTGATCGATGAGGCTCGCATCCGGCCTGTTGAACCGCTGCGCGAGGATTTGCTCGGCCAGCGCCATGCCCACGGCATTGGCCAGGCCCTGCCCCAGCGGGCCGGTCGTCGTTTCCACCCCCGGAGTCACGCCCACCTCCGGGTGTCCCGGCGCCTTGGAGTGCAGTTGCCGGAAGCGCTTGATCTCTTCCATCGGCAGGTCGTAGCCGCTCAGGTGCAGCAACGCGTACAGCAGCATCGAGCCGTGGCCGTTGGACAGCACGAAGCGGTCGCGGTTGAACCAGGACGGATTGGCCGGGTTGTGCTGGAGGTGTCGCCCCCACAGCGCGACGGCGATCTCGGCCATGCCCATGGGCATGCCGGGATGGCCCGAATTGGCCTTCTGGACGGCGTCGACCGCCAGCATCCGCAGTGCATTCGCGGCCAGGACTTCTTGATTGGTTTGCGTCATCTTCGTTTGCTCCTCAGCGCCCCAGCGCCTTCTTGCGCCGCTCGACCATGCGCCAGATGAATGGCGTGAAAATCAACTGCATCGCCAGCTCCATCTTGCCGGCGGGCGCCACGATCGTGTTCGGACGCGACATGAAAGAGTCGTGCAGCATGTTCAACAAGTACGGAAAATCGATCCCCTTCGGCTGTGCGAACCGGATCACGACGAGGCTCTCGTCGGGAGTCGGGATCTCACGCGCGATGAAGGGATTGGACGTGTCCACCGTGGGCACACGCTGGAAGTTGACGTGCGTACGGTTGAACTGCGGGCAGATGTAATGCACATAGTCGTGCATCCGGCGCAGGATGACGTCGGTCACGGCCTCGGTCGAATAGCCGCGCTGCGCCTTGTCGCGATGGATCTTCTGGATCCACTCGAGGTTGATGACCGGCACGACCCCGACCAGCAGGTCGGGATGGCGCGCGACGTTGACTTTTTCGGTGACCGCTCCGCCGTGCAGGCCTTCATAGAACAGCAGGTCGGTGTCCTCCGGGAAACGTTCCCAGGCCGTGAACGTGCCCGGCTCCTGGCCATAGGGTGCCGCCTCTTCCGCATCATGCAGGTACTTGCGGGTGCGGCCGTTGCCGGTTTCGCCATACTCGCGGAACGTGTTCTCGAGTTCCTCCAGCAGGTTTGCCTCGGCCCCGAAATGGCTGAAATGGTGATTCCCCGCCTTCTCCGCCTCGGCCATGGCGACGCGCATTCCCTTGCGGTCGTAGCGGTGAAAGCTGTCGCCCTCGATCACGGCCGCCTTGAGGCTTTCGCGGCGGAAAATCCGTTGGAACGAACGCGTCACCGACGTCGTGCCGGCCCCGGAGGAGCCGGTGATCGCGATGATCGGATGCTTGGTGGACATAACGCTTCCTCGATTTGAAACTTTTGTCTTGTGAGTTCGAAAATGTCTGTCGCGCCCGCTGCGTTACTCGCGGAACAGCCCGCGCGCGTTGAACAGCGGCGTGTCGCTCCCGCCCGCCGCCGCCGGCGTCTCGGCGTGGTAGTGCTCGATGCGCTCGACCTCTTCGCGCGATCCGAATACGAAACCGATGCGCTGGTGCGTCGATTCCGGCTGCACCTGCAGCATCGGGCCATACCCCGTGCTCGCGCGGCCGCCCGCCTGCTCGATCAGCATGCCGATCGGGTTGGCCTCGTACAGCAGACGCAGACGACCGGGTTTCTTCGGATCCTTGGTGTCGCGCGGATACAGGAACACGCCGCCACGGGTCAGGATGCGGTGCGCCTCGGCCACCAGCGAGGCAACCCAGCGCATGTTGAAGTCCTTGCCGCGCGGGCCGTTGACCCCGGCCAGGCATTCCTCGATGTAGGCGCGGACGGGCGCCTCCCAGAAGCGGCTGTTGGACGCGTTGATCGCGAATTCCTTGGTCGCCGCGGGAATCGTCATCTGCGGATGGGTGAGCACGAATTCGCCCAGTTCCGGATCGAGCGTGAAGCCCTGCACACCCCGCCCGACCGTCAGCACGAGCATCGTCGTCGGGCCATAGACGGCGTAGCCGGCGGCGACCTGCTCCGAACCGGGTCGCAGGAAGTCCTCGATCTTCGCCCGCCGCCCGCCGTCCGGCGCACGCAGGATCGAGAAGATGCTTCCGACCGAAACATTCACGTCGATATTGGAAGAACCGTCGAGCGGATCGAAGGCGACGAGATATTCGCCCTCGCCTTCGGTTTCATTGATCCACGGCTCGTCCCGCTCCTCGGAGAGTAGGCCGCGCGCATGGCCGCTCCACTGCAGGCAGTGCAGGAAGGTGTCGTCGGCGAGGACGTCGAGCTTCTGCTGGGACTCGCCCTGGACATTGGTATTGCCCACCGCGCCATGGATGCCGCTCAACGCGCCATAGGCAACCTTGCGCGAAATTGCCTTGCATGCCAGCGCAATGTTGAGAAGTATGCTGTTGAACGCACCCGAAGCCTGCGGAAAACGCCGCCGCTCTTCGATCAGGAACTGCGTCAAGGTGATTTTCTTTTCCAACATCGCTCTTGTCTCCAGATAACCAGAAATCGTCCCGGGAATCGCCAGTCCCGGCCTAGCCTTGCCCGGCCTGCGCCACGATGCGCCGCAGGTCTTCCAGATCGACCCAGCGCCGCGGGAAGCCCGGTTGCGCCGCATCCCACGGCTGCTCCGGATCTCCCAGGCTCGGCAATACGCAGTCGGCACAGGAAAAATCGTCTTGATCGGTATACGAACTGGGGGTCACCACGACCGGAATGCCGGCCGCCCGCGCCGCCCCGATCCCGCCCTGGGAATCCTCGATGGCCACCGCCTCGGATGCGGCGATGCCGAGCCGATCCAGGCAGGCAAGATAGACATCGGGAGCGGGCTTCTTCTTCGGAACCTGATCCCCCGCAACGATACAGGCAAAATGGCCGCGCCACTGCGGCCCGAGCACGGGCGCCAGCAGGGAATCGACGTTGGCCTCGGTGGTCGTCGTGGCGATGCCCATCGGCACCCCTTCCTCGCGCAGCTGCGTCCAGAGCCGCAGCACACCCGGCCGCAGCGTGATCCGCCCGGCGGTGAGATCGTCGACGTAGATCTCGGTCTTGCGGCCATGGATCCCCGCCACTTCTTCGGCAGGCATTTCCACGCCCCTGGCGCGAAAATACGCCGTGATGCGCTCTTTGCCCCCGGTCACCCGCAGGAGGCCGCGATATTCGTCCTGCGACCAGGACAGATCGAGGCCAAGCTCCGCAAATGCCGCGTTGAATGCCCGACGATGCAGTTCCTCCGTCTCGGCAATCGTTCCATCCACGTCGAACAAGACCGCTTTCAGCATCCGAACAAAACTCATGGGCAGAGTACGGGAACCGGCGATTCTACGATTCCCGTTTCAATAAAATCCATTAAATATTTTTGGGATAGCGCATAATTATAAATTATGACACGGCGAGCGATCACCGTACGGCAATTGGAAATCCTCGACGCGGTGGCGCGAGAAGGCAGCGTCACCGCAGCCGCCAACACGCTGCACCTGACGCAGCCCGCGGTGTCGATGCAGTTGCGCCAACTCGAGGAGCAGCTCGAAATCGCCCTGTTCGAGCCGGTGGGCCGCGGCCTGCAGATCACCGAACCGGGCCGGGAACTGGCGGCCCTCGGCGGCGACCTCCTGCGGCGCGTGGACGAGTTCGCCAATGCCGCGCGCGATCTGCGCGGCGTCCGGCGTGGCCGGGTCCGCCTCGGCGTGGTCGGCACCGCGATCTATTTCGCCCCCCGGCTACTTGCGCAATTCATCCGATCGCACCCCGGCCTCGACCTCAAGCTCAACATCTACAACCGGGAGAACATGCTCGAGCAGTTGCAGTCCTACAACATCGACCTCGGCATCATGGGACGCCCCCCGGAGGGGACGAATCTGGTCGGGACGCCGTTTGCCCCCAATCCCCTGGCAATCGTGGTCTCGCCGTCCCACCCGCTGTCGCTGCGACGCGAACTCACCCCCGAAGACCTCGAGCACGAACCGTTCATCGTGCGCGAACCGGGATCGGGAACGCGCATCGCCATGGATCGGTACTTCGCCGAAGCCGGCGTCCAGGTGAACGCGATCATGGAGACCGACAGCAACGAAACGATCAAGCAGGCCGTCATGGCAGGCATCGGCATCGGCTTTCTGTCGCTGCACACGGTACGGCTGGAACAGGCCGCCGGCCGCATCGTTCCTCTGAACGTCGCCGGTCTGCCGTTGCGGCGCCAATGGTTCGTCGTCCATTCACGGCAGCGCAACCTGACCCCGGCTGCGGCGGAGTTCCGCGAATACCTGCTGCGCGAAGCCGACGATCTGATGCGGGCCGCACTGTAAAAGCCCGCGTTCCCGCAATCGGCAGGCTGCCTGCACCCCCGGAGGGCGTCAGAACATGCCGGCGATCGCCGAGTACACCCCCAGCCCCGTCGTCAGGACGATGATCAGCAGCACCGCCTTCTCGTACGCCCCCCGCAAGCGCACCGCGGGCGGAAGGCGCCGCGCCAGGAGATACAGAAACCCGAGCACCACCGGCAGGAGCAGTGCGTTCATGACCTGCACCCCGACGCTCACGCGCACGAGGTCGACGCCGGATGCGACGACGATCGCCGCCGCCCCCAGCGCCAGCATGTAGACCCCATAAAACCACGGCGCCTGGCGAAGCGTCTGATCGAGCCGGTGGTCCGCGCCCAGCGCCTCGGCCAGGGCGCGGGCCGCCGTCAGGGTGACGACGATCGTCGCAACCAGCGCGGAACCGGTCAGCCCCAGGCCGAACAGCACCCGGCCCACCATCGGCCCCAAGGCACGCGTGAACGCCTGCGCGATCTGCGGTACGTTGTCGAGCGCCGCCCCCTTGGCCGCGGTGCCCAGGCCCGCCGCGGTCGCCACCAGGACCGCCGCCATGATCACCTGGGTTGCCACCGCGCCCAAGGCGGTATCCCAGCGGGCCGCGCGCAGATCCTCGGCCCGCAGCCCTTTCTCGACCACGGAAGACTGCTGGAAGAACACCATCCACGGCATGAGCACCGCGCCGATGTTGGCCGCCACCAGGTACTGATAATCCGGGCTATGCCAGGGAATCGACATCGATCCGCGAACCATGTCCGGCAGTCCGGGATGGGCCATCCATGCCACCACCAGAAAGACGACCTCAAATGAGCCGATCGCCATGGCGATGCGCTCGACCGTCAGATAGGAGCCCCGAACCACCATGAGGCTCAGCCCGACGAAGACGATCCCCATCGTCCAGGAAACCGGAACCCCGAACAACTGCCCGACGCCAGCCAGTCCGCTCAGTTCGCTCAGCAGCGCGCCGATGCAGGCGACGATGAGCGTACCGACCGAAACCCAGGCCCAACCGCGGCCATAGTGTTCCTGGATGAGCGCGCCGTGCCCCTTGCCGGTCAGCACCCCCAGGCGCACCGTCAACTCCTGCACCACGTAGAGAATGGGGATCAAGAGAAACTGCAGGGCGAGCAACCGGTATCCCCAGGATGCCCCGCTCTGCGCGGCCGTGATGACGCTGCCCGCATCGGTGTCGGCCAGCATCACCACCACACCGGGTCCGGCAACCAGCAGGAAACGGCGCCATCCCGGGAACCGGAACCGCGCAGCAGGCTGTCGAGATCCATCGGCACCGGATGGCTCCGGCGCGGGAACGTGGGGGACGGGGGTAGGGTCGCTCTGGATCGGTTTCAACAGCCGGCTACATCGGACAAGGTTAAGTGCCTACTGACGGATCGCCTCCGCCTCGATCTGCATCGTCACTTCGTCGCCCACGAACGGGACGTAGGCATTGAGTCCCCAGTCCGAACGCTTGATCGACCCCGTAATGATAGCCCCACACACGTAATGCTTGTCCATCCGCATTCCACAACGCGTCGGCTGCACGTGCAGGGTCACCGGCTTGGTCACCCCCAGCATGGTCAACTTGCCCTGGACCGGCACCGACTTGCCCGGCACGAGATGGAAGGTTCCGGACTGGAACCGCAACGCCGGAAACCTGGCGACGTTGAAAAACGTCTTGCTGCGCAGGTGCTCGTCGCGCTTGGCGAAGCCGGTGAAGATGGACTCGGCGTCGATCCGGGCCGACACCGACCCGGTGTGGGTCTGCTCGTCGTAGACCAGGGTTCCGCTCGTTGCCGTGAACTCGCCCCGCATCACGGAAAACCCGAGGTGGGTGATCGAAAAGCTCGGGTAGGTGTGGGCCGGATCCAGCGCGAAGTGTTCCGGTGCGGCGAAAGCGGGAACGGAACCCGCGGCGCCGATTGCGGCGGCAAGGGCGATGGCGAAACGCGCGCTGCGAAGCATGGTCGATTTCCTTCCGAAAATTGGGATGGAAAGCATAGCGCCGCCCCTCCCCCAAGAATTCGAATTTCATGAAGACAGAATTCAGCAAATTCCCGCCCGGGCACCCACCGACCATGGCGGCCGACCCTCCCGCTGGGGCGCGATGGTTCCCATTTATGCGCGTCCCTCGACGGCGGGACGATTCCACCACGGCCAGCGTACGTATTACCCGATTCGCCGGAACTAGGATGGGCCTCTAACAACAACGGGAGATTCGCCATGAAACCGCGCAAGATCGTGCTGTTTGCTGCGGCGATGCTCGCGTGCGGCCTGTTCGTCCAGCCCGCCACGGCCGACGCCAAGGAAATCACCGTCAAGATGGTGACGCGCGCACCCGATGGAAAAATGCTCGTGTTCGACCCGATGTTCGTCAAGGCCGATGTCGGCGACACGGTGGTCTTCGAACCGATGGACAAGGCGGGACACACGAGCGTGTCGGTGCTCGTCCCCAACGGCGTCGCATCGTGGACCGGTCAGCCCAACCAGAAGGTTACCGTGAAGCTGACCCAGGAAGGGATCTACCTCGTGAAGTGCAAGTTGCACGAGAACGTCGGCATGGTCGGCGTCGTACAAGCCGGCAAGCCCGTGAACCTCGCCGCGGCAAAGGCGGCCGCCAAGAAGGAGGAGGCCACGATGCTCATGCACAAGGACCGGTTCGACAAACTGCTGGCGATGGTCAAATAGACCGCCATTTTCGCTTTTCCTCGCCTCGGGGGCGCCAAGGCGGGGAAAAGGCGAGGCGCGTACCTTTTGGTACTCAGCGATCCTTGCTCAGGAACGCACCGGTACCGGAGGATGCATAGACGAAAACGGTATACACGGATCCCGCGACAAGACTGTTTGGCGGGTCCAGTAGCGAAATCGCGCCGCCGTTCAACGTGATGGTCGGAGCGTTCGACGATGGCGTGACGCCGTAATATGAGGAGGTCGTCGTCGGAGATGCCGCCGAAGGAAATGGCGCATAGTCGACGAGCATCGAAACCGAGGTCCCACTGACATTCACGAGGCGGAGGCTCCCGGACCCATTGCCCGGATACTGGTTATCATCGGCGAGGAGTTCTGCCGTCGGAGTTGTCCCGTACACGACAAGCGAATAATCTCCTCCAGCCGTCAAGCTTGACGGCAACCCCGTGGTTACCACCGTTCCCGCCGCGGACGTAACGTTGCTCCACGTAACGCTTCCAGCCGGAACCAGGGTATAGGTTCCAACGAATGGTGCGTTGACGGAAGCTACCGGCGTCGTCGTAGCCCCACTGACCACGCTCGCCGTTACCAATGACGTTCCCGAGGGCAGTTCCGCTGCGATCCGCACCCGCGCGTACGCCATCGCCATCGTCGTCGGATTCCCACCCTGGACGATCAGCATGCCGTTCACCAGCCCGCCGCCCAAGGTCGGCGTAAACGCCACCACCTCGGCCTGGCCGCCGGCGAGATTCACCGATTGATTGATAAAGCGGATATCCCCCGGCGTGTTGGGCTTCGTCGCGATGATCGTGTAGTTTCCTGCAGCCTCGGTCACCGGCAGCGACTGCCCCGTGACGCTTCCATAGACGGGCTGCGCCCCGGCCGGAACGCTCGCCGTGTTCTGCGGCAGGACATAGACATCCAGCGGACCGGCGTCCGTCGAGAAATTGGCGAACGCAACCGTCGACTGCCCCGAAGACGGGATGCCGAGATTGTCGGTCAGATACCCCATCGCCACGGTCGTGCCGAGCGTGTAGGCGACGATGGTGTAGCTCTCCCCGGTCCCAAGGTTGACCGTGAGCGGCGTCCCGGAACTCAGCGTGCCGGTTTCGTCGGTCACCGACGCCGCGTAGGTGCTGGGATTCTGCGACACATACCCGCTCGCGCTCCCCACGGCGACTGCGGTCACCGCCGGGGCCCCGCTCAGACTGAGGTCGAGCACGGGACTCGTCGCCCCCGCCGTCGTGGCATTGACCAATCGCACGCTCGTGGGTGCAACATTGTTGCTACTGCTGCTGCAGGCACCAAGCATGCCCGCGAACACCACCAGCGCGGCGGACAAGCCAATTCGGGGAAAGGATCGCATCTTTGACGGTTCTACAAGTTATGGAAACTGTCGGAACGCCGACAGGAACCGCAGCATGGCGCCGCGGCGCAAACCCGCGACTATACGCCACGCCGGGAATCGGTGGCGACCGATCCGTTACAAAGACGCGGCGCAGTGCGCGCCCGCGGAGCTCCGCCCCTCCCCACGGCAGGACTCACCCCAGAAGCCCGATCCGGATCGCCTTCACGACCGCCTGGATCTTGTTCGCGCACCCAAGCTTGTGGCTGGCCGCTTGCAGGTGCCAGTTGGCGGTTCGCTCGGAGATCTGCAGGATGCGGCCCACCTCCCAGGCCGTCTTGCCCTCCGCCGTCCAGCGCAGGCATTCCGTTTCCCGCGCCGTCAAGGCCGGCCGCCCCGCGCCGGCCGTCGAGGGGGGAGGAACCGCATGGGGCAATCCGTTTTTGAAGATCCGCATTCTTGCATTCGCCCTGGCAAGAGAACGCCGGGAACCGGGAGCGCGGCGCGTCGTCCGCCCTCGGTCCCGCACTTCGAACCCGCACAGCGTTTTTACACAACCTGCACCGGTGGGACAATCCGCCGAACCGCCGTCATGCGTCCTGGGGATCCCCGCTACGCGCGACATCGACGCGATGGCCATGCCGTGCCGCGAGATACGCCGCCGCCCCGCCATGGCCGCGGCGCCGCGCCCGCCGGGAAGGCGATTGCGATTTCGTGTAGAATTCGCGGTTCTGCGCCCGTAGCTCAGTTGGATAGAGTACCTGGCTACGAACCAGGGGGTCGTGGGTTCGAATCCTGCCGGGCGCACCACATATTGCTGTGTTTACAAGGGGTTGCCTTAGTCGGCAGCCCCTTGTTCTTTGTAGCCTTGTGCCATTCCTGGGGGGTTGTGCCATTCCCGGGGTCATTCGATACGCTCCGGACGCCGCCGATCAACCCGCTGGGTGATCGCCGCGTCGGCATGCCCGAGCAACTGCCGGGCGCGCTCCAAACTGTCCGCGTCGCTCCCCGCCTTGGCCCGCGCCGGACCGCAATATCCATGGACATGGATTTACTATTCCCTTGCAGAACTCGATTGACGCCAAGAGGGCAAAAAGGCACATCGATCCCCGACGTCGCCAGCCCGAGGCAAGCTGGCTCGTAACGAGGCTCTCCGCCTCAATATTGAACGAACTGTGGCCATGACCCA
The DNA here is from genome assembly GCA_021838715.1 of Pseudomonadota bacterium. Taxonomy (GTDB): domain Bacteria; phylum Pseudomonadota; class Gammaproteobacteria; order Burkholderiales; family Burkholderiaceae_F; genus GJ-E10. The sequence continues at coordinate 11,361 of JAKCCX010000026.1, read as the reverse complement.
GCGCAAGGACGCCGCCGCCAAAGACCACGAAATTCTGCAGTTGTTCATCACAAGTGCGCCGGCGGCCATTGCGATGTTCGACCGCGCCATGCATTACCTGGCGGCGAGCCCGCGCTGGATCGAGGATTATCGGCTCAAGGGAACGGGCATCGTCGGCCGGTCGCACTACGAGATATTCCCGGAAATTCCGGAATCATGGAGACGGGTGCACCGCCGAGCACTGCTGGGAGAAACCATCACCGCACGAGAGGACCGCTTCGACCGGATCGATGGAACCACCCAGTGGCTGAACTGGGAGGTAAGACCCTGGTACAGGAAGTCGAGCGAAATCGGCGGAATCATCATTTTCACGGAAGACATCACGAGTTCCAGGGCGGCTGAGCATGCGCTACAGCGCAAGGTCCAGGAGTTGGAAAAGCTGATGGATGTCGTTCCTGCAGCGGTATGGATCGCAGCCGATCCCGAATGCAAGGTCATTACGGGGAATAGACTGGCGAATCAGATCTTCGACGCATCCAAAGATGAGAATGTGTCGCCAACCGCGGTTCCCGATAAACGACATATCTACGCTCCCGATGGCCGCAAGCTCCCTGCGGAGGAACTGCCGATGCAGCTTGCGGCGGCGACGAACCGCGAGATCCGGGACACGGAATTACAGATCGAGATGCCCTCCGGCCGGCTTATCACGATTCTGGGCAACGCCGTTCCGCTACGGGATGAGAAGGGCCTCCCGATCGGGAGCATTGCTGCGTTTCAAGATATCTCGCAGCGCAAACAAGTGGAGATCCTGGCGCAGGAAAGCACAAAGCGTTACAAGTCGCTCTTCGACAACATGCTGAACGGCATTGCCTATTGCCGGATGTTGTTCGAGGACGGCGCGCCTGTCGATTTCCTATATCTGGATGTGAACAAGGCGTTCGAGGAGCAGACCGGTTTACGCAACGTGGCAGGAAGGAAAGCCACCGAGTTGATACCTGGGATTCGGGAACAAAGCCCGGATCTGCTTGAGCGGTATGGCCGCGTTGCCAAGGGCCATGGGCCGGAGCGTTTTGAAACCTATGTCGCGCCATTGAAGGATTGGTTCACCGTTTCCGCATACAGCGCAGAAACGGATCATTTCGTCGCTGTGTTCGATGTGATCACGGAACAGAAGCGCCGCGAGGAAAAAGTCACTGAATATGTGCAGCAACTCGAACTCGCAATGCGGGGAACGCTCCTTGCCATCGCCAATATGGTCGAGCAGCGTGATCCGTATACGGCCGGGCACGAGCGCAGAGTTGGCCTGATTGCCGCGGACATCGCGCGGGAGATGGGATGGGATGAACGCAAATGCGAGGAACTGCAGATGGTCGGTCTGGTGCACGACATCGGCAAGATCAGCATACCCGCCGAGATTCTTGCGAAGCCGGGTCCCCTGACCCCGGTGGAATATGAAATCGTCAAACAGCATGTCCATCGCGGATACGAAATCCTCAAGGGCGTGCATTTCTCGCTACCGATCGCCGAGATAATCCGCCAGCATCACGAACGAATGGATGGCAGCGGTTATCCCATGGGACTGACGGGGGAGGCGATCCGCTCCGAGGCGAAGATCGTTGCGGTTGCGGATGTGGTGGAAGCGATCTCCTCGCACAGGCCCTATCGCCCGGCTCTGGGCTTGCAGGTTGCCGTGCAGGAAATCAACGATCACAGAGGCAAGCGCTATGACGCCGATGTGGTGGATGCATTTCTTCGATTAGTCAACGAAAAACATTATCGACTGCGTCCGTAGATCGCGCCCGCACAGCAGAATGCCCATCCGGCTCAAGGATGGCCTGAGCCTACGCCGATTGCGTGCCCGCAATCGCGGTTCCCGCAAGACGCGGTTCGACGCGGTAGCGAACCGCCAGCCGATGCTCGGCACCGGGCGCGACCGTCACGCAATCCTCCAGGGCGTTGGCGCTTTCCACGCACAGCATCTCCCGCCAGCCCGCGTCCGCCCCCCGCGCACCGGATCCGAGGTCTCCAAGCTTCGCGGCCTTCTCTGCCCAGGGGGTCCAGACCACGGTCGACGCGCTTGCGCTCTTTTCCACGACGATGCGCCGTCCGAGCACCGGATCGTCGATGACGCACGAGGCGGCGCGATCGCGGTAGACGCGATCGGTCTCGCCCGCGAACCGCACGGCGCCCTCCTGGCGGCGACGCGCCTCGGGCCCCACCTTGTCGACGTATTCGCAGCCGTCGAGCCCGATCACCTGCGCGTGGTCGACATCCCCGACCCGGAAATAGGTGTGCAGTGCTTCCCCGACGGGGAACGGCGTGGTTCCCCGATTGCGGGTGACCAGTTCGATTGCCAGCGTGTCGCCGAACGTGGCGTGCAGCGCGAGTTCCCAGTGGTTCGGCCAGACCGCACGCACGGCATCGAATCCCGACAGATCGGATTGGTCCAGCGTGTGCGGATCGAGCCGAAGGGCCACGCGCACGGCGCCGTCCGCGAGGACCGCGGCATCCGCAAGATCCCAGACGAGATTGCGCGCGAATCCATGAGCGGGCAGCCCCGGCTGCGCATGGGGCCCGAACCAGGGCCAACATACGGGGATCCCGCCGCGCACGGACTTGGCGGGCGCAAAGCGCGCGCCGTTCGACAGCCACACGACATCGTGGGCCTGGCCACGCGGCTTCCAGGTGAGGACCTGGGCGCCCTGCAGACAAAGGCTTGCCGATGCCGCCGGACCGTCGATATCCAGGACCGTCAGCGCGCCGGCTTCTTCGCGAAACCGCAATGCGCCTACCGACGCGAACCGTCGACCCAGTTCCTGCGCGTTCTGCATGACCATTTCCCCTCGTCCGGATGCGCCGCCGATCGCGGCCCGGCAAAGGATACCGGCTTCGGCGAGGAGCGCTCAGCGCAACGCGAAATCGGCAACGATCCCGGCGAATATGCACAACCCCAGCCAATGGTTGTGCCGGAATGCGCGAAAGCACTGCATGCGGTCCCGCCCGTGGATCCAGACGAGGTGGAGCAGCGCGCAGCCCGCCGCGCCCGCCCACCCGGCATAGAAGACCGGCCCCAGGCCGACGACATGCGCGGCGGCAGCCAGCATCGCCAGATAGCCGCCGTAGCAGACGCCGATCGCCAGCACGTCGGCGCGGCCGAAAAAGATCGCCGACGAGCGCACGCCGATGCGCAGGTCATCGTCGCGATCGACCATCGCATACTCGGTGTCGTAGGCGATCACCCAGAGCAGGTTGGCGATCAGCAACCACCACCCGAGCGCAGGCACCCGGCCCTGCACGGCAGCGAACGCCATCGGGATCCCGAACGAGAACGCGATTCCCAGGTAGGCCTGCGGCATGGGAAAAAAACGCTTGAAATACGGATAGGTCGCCGCCACCGCCACCGCCACCAATGCCAGAGGGAGCGCAGCCCGGTCGAGAAACGGCAGCGACACGGCCGCGGCGGCAAGCGCCAGAACCACGGCGACCGCCAGCGCCTCGCGCACCGAAATGATGCCGCGTGCAAGCACGCGGTCGGCGGTGCGCTTCACCTGGCCGTCGAAATTGCGGTCCGCGATGTCGTTGACCGCGCAACCCGCCGACCGCATCAACACCGTGCCCGCCGAGAAAATCACCACCAAGGCCCAGCCCGGCCGGCCTCGAGCGGCGATCCACAATGCGTCGAGCGTCGGCCACAGCAACAGCAGGCTGCCGATCGGCTTGTCGAGCCGGGTCAGGCGGGCATAGGCCGCCAGCCGCGCAAGCAGCCGCATCCGGCGGCCGGGCGCCGACAGGGTGGACGCGGCATCGCCGGAATTCATGCCGGCAGCCCGTCGTCGATCGGGTTGGCGCCCGGCAATGCACATCGCTCGACCGCGCGGCATAGCGCCTCGATCGCGCCGGTCCGCGGGAAGGTCTTGCGCCATGCGAGCACCACGCGCCGCTGCGGCACCGGAGCGCAAAACGGCACGTAGGCAAGCAGCGAACCGCGCACCGGACGCTCCGGAACGCTGGTCTGCGGCAACGCCGTGACGCCGATCCCCGACGCCACCATCTGGCGGATCGTCTCCAGCGACGACCCCTCCAGCGGCCGCCGGGTGCCGTCCGTCGTCCCCCGATCCAGTTCGGGACAGGCGGCGAGCACCTGATCGCGGAAACAATGGCCGCTGCCCAGCAGCAGCGTCGTCTGGCCCGCCAGTTCCGCCATTGCAACCGCCTTGCGCCGCGCCCAGGCATGGCCCCGCGGCACCGCGGCAACGAACGGTTCGTCGTAAAGCGGCCGGATCGCCAGCCCCGAATCCGGCAGCGGCAGCGCGAGCACCGCGGCATCGATCTCGCCGTTGCGCAACATCTCCAGCAGCCGGGCGGTGAAGTTCTCCGCCAGGAACAAGGGCATCTGCGGCGCGTCCTGCTGCAATTGCCGTACCAGCGCCGGCAGCAGATACGGGCCGACGGTATAGATCGCCCCAAGGCGCAGCGGCCCCACCAGCGGGTCGCGACCCTGGCGCGCGATCTCGCCGATCCCGGCCGCCTGCTCGAGCACACGCTGCGCCTGCACGACGACGCGCTCGCCGATCTCCGTCAGGCGCACTTCGGCCGTACCGCGCTCGAACAGGCGCACGCCCAGTTCGTCTTCGAGTTTGCGGATCGCCACCGAAACGCTGGGCTGGGTGGCGTGGCAGGCTTCCGCCGCGCGGCCGAAGTGGCGTTCCCGCGCGAGGGCGACCAGATAGCGAAGTTCGGTCAACGTCATGGCGCAAGTTTATGGCGATTCAGGCCCCGATATACGCCGCGGCGCCCGCCAACCAGCGGTCGACGATCGACGCCGCCGCACGCTCGTCTTCCCGCAACAGCCGATCGGCTTCGGCGCGCGCGATGTCGAGCAGGTCGACGTCCCGTTCGATGTCCGCGACACGCAGCATCGGCAGGCCCCACTGCCGCGCGCCGAGGAATTCTCCGGGGCCGCGCAGGCGCAGGTCGGCACGGGCGATCTCGAATCCGTCCGTGCTCTCGTAGAGGATCTTGAGGCGGGCACGCGCCGTTTCCGAAAGCGGCTCGTCGAACAGCAGCACGCAGGCGCTTTCGACGGCACCGCGGCCGACCCGGCCGCGCAATTGGTGCAGCGTCGCCAGGCCGAAGCGCTGCGCGTGCTCGATCACCATCAGGCTGGCGTTGGGCACGTCGATACCCACCTCGATCACGGTGGTCGCCACGAGCACGTCGATCGCCCCGGCGGCGAAGGAATCCATCACCGCCGTCTTCTCCGCCGCCGCCATCTGGCCGTGGAGCAGGCCCAGGCGCAGATCGGGCAGCGCCGCCCGCGTCTCTTCGACCATGCGCACGGCGGCAGTGGCGTCGATCTCGTCGCTCTCCTCCACCAGCGGACACACCCAGTACGCCTGGCGTCCGCGCGCCACCTCCGCGCGGATGCGCGCCAGCACCTCGTCGCGGCGCGACCCGGCCACCAGCTTGGTCCGCACCGGACTCCGGCCCGGCGGCAGCGTCCGGATGACCGACACGTCGAGGTCCGCGAAATAGCTCATCGCAAGCGTGCGCGGAATCGGCGTGGCGCTCAACATCAAGCGATGCGGCATGCAGGCGCCGTCCTGCCGCAGGGCGAGGCGCTGCACCACACCGAACCGGTGCTGCTCGTCGACGACCGCGAGCGCGAGATTCACGAACCGCACCGACTCCTGAATGAGCGCATGGGTGCCGACGACGACCCCGGCGGCACCGGATTCGATCGCCGCCAGCGCATCGCGACGCGGCCCCTCCCGCAAGCGTCCGGCCAGCCAGACCACGCGCACGCCCAGGGGCGCCAGCAGGGCGCCGAGGCGCCGGTAATGCTGCTCGGCGAGGATCTCCGTCGGCGCCATGATCGCCGCCTGCGCCCCGGCCTCCACCGCCCGCGCCGCGGCCAGCGCGGCCACCACGGTCTTGCCGCTCCCCACGTCCCCCTGGAGCAGGCGATTCATGGGCACGGCGGCGGCAAGGTCGGCCTCGATCTCCGCCCAGGCCTGCCGCTGATCGGCGGTCAGCGCAAACGGCAGGCGCGCCAGAAACGCGTCGACGAGCCGCCCGTCTCCCGCGAGCGCGGTGCCCGGCTCCCGGCGGCGCTGCGCCCGGACGCGCCGCAACGCCAACTGCTGCGCCAGCAATTCGTCCAATCGCAGGCGTCGCCATGCCGGTTCCAGCAGGCGATCGAGGTCCGCCAGGCTTCCGACCGCGGGCGGCTCATGCAGCATGCACAAAGCAGACCCCAGATCCGGCAGCGCCAGACGTTGCCGCAGCGCACCCGGCAGGGTGTCGGGAAATCCCGACTCCCGGCACCGTGCGGTGGTCATCGCCTTGGCGATGCGCCGGCGCAACAGCGCCTGCGACACCCCCTCGCTCGCCGGATAGACCGGCGTCAGACGATCGGGGAGCGGCGTGTCCCGCTCGCACAGCGTGACGCGGGGGTGGACCATTTCGATCGCCCCCTTCCAGCCCTCCCGGATCATCCCCGCCGCGCGCACCCGGCGCCCGACCGTCAAACGGGTGCGCTGCGACGAGAAGAAATGCAACCACCGCAGCGCCAGTTCGGCGCGCTCGTCACGCAGCCGCACCACGAACTGCGGGCGTCCCGCGCGCCGCAACTGCGCCTCGACGATTTCGCCTTCCACCTGCACCCACTCGCCCGGAACGGCGGCGTCGATCGGCGCAATGCGCGTCTCGTCGAGGTAGCGCAACGGAAGATGCAGCAAAAAATCCCAGTCGCCGCGCAAACCCATGCGCGCCAGACCATCCGGCTTCTTCCGGGATGCGGTCTCAGTCTGCACGCAGGACCAGGATCGCCTCGACCTCGAACTGCGCCCCGCGCGGCAAACTCGCGACGCCGACCGTCGAGCGCGCCGGGTGCGGTGCGGCAACGAGTTCGGCCATGATTGCGTTGGCGGAGGCGAACCGACCGAGGTCGGTCAGGAACAGCGTGAACTTGACGACGTCGGCCAGGCTGCCTCCCGCCGCGCGCGCAACCGCCGACAGATTCGCGAACGCCCGCCGCACCTGCGCCTCGAAATCGCCCACCAGTTCGCCGGTCGCCGGATCCAACCCGATCTGGCCGGACAGAAACACCATCGGCCCGGCTTTCACCGCCTGCGAATACGGGCCGATCGCCGCCGGCGCCTCGGACGTTGCAATGATTTCCCGCTTCATCGATCCGCTCCCTGCATCATGTCCTGAACCGGCGCGATTGTATGCCGCGCGGTATGCCAACGCGGTATGCCAAGGATGACGCGCCAAATGGGGATGAGGACTCCGACAAATGCGCGCCCCAGCCGTCTAAAGTCCTCTGCAAGGATGTCGACATTTCAGCGGAGGGCCGGTATTGCGGCCGCTACCCAGGTGCCACAGATGATTCTGTTTCTGGATTTCGACGGGGTGCTGCACCCCGATCCCTGCCCCGCCGCCGATCGGCTGTTCGAGAACGCGGACCGCCTGTCGGCGACGCTGGAGCGGTTTCCCGAGGTGGGAATCGTGCTCTCGACCTCCTGGCGCACGATCTATGCCGAACCGGAGTTGCTGCCCATGCTGCCGGAGCCGCTGCGTCGGCGGGTGGTGGGCATGACCCCCTGTTTCAGCGACTTCTCGACCGCGGCCAATCGCACCCCCTACCACCGGCATGCCGAATGCGAACAGTGGTTGCGCATCCACGACATGGCCGACAGTCCCTGGGTCGCGCTCGACGATCGCGCAACCTGGTTCACCCCCTATTGCGAAAATCTCATCGCATGCAACTCCGAGCGGGGATATGACGACGAGGTCAGCGCGCGGCTGCACAGCGCGCTGACGATCGCGCGCAAACGGATGGCCGACGACGTCGATTTGTTGGTACTCTGACATTAAATCTTCTTAATGGTTGTTTCTTCACAATTTCCCAAGTCGCAGACGGACCTCCCAACCCCCCAATTTCCCCCAAGAGCGCTTGACCTCCTCCCGAAAACCGATGTGCGACGAGCATGGCGCCGCCGAGGTGGAGGCGCTCGGCCGCCCGCCCGCATCCGCCGATCTCCTCGCCCAGCACGCTCCGGCGCTGCTACATGAAGCGCAGGTCGGACTTTTTGTCCTGGACGTCGTCGATCAGCGCATCCTCTACGCCAATCCGTACTTCGCCGAGCTGGTCGGCCGCAGCCCGGAAGAACTGCTGACGATCCCCGTCCTCGACATGGTCGAGCCGGAGTACCGGGATCTGGTCGCCGAACGCCTGCGCGAGCGGATCGCCGGCAAGCCGGTCGCGCCGTATACGGTCATCGGGCGGCGCAAGGATGGGACGAATTTCGATGCCCATATCGCGGGGCGCAGGCTCGAAGTGGATGGGCGCCTGACGCTGGTCGTCACGATCACCGACCTCAGCGATTACAACCGCGTGCTGCGCCAGACCCAGCGGATCCAGGCGCAGAAGGAGGCCGCGGAAGCCGCTGCGGAAGCCAAATCCCGCTTCCTCGCCGCGGTGAACCACGATCTCCGCCAACCCCTGCATGCGGTCGAACTGATTTCGACAGCCTTGCGGCGCAATCTGGTTCACCCGGCGGCACTTCTGCTCTGCGATCGAATCGATCAGGCAACGACCTCGATGACCGCGCTGCTCGATTCGCTGCTCGACGTGTACCGCCTCGATTCGGGCGCGCTCCATCCGAACGTGCGGACATTTCCCGCGGGCGATCTGCTCCGCGACCTCGGATCCGAATTTGGCCCGGTGGCGCGGGAACGCGGGTTGCGCCTGCGGGTGACCCACACCGCCAAGACCGTGGTGAGCGATCCGGCCATCCTGCGCCGGATTCTCGCCAACCTGGTGAACAATGCGTTGCGCTATACGCAGGAGGGCAGCGTACAGATCGTCTGCCGGCGCGACGTCTCGGGCGTACGCATCGAGGTGCGCGACAGCGGCCCCGGCATCGCACGCGATGAACACCAGCGCATCTTCGACGAGTTCACCCGCGGCGCTTCGTCGGCGGACGGCACCCCGGGAACCGGGCTCGGATTGAACATCGTGTCGCGGATGGCCAGCGCCCTGCAGGCGCCGGTCACGCTGCGCTCGGAGCCCGGGCGCGGCAGCGTGTTCGCCATCACCCTGCCGCGCGGCCCGGATGTCGCAACGCACGACAGCGGACAGCCGTCCGAGCCGGCCGCGTCCGCGGCCATCCCGCAGTTCAGTGAAACAGGCTGATCAGATGGCCGCGTGAGCGCACATCCAGGGTCAGCAGGATGTCGGAAACGTAGTTCTTGATCGTCCCCACCGAAAGCCCGGTGGCGCTGGCGATCTCGCGGTTGTTGCAACCGGACAGGATCAGTTCCAGGATTTCGACGTGCCGCGTCCCGAGATCCGCGATGCGCTGGCGCGGCGGCACGCCCGAGGCGGGGATCGCATCGAGATCGTCCAGGTCCCCTACGCCCCCTTCCGCCGGATGGAGCAGTACGCGGGTGAACGCCTCCTGCAGTTGCGTCGGACTCCACGACTTCAGCAGATACCCCCGTGCGCCCATCGAACATGCCTGCCGGACGACGAATTCGTCCTGGGTACCGGTCAGCACGACCACCGGGATGGCCGGAAATGCATCGCGCATCACGCGCAAACCCTGCAAGCCCTTGGCATCGTAGACGTTCAGGTCGAGAAGGATGAGATCGACCCGCGGTTCCGCCGCACACAGTTCCTTCGCCTCGGCGATCGACCGCCCCTGGAGCACGCGACAGGAGATCCCGTCGAGCGTTCGCAGCAGACACTCGATTCCCAAGCGGATCAGGTCGTGGTCATCGACGAGCAGGACCGTGCGCAACACCCCGGAAGGCAATGCGCCGGCGGGCTCCATCAGGCAGCGGGGCTACCCAGGCGGACGCGGCGCACGAGCCGCAGAAGCGCCAACAGCGCGACGGGACCGAAGGCCCCGGACAATCCGGCCAGGAGTACGAGTCCGAGGTGGTCGCGGATCAGGGGGACGTTGCCGAACAGATATCCGCCGCCGATGAACAGCACGCTCCACAGCACCGCACCGACCACATTGAAGACCTGGAAGCGGTGCGACGCCATGCCGGACGCGCCGGCAACGAGCGGCGCGAACGAGCGCACCAGGGGAATGAACCGGGCGACGACCACCGTCTTGCCGCCATGCCGTTCAAAAAATGCATGAGTGCGGTCGAGCGCATGGCGATTGATCCACCGGATCGTGCCGTCGTAGATCTTGTGACCGAACCAGGAACCGATCAGGAAGTTGAGCGCGTTGCCCAACACGGCGGCCAGGACGATGGTCAGGGCCAGCGGTACCGGATGGAGGGTTCCCCCCGCCGACATCGCGCCGGAAATGAAGAGCATCGAATCGCCGGGCAGAAACGCCATGACGACGATCCCGGTTTCCGCGAACACGATGGCGAAGAGCGCGGCATACGCGAGCAGGCCATGGCCCTGCGCCACCGAAAGCAGGAAGTGGTCGATCGAACTGAACAGCTCGAGCCAGTTGACGTGCGACAAAGCGGAATTTCCACCGGGAGGACGAGGAGCCGCCCGACCGCAGCCGGCAACCGGCGCCCAGGCGAAGACAGGCTCCAATATACCCTAGCGGGGCCCCCGGGGAAAGCCTCGGCGGTCCCGCGCCTCGGCTGGGCGCGGTCGTCTGCGCTGGCCGTCCCCACGGTCGGCCCGTTTCCGCTTCCCATGCTTCCTATAATCCCGCCATGACCGATTCCCCCACCCGCGCGATCCAGGTTCTGCCCGATGTCTTGATCAGCCAGATCGCGGCGGGAGAAGTCGTCGAGCGCCCGGCCTCGGTGGTCAAGGAATTGATCGAGAACGCCCTGGACGCGGGCGCGCAGCGCATCGAAGTGCGCCTGCAGGGCGGCGGCGTGCGCCGGATCGCGGTCTCCGATGACGGCGGCGGCATTCCGGCGGATCAACTCGGCCTCGCCCTGCGGCGGCATGCGACGAGCAAGATCGCCAGCCTCGACGACCTCGAGCGGGTCGGAACCTTCGGCTTCCGCGGCGAGGCGCTGGCCGCGATCGCGTCGGTCGCCGCCGTGACCATCGTCTCGCGCACGCCCGATGCCGACCATGCGTGGCGGCTCGATTCCGTCGACGGCCTCGTCGAACCGGCGGCCGGCAATCCCGGAACGCGCATCGAGGTCTGCGACCTGTTCCATGCCACCCCGGCGCGGCGCAAGTTCCTCCGCTCCGAGGCCACCGAACTGGCGCACTGCGTGGCGATCGTCGAGCGCGTCGCCGCGGCCCACCCCGGCGTCTCGTTCCAGGTCTGGCACGACACGCGGCGGGTGCTCGACGCGCCGGCCGGTTCGCTGCGCGACCGTGCCGCCGTGCTGATGCCCGAAGGGTTTGCGGCGGGAGCCCGGGCGGAGATCGGA
>JAKCCX010000093.1 GCA_021838715.1 Pseudomonadota bacterium | reverse complement strand
TTCCGATCTGAAGACCTCGGCGTCGACTACCTGCGCGCATTCATCGAATCGGCGCGGCGGCCGCCAACCTGACCGCGGCCCGGAGAACCGTCCCTCCCGGGCGGCTACCATACGCCCCCATGCAGACACCGCAGCTCCCGGAACCCGATCCCGAATCGCTCGCCCGCAGCCGGCAGCTGCAGGAGCGGATCCGCGCGCGCATCGAAGGGGCCGGCGGCTGGCTGCCCTTCGATGCCTACATGCAGATGGCGCTCTACGAGCCCGGCCTGGGGTACTACGACGCCGCCGGACGCAAGTTCGGCGCGGAGGGGGACTTCGTCACGGCGCCGGAGATTTCGCCGTACTTCGCCCGGGCGATCGCCGCCCAGGTCGCGCAGGTGTTCGCGTCGACGCCCGCGGAGGTGCTCGAATTCGGCGCCGGAACCGGTGCGCTCGCGCACGAATTGATGCACGAACTGGAACGGCGGGGCACCCCGGTGCGGCGCTACCGCATCATCGAGATCTCGGCCGATCTGCGCGCCCGCCAGCAGGAACGCCTGGCCGGATTGCCCGTGGAGTGGCTGGCCACGCTGCCCGACGGATTCTCCGGGGTCATTCTCGCCAACGAGGTCCTCGACGTGCTGCCCGTGCGCCTGTTCGTGCGCGGCGCCGACACGGTGTTCGAACGCGGCGTGGCGTGGGATCCGCAACGCGGCGGACCGGTCTTCGCCGGCCGGACCGCCGATGCGGCCCTGCGCCGGGAAGTCGCGGCGATCGAATCGGCGATCTTCCCGGAACCGCCGCCGGGTCCGGAAGCGGGGCGCCTGCCCGAGGGCTACGGCTCCGAATGGTGTCCGCTCGCCGCGGCGTGGATCGCAGCGCTCGGCGCCTGCCTCGAACGCGGCGTGGCGCTGCTGTTCGATTACGGGTTCCCGCGACGCGAGTACTACCACCCGCAGCGCGCGATGGGCACCCTGATGTGCCATTACCGCCAGCGCTCCCACGCCGACCCGCTCTGGCTGCCCGGCCTCAACGACATCACCGCGCACGTCGATTTTTCCGCCTGCGCCGACGCGGCGCGGGATGCGGGACTCGAGGTGCTGGGCTACACCTCGCAGGCACGCTTCCTCATGAATGCCGGTATCCTTGACCGGATGATTGCCGACGGCGCACGCGCCCAGGATGCGGGAGCGGTGCAGCGCCTGCTGTCCGAGGCGGAGATGGGGGAGCTGGTCAAGGCATTCGCCCTCGGGCGCGGAATCGATCCGCCGCTGCTCGGATTCACGAACGGAGATCGAAGGAGCAGACTGTGAATCGCATTCCGGCGCGGGAAGCGCTGGCCCGTCTGCGCGCGGGCAATCGCCGCTTCGCCACCGAACTGCACAACCGCGGCGCGGTCGTAAGCCACGAACGCCGCCTCGAACTCGCCGCGGCCGGCCAGGCGCCGTTCGCGGTGATCCTCGGCTGCTCGGATTCGCGCGTCCCGGTGGAGATCGTGTTCGACCAGGGGCTGGGCGACCTCTTCGTCATCCGCGTCGCCGGCAACATCGTCGCGCCGTCGCAGGTCGGCAGCGTCGAGTTCGCGGCCGAGCAGTATGGAACGCGGCTCGTCGTGGTGCTGGGCCACTCGCGCTGCGGCGCGGTGCTGGCGACCATCGAGCAACTGCAGCGGCCGGCGCCCATGCAGTCCCGCAACCTGCACACGATCGTCGACCGGGTCCGCCCGGCGGTCGAAAACCTGCTGGGAACCGGCCTGGAACGCGACCCCGACACGCTGGTCCATCATGCGGTGCGGGCGAACATCCGCGCCTCGGCGGACCACCTGCGGCACGGCTCCCCGCTCATCGAGCAACTGATCGAAAACGACGGACTGGTCGTCGTCGGCGCCGAGTACTCGCTCGAAACCGGCGAAGTGGACTTCTTCGACGGCCTGCCGCCCGACCACGAACCGATTGCATCGTGATGACCGATATCGGAATGTGTCGCCGCGGCGACACATTCCGATGAATCGCCGCATTGCCGGCTTCCCGCTTGTGCAACGCGTCCTGCTCGCCTATAAAGCGGCGCATGGAACCCAACCGTAGACTCCTCCTCGGCCTGTTCTGCACGCTGCCTGCAGCCTGCGTTTCCCTCGGCAATCAACGCGAACCGGGAACGCCGATCGCAGCGCCGGCCGACGCCGCCGTCCGTCCGCCCGCCGTCGGCCAGCGATGGGTGTACGAAGTGCGCGACCTGTACCGCAACATGGTGGTGGACACGGTGACCGAAACCCTGGTCGCCCTTGCGCCCGAAATCCGCCTGCAACGGACGAGCGCGCGCCACGGCGCGCTGGCCGAGGAAATCCAGGGACCCTGGGGCATGATCGTGCAGGATCCATACTGGGATCCGCCCGTCGTGTTCGTCGAACCGATCGCGGCGTGGCCGCGGCTGCCGATCGAACCAGGGCAGGCGAGGTCCGTGCATACCCGGTATCACACCCTACGGACGCCCGACTTCGACATGCCGTGGTACCAGACCATGCACGTTCTGGGCTGGGAATCGATCGCCGTTCCGGCCGGAACCTTCGACGCCGTGGGCTATCACAACGCCATTGACTTCACCAGCAACGATTTCAACCGCACGGAAAGCTTCCGCAGCGAAGTCGTCTGGTTCGCGCCGCGGATCGGTCGCTGGGTGTTGCGCCGCGCTCGCGGGTCCTACTTCACCCCCAACCGCGGCGGCCCGATGGTCGAGCCGTACCTGCAGTGGAAACTGGTTTCGTGGGCGTAAGGCCGGCGCGGATCCTCAGAAGTTGTATGCCAACTGCATCTGCCAGATCGCAGAAGGCACGAGCTGCCCATAGTTGCCCGATGCGGGCACGTCCGTGAAGACGTGGTCGACGATCGGAATGTCGACGTTCGCGTACAGCGTGAATTTCCGGAAACTCATCGCCACGCCCGGACCGATCAGCCAGCGCCGGAAGCCGCTGTTGGGCGAGGCCGCCGTGCCGCTGTCCGGGTCGCGGTAGCTGGCCAGGATCTGCATCAGCGGCGCGATGTTCTGGAACGGGCCGTGCGCGCCGAGGTTGTATTGCAATCCGGCGGCGGCATCGAGTTCGTTGCCCGGGCGGTACGTACCCGTGGCACCCGCGCGCTCCAGAAACGCGACGTCGTAGCGCGCCTGCGTGAAGTAGGAAAGCTTCATGTCCCGCGTCAGGAATCCGACGTGGTAGCCGCCGAGCAGCAGATCCGTGCTGCCGGTCCCGGGCAGCGTGTCCCGGTCGTACGCCAGGCCGCCCGTCGTGCCGAGCCGCGGATTGGCGGGAACGTAGGGGCCGGTGTAATTGCCCGTCGGCAGCTTCAGGCCAAAGGTCAGTCCGGTCGAGTGATCGGCCGAGAATCCGGAATAGACGCCCTGCACCATCGTGTCGCCGAGCGCGGTGAGATTGCTCGTGTAGATCGATCCCGCCGCGTATGCCGTGCCATCGCCGGTCGAGGTGAACGCGCGCCGGAAGATCGGCATCTCGGCCATCACGCCCCAGTCGGCGTTGAACATGTACTGCGCGCCCAGCGTGTAGAAACTGGTCCGGATGGCCTTGTCCGCATTCTCGGAAGCCGGCGCATACGAACTGCCGACGCGGTTCTTGTTCTGGTTCATGAAGTCGTAGCGCAGCCAGGCACTCCACCCGGACTCGGAGGAATTCGGAAACGCGTTCGTCGCCCCCAGATCGAAGATGTCGCAGCCGCAGGCGCAGGCCTCGGCGGCGCCGGGAGCCAGCGCGGCGACCAGCGCGACAGCCAGGACCGCCGTGACCGCGTGACGGCCGACTCGGCGGCCGGCGGGACCGGGCGATACGGAAAAACGCCGACGACGGCGCGAGGAACCCCGAGACATGATGCGGCTCTGCGTTAAATGGAACATGGCCGCGCATGCTATCGGGGACCGGCACGTTTGCCGATGCGACAGATTGTCGCATCGGCCGGCGGACGGAGCCTGCCGCCCGCCTCCTGCTCAGCGATTGCGCAGGAAATCGGCGGTCTTGAAGAACGCCGCGATGAGTTGCGCGCGCAGGCGCTCGTCGGCGATTTCCTCGGTCAGCGCGCGCGTCATGCAGGCCATCCAGGCGTCCCGCTCGGCGTCGCCGATCGGAAACGGCATGTGCCGCTGACGCAGGCGGGGATGGCCGAAGCGCTCCGCATAGAGTGGCGGTCCGCCGAGCCAGCCGGACAGGAACAGGAAGAACCGCTCCTTCGTTGCCGCGAGGTCGGCCGGGTGCAGCGCGCGGACGTCCCGCGCCAGCGGCAGCTCTTCCATGAGCTCATAGAACCGCTCCACCAGCCGGCGCACCCCGACCTCGCCGCCGATCGCGTCGTAGTGCGGGTTGCCTCCGGGGAAGATCGGCGCCGCGCGGGCGCCCGGCGGGGCCTGGGGCGCATCGACGATCTCCGGGCCTCCGTTCTGGTTTGATGCATGCATTGCGATGTCTCCTGAAACACGTCGGCGGGCGCGCTACAGCGCCCGAATGTCGGCAGCTGCCTTGCGAATGATGGCGTCCACGTCCCGCAACGTCGCGTCGGACACCGCTTGGCCATGAACCCGCGCGGCCAGCGCCTCCTGCAAAGCCTGCATCGCCTGCCGCACGACGCCGGAACAGGCGAACCGCGACGACCGCGCGCGCGCTTCGACGGCATCGACGAACGCCCGGTTCTCCCGCAGGAACGTTGCCCCCGCGTCGGTAATCGCGTACCGCTTGCGATTGCCATCCCGCGCGATCGAGATGTAGCCCAGGTCTTCCAGCATGGAGAGCATCGGGTACATCGTTCCGGGGCTCGGCACGTAGGCCCCACCGGACTGTTCCTCGATCGCCTTGATGATCTCGTAGCCATGCCGCGGCTGCTCCGCGATCCGCTGCAGGACCAGATAGCGAAGGGTTCCGGCATCGAACATCCGCGGCCCCCGCCCCCGGCACGGGCCGCGCTCCGGCGGCGCCGATCCGGCGCCCGCGCGCGAACCGCAGGGAACCTCGTCCTTCTCGGGGTTCGAACCCCCGTTGCATCGATGTGGGCACATGTTTCGATATATCTAATTTCGATATATCGAAACATAACACCATCCCGCGCACGACGCAAGGCGGAACCCGCCCCGGGGCGATGCGTCCTCGCGCAGACACTAGTGCAGTGCTTCGCAAATTCTGGCGCGAAGGAAAAAGGACCCGTTGGGGGGATGAGCGGACGGCCCCGCGCAGGGAATGGGCGTGCAATTGCGGCGATGACGCCAGCACCACGCAGGCGAGCGGCGGCTGCACTCCGCTCGCAATCAGCATCTCGACCACCGCCTCGATTGCGTTGCCACGGCCCGATCGGGGCGCCTTCCATCCTGCGATGCCACGGCGTTTGCCGAGATCCGGGTGCCCTGCACCGGTTCCGGCCCCATTGGGGGGCGCGGTGCGCAGCGCAGGCGCCGGGGCGGCGCGCAATCGCGCGCCTCCACTTCTGACTCACGGCCCCTGTCCGAGCGTAGCGTCCCGGAGGGACGCAGAGCGAGTTGGCCGTGCGCCCCGGCG
>JAKCCX010000092.1 GCA_021838715.1 Pseudomonadota bacterium | reverse complement strand
AGTTCCTGCATCTGCAGGCGCCGATGATCCAGACGATGATGTCGAGCTACATCGAGCAGAGCAAGAACCTCTTCGTGCAGATGCAGGAGAACATGCAGAGCCAGGCGCGCTCGATGTTCTCGGTGTTCCCCTTCGCGGCGTCGGTCAAGCCGGAATCCAAGCCCCAGCCCGAGCCGGAAAAGAAGGACGGCTGACGGCGCCGGCATCGGCGCGGCCGCGGTTCCACCGTTCCTCCGAGGTGGGCCCGGCTCCGGCGGCATTTCTGCGCATACCGGCGCGCAATCGCCCGTTATTCTTCTCGCCAGCGAGTGGGGTGTCGCGCGCGTCCGATCGGAATCCATCGAGCCTTGATCTCCGAAACGAGGCGACGCCGGGCGGTCGCGTCGATTTCGCCGCCTGTCGACTCCCGTTGGGGTGGGTTATTGCCGATCCGCGTCGCCGCGGCGAGGCGGGAGGGATGAATGACAGCAGGGCGCGAACCGATCGATGTGGTTCTGGTAAATCCGGGCAGCCGCCAGGCGGTGTATCAATCGCTCGCCAATGAATTCTCGGCCATTGAACCGCCTTCCCTGGCGGGCTTGTTCGCCACCTATGTGCGGAACAAGGGGCTGACCGTCGCCATCGTCGACGCGCCTGCGCACAATCTCAGCCCGGACCAGGTCGCCGAACATATTCTGAGCCGCTACCGCCCGACGCTGGTCGTCATGGTCGTCTATGGATTCCAGCCTTCGGCCTCGACGCAGAACATGCCTGCGGCGGGCGAGACCTGTCGTGCCCTGAAGGCGCGGGATGCGGACCTGCGGATCATGATGACGGGAACCCATCCCGCCGCCCTGCCCGAACGCACCATGCGGGAGGAGGCGATCGATTTCGTCTGCGACCGCGAGGGACCGGAAACGATCCTGCTCACGGCCAAGGCGCTCAAGACGGGCGCGAAGCGATTCCCCGACGTCCCCAGCCTTTGGTACCGGGCGTCCGACGTGATCCTGTCGAATCCGCCGGCCCCGTTGATGGAGGACCTCGATGCCGAGATGCCCGGGGTTGCCTGGGACCTGCTGCCGATGGACAAGTACCGGGCGCACAACTGGCATTGCTTCGACGATATCCATGCCCGTCAACCCTACGCCTCGATGCACACGAGTCTCGGGTGTCCGTACAAGTGTTCGTTCTGCTGCATCAACGCACCGTTCGGCAAGTCGTCGTACCGGATGTGGTCGCCCGACACGGTGATTCGGGAAATCGACCTCCTCGTGACCAAATACGGCGTCAAGAACATCAAATTCGTCGACGAGATGTTCGTGTTGAACCGTGCGCACGTCCTCGGCATCTGCGACCGGATCATCGAACGCGGTTACGACCTCAATATCTGGGCCTACGCGCGCGTCGACTCCATCAAGGACGAATTCCTGGGCAAACTCCGCCGGGCCGGTTTCCGGTGGCTGGCGCTGGGCATCGAGTCGGGCAGCAGGCATGTTCGCGACGGCGTCGAGAAGGGCCGGTTCGGATCGACCGACATCCTGAAGGTCGTTCGGGACATCCAGGCTGCCGGCATCCATGTCATCGGCAACTACATCTTCGGGCTGCCCGACGACACCCGCGAGTCGATGCAGGAGACGCTGGACCTGGCGATCGAAGCGAATTGCGAGTTCGCGAATTTCTATTGCGCGATGGCCTATCCCGGCTCGAAGCTGTACGCGGCGGCGGCCCGGAACGGCTGGGAACTGCCGGCCTCGTGGATCGGGTACTCGCAGCACAGCTATGAAACCATGCCCCTGCGAACGGAAGCGTTGGGCGCCGCCGAAGTGCTTCGGTTCCGCGACGAGGCGTTCCGGACGTATTTCACCAACCCGCGCTACCTCGACATGGTCCGGCGGAAATTCGGCCCCGACGTCGTCGCGCATCTGGCGGCGATGACGGAAGTCCGGCTGAAGCGGAAACTCCTCGAGGAGTCCGCCGCCGAAATCGCTTGTGCGTGAGATCGACCCATGATCGTAACCCGCACCCCGTTCCGGATCTCCTTCTTCGGCGGCGGCACCGACTACCCGGCATGGTATCGACAGCATGGCGGCGCCGTGCTGGCCACCACCATCAACAAGTACTGCTACATCAGCTGCCGGCATCTGCCGCCGTTTTTCGAGCACCGGCACCGGATCGTCTATTCGCGCATCGAAAACGTCAAGACGGTCGAGGAGATCGAGCATCCCTCCGTCCGCGCGGTCCTGGGCTGGGCGGGAAGCGCGACCGGCCTGGAGATCCACCACGACGGCGATCTTCCGGCGCGTTCGGGACTGGGGTCCAGTTCCTCGTTCACCGTGGGTCTCGTCAATGTCCTGAGCGCGATGGAGGGCCGCTACATCACGAAGGAAGATCTGGCGAAGAGCGCGATCCACATCGAGCAGCAGATCATCCGCGAAAACGTCGGTTCGCAGGATCAGGTCTCGGCGGCCTACGGAGGGTTCAATCGCATCGAATTCCGCCGCGACGGGAGTTTCGACGTCGCTCCGGTGGTGCTGGCGCCGGACCGCCTTGCCGAGCTGCAAGGCTCCTTGATGCTGTGCTTCACGGGCCTTTCGCGCATCGCCTCCGAGGTCGCAAAATCGAAGATCGAAAATCTCGACAAGCGGGAGGCCGAGCTGCGGAAGATGCAGGCGATGGTCGACGACGCGATCGAGATCCTGCACTCGCCGCACGCGCCGATCGACGATTTCGGCCATCTCCTGCATGACGCCTGGCGTCACAAGCGCTCGCTGTCCGACCGGGTTTCGACGCCCGAGATCGACGGAATCTACGACGAAGCGATGCGGGCCGGCGCGCTCGGCGGCAAGCTGCTCGGCGCCGGCGGCGGCGGCTTCATGCTGCTGTTCGTGCGCCCGGAGTTCCAGGCGCGCGTGCGCGAGCGCCTGAAGAATCTGGTCCACGTCCCGTTCCAGTTCGAGAGCACCGGCAGCCGCGTGGTGCTGTACCAGCCCAGCGGTCTTTCCTGATGTCGGCGATGCAGGCGTCTTCCCGGATCTTCGTCGCCGGCCACCGCGGGCTGATCGGATCGGCGGTGCTGCGCCGTCTGCGCGAGCACGGCCACGACAACCTTCTTGTCGTGCCCCGCAGCGAACTCGATCTGCGCGATGCCGCCGCGGTGGCGCGCTTCTTCGCCGCCCGGCGGCCCGAGTTCGTGGTCATGGCGGCCGGCCGCGTCGGCGGCATCGTCGAGAACACGATGCATCCGGCGGAGTTCATGGACGAGAACCTGGCGATCCAGCTCGCCGTCCTGAAGGCGGCGCGCGACGCCGACGTGAAGAAGCTGATTTTCTTCGGATCGTCGTGCATGTATCCCCGCGAATGTCCCCAGCCCATGGCCGAGGACGCGCTGTTGTCCGGCAGGCCGGAGCCGACCAGTCTTCCCTACGCGATCTCGAAGCTTGCGGGCGTCTTTCTGTGCCTCGCGTACAACCGGCAATTGGGCGAGCAGCGATTCATTCCCGTGATTCCCAACAGCGCCTACGGACCGAACGACGATTTCGATCCCGCGACCGGCCATGTGCTCTCCGCGCTGATGGCCCGCTTCGACGCCGCCCGGCGCGCGGGGCGCGACGGCGTGACCTTGTGGGGAACCGGCGCGCCCCGGCGCGAGTTCCTCCATGCCGACGACATCGCCGACGCCTGCATCCATATCCTGCGCCAGGATGTATCGTCGCTGGCGCTGCCGGTCAACATTGGCACCGGCACCGACATCTCGATCCGCGATCTGGCACGGATGGTTGCCGATACGGTCGGCTATGCCGGACGTATCGAATGGGACGCGACGAAGCCCGACGGCGCCCCGCGCAAGCTGCTGGATTCGGGGCGCCTCCATGCATTCGGCTGGCGGCACCGGGTGGCGCTCGCCGAGGGGCTGCGCCGCACCTATGATTGGTATTCGCGCAACGGGAGCGGCCTGGACAAGGCGGACGCGTGATGGACATCCTCACCGGACAGCGGGTGATCGAAGACACGGCCGCCCTGCGCGACAAGGCGGCCTGGGTGTGGCGCGAAACGCTGCGGGTGCATCGGCGGGCCCCCGAGACGCGGATCGCCTCGTCGCTGTCGCCGGTGGAGATCTTCGTCGCGCTCTACTACGGCGGCGTGTTGCGCACCGATCCCGGCGCCCCGCTCTCGCCGGAGCGGGACCGCTGCATCATCAGCAAGGGGCACGGCTCGATCTGCATGTATCCCATCCTCGCCGATCTCGGTTTTTTTCCGATGGCCGAACTGGAGCGCGTGTGCCGCCCGGGAAGCTTCCTGGGCGGCATTCCCGACCCGGTGATTCCGGGATACGAAACGGTCAACGGTTCGCTGGGGCACGGCCTGGGCGTAGCGGCCGGCGTCGCCCTGGCGCTGAAGCGGCGGCGCGTCGAGCGCAGCGTCTTCGTGGTGACCGGGGACGGCGAGTTGCACGAGGGCGCGAACTGGGAGGCGATCATGTTCGCGTCGCAGCACCGTCTGGACAACCTGCATCTCATCGTCGACGACAACCGGATCGCGATGCTGGGGCGGACCGATGACATCGTGTCGCACGACCCGCTGGCGGAGCGCCTGGCCGCGTTCGGATGGGATCCCGACGAGGTGGACGGCCATGACGTGGGCGCCGTGCGCGCCGCCCTGCGGCGGATGAAGGCGACGCGCGAGGGCCAGCCCAAGGCGCTGATCGCGCGCACGCGCAAGGGCCGCGGCGTCCCGGATCTCGAAGACGCCCAGCTTTCCCATGTGATCAACCCCAGGCCCGAGCTGATCGACTCCCTGCTGGAGGCGGCCCGATGACCGCCGCGGCCGGGATGAAGCCGGTTGCGATGCGCGACGCCTTCCTGGAGCGCATCCGGCGGGGAATGGCCGATGACGACCGCATCGTTTTCATCACCGCCGATTTCGGCTCGCCGGTGCTGGACCGGATCCGCGCCGAGCATCCCGAGCGGTTCGTCAACGTCGGCATCGCCGAACAGAATCTGATCAACGTGTCGGCAGGGATGGCGCTCGAGGGCTGCACCGTGTTCGCGTACGCCATCGCGCCGTTCATCACGATGCGCTGCTTCGAGCAGACCCGCGTCAACCTCGCGCTGCTCTCCGAGGTCCGCCCGATGAACGTCAATCTGATCGGCGTCGGCGCGGGATACAGCTACGTCGTGTCCGGCCCCACGCACCAGTGCTACGAAGACCTGTCGATCATGCGCGCGCTGCCCAACGTGGCGATCTACTCGCCTGCGGACCACGTCACGGCCGCCGCGCTCTTCGATCGCTGCGTCGGCGCCCGGGGGCCGAAGTACCTGCGGTTCGACGCGCAGGCGCTGCCGCCCCTCTACGGGGACGGCGCGGTGCCCGATCTGGAGAGCGGATTCAACGTGCTGCGGACGGGACGCGACCTCGTTCTGGTCGCGACCGGGTACATGGTGCATACGGCACGGAGCGCGGCCGAGCGGCTGGCGGCGGCGGGCATCGCCGCCGGGGTCGTCGACCTCTTCGATGTCTCGCGGTTTTCCGCCGAACGGCTGCGTGCGGCGCTCGCGGGCGCCGCGG
>JAKCCX010000091.1 GCA_021838715.1 Pseudomonadota bacterium | reverse complement strand
TGATCGTGCCGCGACCCGAGCCGCTACCGGCGTTTTGATCGACGAAGGGAACCAACATGAAAAAAACCAGCCACCATTTCCTGGCGCTCGCGGTCGTCTGCCTGCTGCCGATTTCCTCCGCGCACGCGCAACTCGGCGGCATCCTCAATCAGTTCGGCGGCGGTGCGTCGCAATCGTCCGGCACGCCCGCCGCCGGACTCGGCGCGATCGGCGGTAGCGCGCTGGTGCCCGGCAGCCTCGGCAATGTCGCGGGGCTGTTGAAGTACTGCATCGAGAACAACTACCTGGGCGGGAATGCCAAGTCGGTGCAAAGCACCCTGATGGGCAAGCTGGGGGACAACCCCGCCTCGAATCCCGGCTATGCGAGCGGGCTTATCGGCATCCTCGATGCCGGCAATGGCCAGACGATGAACCTGGGCGGTGGGGCGACGCAGCCGCTCAGCCAGCAGATCTGCACGCGCGTATTGGCGCAGGCGAAATCGTTCCTCTGACAGGCTGTGGCCCTCCCCTCCGCCCGTAACCCTCCCGTCACAGAACCGTGACGGCGGTGCGCGAAAATCGCGCGGTCGCCCGCGCGGAGCCGGGCCGGGAGCAAGTGGCAATGGATTGGAAACGGGTACGCGCGGGGCTGGCCGCGCTCATCGCGGCTTGCGTCGCACCGCACCCCGCGGTCGCCGAGGCGGATCTTCCCTGGAAGGTCGTCGCCGACGTCCCCCTGCCGGGAGACACCACGCGTTTCGACTATGCGAGCGATGATCCCGCACGGCATCGCCTGTTCCTGGCGCACCTCGGGCAGAACGAGGTGCTGGCGTTCGACACGCGGACCCGCAAGACCATCGGCGTGGTCGGCAACATCCGCCAGGTCCACGGCGTGCTGGCGATTCCGGAGCTCGGCCGCGTCTACGCCAGCGCGACGGGCACCAACGAGGTCGTGGCGATCGACGAGACGCGCCTGACCGAAGTGGCGCGGATCCCGGTCGGCATCCATCCCGACGGCATGGCATATGCACCCGGCGTCGGCCGACTCTACGTGTCGGACGAAATGGGCCGGACCGAAACCGTGATCGACGTGCGCACGAACCGGCGCATCGCCACCATTCCGCTGGGCGGCGAAGTCGGCAACAGCCAATACGACCGGGCATCCGGCCACATCTTCGTCAACGTGCAGACGCGGGGCCACCTGGTCGAGATCGACCCCGCGACCGACCGCGTCATCCGTCGCATCCGCCTGCGGGGCGCGGAAGAAAACCACGGCCTGCTCATCGAGCCGCGGTCGCGCCGGGCATTCATCGCCTGCGCCGGCAACGACCGGTTGCTGGTGCTCGACCTGCGGACACGGCGGATCACGCAGACCCTGCCGATCGGCCACGACCCGGACGTGCTCTCCTTCGACCCGCGGACCAATCTGCTGTACGTCGCCTCGGAATCGGGGACGGTATCCCTGATGGCGCTGCAGGCCGGTCGCCTGCAAATGCTGGGCGCGGGCCGGCTCGCGCCCGATGCCCATGTCGTCGCCGTGGATCCGGACACGGATCTCGCCTATTTCCCGATCCGCAATCTCGGCGGTCGCCCGATGTTGCGCATCACCGAAGTCGTCGGCAGGGGAGTGCGATAATCGGGGCTCCCCATCGAGCCCGTCCGAAAGATTGCGTGTGACCTACGCCCTGCTCGCGGTGGCGACCATTCTCTGGGGCGCGAACTTCAACCTTTCGAAGCACGTCCTGGCCGACGAGCCCGCGCTGATCGCTGCCGCCGCGCGGTTCGACATCGCCGCCGCGGCGATGCTCGCGCTGTGCGCCGTTCGAAGAACCCCCGTGCCGATTCTGCGCCACGGCCGCGCCTACGCAATCCTGGGCGCGGTCGGCGTGGCCGGATTCAATGCCTTGTTCTTCTACGGCATGAAGTGGACCTCTCCCGTCAACGGCGCGCTGATCATGGCGACGAGCCCGCTGTTGACTGCGACCCTGGCCTACTTCGTATCGGGGGACCGGCTGGGCGTCCGGCAATTCCTCGCGCTGCCGATCGCCCTGGGCGGCGTCGCCTTCGTGGTGCTGGGCGGCGGCGCGCGGGTGCACATCGCATTCGGCGACATCCTGATGCTGGCCGGCAGCTTTTGCTGGGCGATCTACAACGTGCTGACGGGCAGGATGATGCCCCGCGGCGTGGATGGGTTCGCCAACACCGCAGCCGTCATGCTCACCGGCGGGCTGGCGTTGAGTGCGGCCGCCGCGCTGGCGCACGCGCGGGTCGCCGTGCCGCACGCGGGCGCGTTCATCTCCCTGATGGCGATGAGCCTGGGCGGCACCGTTTTGTCCTACCTGTTCTGGAATTCCGGAATCGCGCGTCTGGGCGCCGCGCGCACGGCCCTGTTCATGAACGTCGTGCCGGTGAGCTCGATGGCGTTTTCCGTCCTCGAAGGACGGGCGCCGACGCTGACGCAGATCGCCGGCGGCGCCGCGGTGATCGGCGCGGTCACCCTCGCCGCCTGGCCCTCCGGCCGGAGCCTGGTGCGCCGAAGCGCGGCCTGAGCGCGGCGCCCGGCGCAGCTACTCGCCGCCGTCGAGATCCTTGCGCAGGGTTTCCAGTTCGTTGCGATAGGCCTCGGCGTCGCCGTACGACAGGAACTTCGCATAGTGCTCGTGCGCGCCGGCGATGCGGCGCGCATGCTTGATCGGACACCAGTATTGCTCGGTACGCGCGCCCACTTCGCGGGCGTATGCGATGACGCCGTTGCCGTAGGAACAGTAGAAGCAATTGAACCGTTCGATGAAATTCAGATAGGCCAGATGGCCGCGATCGAAGACGAGGTAATCGGCGCGCCGCACCTTGCGGATGCCGTAAACCGGGAAGCAGATCGCTTGATAGATCGTGACGAACAGGTCGAGCGACAGAAACGGCAGCCATCCGAGATAGATCACCGGCGCCGTCAACACGACCAGCGGTCGCGACTGCGCGAGGAAACGGAACACGCCGACACGATGCTCGCGCTGCCAGTGCAGAAACCCGACCGCGAGCCGCGCGCGCCGCTGTTCCAGATCTTCGTGCGCCTGGCGATACGACTCTTCGATTTCTTCCTGGAGCGCGCGGGCGCGTGCCAGCAATTCTTCCAGCTTCGGCTTGTCCAAGCGCTCCTCCACCGTCCGGTGCCCCGGCAGACAAGGCTACACGTTCAGGCTACCGACATTCCGGGATCGATCCGCTTTCCTTGGCGCGAAAAAGGGCGGAACATGGAAGGGCCGTTCCGCATCAGGATTGCAGAAGAATCGCCGTGAGCCAGCAGCCCAATTCCCCGGATCCGAACGTCCGGTCTCCGCTTCGTCCCCTCGTCGCCGTTGCCGCGATCGCCGCCGTCGCCGTCGCCGTGGGCGCGGCCGTCGTGTACATCGTGCCCGGCGTCCGCAACCCCGCTCCGTCCGCAGGCGCGGGCGCGGGATATCCGCCCCCGCCGCCTTTGCCGGGAGCGCCCGCCCGCGGCGCGGCGCCCGGCTACGCGCCCACCGGCGCCCCGCGCCCCATGGGGGCGGCGGCGCCGGCCGCCTGCTACGACTGCGGCGTCGTGGTCGGGGTCCGCAGAATCCAGGTGGCCGGTCACGACACGGGCCTGGGCGCCGTCGCCGGCGGCCTGCTCGGCGGCGTGCTGGGCAACCAGATGGGGGAAGGCAACGGCCGGACCGCCATGACCGTGGTCGGCGCGCTGGGCGGCGCGCTCGCCGGCAACACCGTTGAAAAACGGACCCACGAAAAGACCGAATACCAGATCGACATCCACATGGACAACGGCCGCGCCCGCACGATCCGCGGCAGCACGCCGCCGCCCTTCGGCCCCGGAACCCGGGTGCGCGTCGACGGCGACACGATCATGCCGCTGCGCTAGACAGAATGGCCGTACGGTAGGAGGCTCGTCTCCGCTATCGTGGGTTGCGCGCCGAGGTGTGCCGAACCACATGCGGTTGGATGGGCCAGCCGCAGACCTTCTGGAGACGAGCCATGGAGAAGGATATCAAGTTCTTTGTCGGGCTGGATGTTCATAAGGAAACGATCTCGATTTCGGTGTGTGATACGGGGCGGGAGGCGAGTCAGTTTCGAGGAACCATCCGGCACGACGTGCCGGCCTTGCTCAAGGTGTTGCGCAAGCTTGGGGCGCCGGCCACGCAACTGGTTGCCTACGAGGCGGGTCCGACGGGATACGGACTGCATCGGCGTCTTGTCCAGGAGGGCTACGGCTGCCAGGTGGTGGCTCCCTCGCTGATCCCGCGCCGCCCCGGGGATCGCATCAAGACCGATCGGCGCGACAGCGCCCGTCTTGCCGAGCTGCTGCGCGCCGGGGAGCTCAAGGCGATCTGGGTTCCGGACCTCGAGCATGAAGCCTTGCGCAATCTGTGGCGTGCCCGGGAAGACGCCGTGCGGATGCGCCTCAAAGCCCGCCAGCAGATGAAAGCGTTCTTGCTGCGCCAGGGCCGAATCTATGCGGGCAAGACGTCCTGGAACAAGACTCACGCGCGCTGGCTGGCCGATCAGGCATTTGAGCACACCGCCGATCAGTTGGCCTTCACCGAGTACGTCCTGGCTGTTCAGGGAGCCGACGAACGTTTGGCTCGCCTGGATCAGGCGCTGGTGCAAATCACCAGCGCTTGGCGCTTTGGGCCGGTCGTATCGGCATTGCGTACCCTGCGTGGAATTGATACCGTCAGCGCCATTGGTTTGGTGGCCGAGATTGGCGACATCCAGCGCTTTTCCCACCCGCGCAATCTGATGAGCTACCTGGGCTTGGTACCTTCGGAGCAATCGAGCGGCAACACGGTACGACGCGGCACCATCACCAAGACCGGCAACAGCCACGTCCGGCGTCTGCTCACCGAGGCGGCCTGGAACTACCGCTACCCGGCACGCCTGAGCAACGCCCTCAAGGGCCGTCAGGATGGACAGCCCGAAGCGATCTGCAAACACGCTTGGAAGGCCCAGGTACGGCTGTGCGGCCGCTTCGCCCACCTGCAGCGCCGCGGCGTACAGGTCAACAAGGTTTGCATCGCAACCGCGCGCGAACTCACCGGCTTCATCTGGGCAATTGCCAGAGAGGTTGTCGTACCAGCAGCAACTTAAGATCGGATCCGGGGTATTGGGCGATGCGCTACGAATCACGATAGGAAGAACCCTCATCTACACTATCCCAGAACCCTATGGGCAACCTGCGCAACTAGACCGAGGCAGCTTCCGCGACGGACTCTCAAACAGTGGTAACCAACCCACGGATATCAGTCTGATCCATCGTCGTTGCACTCAGACTTGTGGCCATCGCCCAATACCCCGAATGAAAAAACCATCCCCTGTTGACACAAACGACCATATCAGTGTAGTGCTTCGCTAATACTGGCGCGAAGGAAAAATGGACCCATTGGTGGGCTGAGCGGATTGCCCGGCGCAGGGAATGGGCGTGCGATTGCGGCGATGACGCCGGCAACACGCAGGCGAGTGGCGGCTGCACTCCGCCAGGACCGCCTACGCGGTGGTCGCCCCTGCGGGGCGACTGCGCTGCGCTGCGCAGTCCGCGGGCGCACGGCCGAACTCGCGCAGCGTCCTGCGGACGCCGCGCTCAAACATGCGGCCGTAAGTCAGAAGAGGAGGCGCGCGGTCGCGCGCCGCCCGCGGCCTTGTGCTGCTCGCCACCGCGTCTTATGGCGGCCCTGGCGGAGTGCAGCCGCCACGTAAAGCATGGCCCGCAGCCAGCATCTCGACCACCGCCTCGA
>JAKCCX010000090.1 GCA_021838715.1 Pseudomonadota bacterium | reverse complement strand
AGCACCGTCTCTTCCTCTCGGCCACCCCGCATAATGGCCATTCCAACAGCTTCTCCGCCTTGTTGGAGCTGCTTGATCCGCAGCGGTTCCTTCGCGGCCAGAAGGTTCTCAAGAGCAACCTCGACGCGGTGATGGTCCGGCGCCTGAAGGAGGACATCCGCGTCATCCAGGGCGGCTTCCCGCAGCGCGACGTCAAGGAAATCCCAATCGACGGACTGCCGTCCGACGCGCCCGAGCTGGTACTCGCCACCAAGCTCTCCGAGTTGCGCGACCTCCGCGAGGCTCGCCTATCCGCTGCCGCCCGCTCAGCTCAGACGACGGCCACCATCGTCCTGTCGCATCTACAGCAGCGCCTGCTGTCCTCGATTGAGGCGTTCGCCCACACGATCCGGGTACACCGCCAAGCGCTGGAACGAGCGGAAGCCAAGGAACTCCCGCCGCGCCAGGCACCACCTGCCGAACTCTTTGCTCCGCCGTCGACCGACGATGAGCGTGCCATCGGGGATCGCGAGAACGAAGACGCGGCACGGGACGCCGCCGTGACTGACGCGACCCTGATCGCTGCCGCCGCCTCGCGCGCCACCGGTCTGGAAGCCGAACTCGCGCTGGTCCGCGAGATGGAGCAGGTCGCCGAAACCCATCGCGATCGGCCCGACCGCCGTATCGCGTGGCTAATCGACTGGATCGAGCAGGAAATGTGCCCCGGCCTGCGCGCTGGCCGCGGTACCTGGAACACAACCCGTCTGCTGATCTTCACGGAATGGGAAGATACCCGCCGCTATATCGAACGCAAGTTGCGCGCCGCGATCGCCCACACGGCCGAAGCCGATGCAAGGATCGCGATCTACACTGGCGAGATCCAATCCCCGGCGCGCAGGGAGGAGTTGAAGCGGACCTTCAACACCCCGCCCGACAAGCACCCGCTGCGCATCCTGATCGCGACTGATGCAGCGCGGGAAGGCATCAACCTTCAGCGCCACTGCCACGATCTGGTGCATTTTGATCTGCCTTGGAATCCCAGCCGCCTGGAGCAACGCAACGGCCGCATCGACCGCAAGCTCCAGCCTGCCCCCGTGGTCACCTGCCGCTACTTCGTGTTCCCGCAGCGGCCCGAGGATCGCGTGCTCGACGCGCTGGTGCGGAAATCCGACAGGATCCATCGGGAACTCGGCAGCATGGCACAAGTGCTGGAAGCCAGGTCCGCGACCATGCTGGCCCGCGGCATCCGCCAGCGTGACGCCGATGCGCTCGCGACCGAGATCACCGACCTGAACGACGGTGACCGCGAAGCGACCATTCGGGAAGAACTCGAAGCCGCGAGGGAACGCCAACAGGATCTGCAGGAGCAGATCGATCGGCTGCGGCGGCAGATCAGG
The DNA here is from genome assembly GCA_021838715.1 of Pseudomonadota bacterium. Taxonomy (GTDB): domain Bacteria; phylum Pseudomonadota; class Gammaproteobacteria; order Burkholderiales; family Burkholderiaceae_F; genus GJ-E10. The sequence goes on along the minus strand of JAKCCX010000090.1, from coordinate 4,529 downwards.
CGATCGGAGCAGGCCGTCGGGATCGACGCGCAGAAACTCCGTCAGGCGCTCTCGACCAGTCTCGGCCTCGCCGGTGCGCCACCAATCCGGGAGGAAGCGCCGGCGGCGAAGGATCGTCCCGCGACCTTCCGCCTGCCGGCGGATGCGCCCGTTCTCGCCGGCGACCTGTCCTGGGCGCCCGCGCTCGATCTGCTGCGTGAACCGCGTCAGCGCGGCGAGACCGTCTCGGAATGGCGTGCCCATGCGGCGATCCGCCCGGTGACGTTCGACGATACCGACACGCTGGGCGAAGAGGCCGTGCAGCTTCATCTGGAGCATCGCGTGGTGCAGCGCCTGCTCGCCCGCTTCGCCAGCCAGGGGTTGCTGCATCTCGACCTGACCCGCTGCTGCCTGGCCACCACGCGCGGCGGGGAGGCACGTGCGATCCTGCTCGCTCGGCTGTCTCTCTTCGGCCCCGGCGCCGCGCGCCTGCATGAGGAGATCGTCACCGTCACCGCCCGCTGGTCAGACCCCTCGCTTCGCCACGACCCACTCCGCCCCTACGGGGCCGCCGGCGAGGAACGCACTCTCGAACTGTTGGAAGAGGCGCTCGGCGCCCCTGACCGCACGATCGCGCCGGAGATCCGGGCGCGGCTTCTCGGCAGCCTGCGGCAGGACGTGGCTGACCTGCGGCCGCATATCGAGCAGCGCGCCGCCGAGGCGCGGACGCGGGCGGAGGCGCTGCTCGCCCAGCGTGCCAGCCGCGAATCCGCCGAGATGCGGCGGCTGCTGCAAGCGCAGCTGAGCCGGATCGAGGAGTCGCTGCATCGCGGCCCCGATCTCCGCCAGCGCGTGCTCGACTTCAGTGCCGAGGAGCGCCGCCAGCAGGAAGACGACCGCCGCGCCTGGCAGCGCCGCCTCGATCGCCTTCCCGACGAACTCGACGCCGAGCCGCAACGCATCGAGGCCGGCTACCAGATCCGCGCCGCGCGGCTCGATCCGGTCGGTATCGTCTATCTCTGGCCGGTGACCGGCTGATGGCGGACGAACAATACCGCGCCCTGCTGGAAGTTCACCGGCGCTGGATCGGCTACGTCCAGCCGATCGGCCTGGTGGTCGCGCCCGTTGCCCTGGTCCGCCACGGGATCGGCGCCGACCGCAATGTCGCCGCGACGCAGGTGCGGCTGGCCGAACACATCGTTACGGACAGGGACCAGCCGCCGCGCATCGCCGATCTGCAAGCCTTCCTGCAGGACCTTCTCGGTTGGCAGGCGGACGACATCATGCCGGCGCCGGACGATCTCGCGGTGCCGCTCCCGGAGTTGGGCACCACTCTCCGCCCGAATTTCGCCGTCCGTGATCCCGCGCCGCCCGCGGACGCATCGCCCTGGCAGATGCTGATCGGGGTGGAGCCGGATTTCACCGATCTCGACGCCAAGGGCACCACTGGTCAGGGGAACGACGCGCGCGCCTGGGCCGCCGCGCCGCAGGCGCGGTTCGAACGGCTGCTGCGCGCCACGGAAATCCCCGTCGGGCTGCTGACCAACGGTGCCGAAATCCGTTTGGTCTATGCCCCGCGCGGCGAAGCCTCCGGCCATGCCACCTTCCGCCTGGCCCAGATGCAGGAAGTCGGTGGCCGGCCGATCCTCTCGGCCTTCCTCATGCTGCTGGAATCCGAGCGTCTGTTCGGGCATCCGGCCGACCGGCTGCCGCGCCTGCTGGAAGAAAGCCGCCGCTACCAGAACGAGGTTTCGGCCAAGCTTTCCTCGCAGGTCCTGAACGGCCTCTACGAGCTGTTGCGCGGGTTGCATGCCGCCGATCTGCGCACCGGCAGCGCGCATCTCGCCGATCTCGCTCAGCGCGACCCCGACCATATCTATGCCGGCCTGCTCGCGGTGATGATGCGCCTCGTGTTCGTGCTCTACGCCGAGGAGCGCGGGCTGTTCCCCGAGGACTCGATCTGGGCGCAAAACTACGCGCTCGGCGGCCTGTTCGTGCGGCTGCGCGACGACGCGGCCTTGCATCCGGACACAATGGACGACCGCTACGGCGCCTGGGCGCAGCTTCTGGCGTTGTTCCGCATCGTCCATAGCGGTGTCGCGCACGGAAAGCGCCTACGCCTGGTCGCTCGGCGCGGCGCGTTGTTCGACCCCGACCGGTTTCCGTTCCTGGAAGGCCGCGCCACCGCCGCCGATCCGCCCGACCCGCCGCGCGTCTCGGACGGCACGGTCTGGCGCATCCTGCAAGGGCTGATGCTGCTGGACGGAGAGCGCCTGTCCTACCGAACGCTCGACGTCGAGCAGATCGGCGCGGTGTACGAGACCATGATGGGCTTCACCGTGCAGCTCACGCCCGGCCGGGCGCTCGCGGTGCGCTCGGCCAAGCGCGGCGGCGCCGCCGCGGTGGTCGATCTCGGCGCGCTGCTCGCAACCAACGCCGGCAAGCGCGCCGAGGCGCTGGCCGCGCAGGCGGAGCGCAAGCCCGCCCCGCGCCTCGCCGCCGCGCTGAAGGCAGCCGACAGCGTGGAGGCGCTGGCCGCCGCGCTCGCCTCGGTGCAGGACACCGACGCGACGCCGCGCCTCGTGCCGAAGGGCACGCCGGTGTTGCAGCCGACGCCGGCGCGCCGCCGCTCGGGCTCGCACTACACCCCGCGCAGCCTGACCGAGCCGATCGTGCGCACCGCCTTACGCCCGGTGCTGGCCCGTCTGGGTGAGAACCCGGCGCCGGAGGCGATCCTGGAGCTGAAGGTGCTGGACCCCGCCGTGGGGTCGGCGGCCTTCCTGGTGGAAACCTGCCGGCAGTTGGCGGAGGTGCTGGTCTCCGCCTGGTCCCGCCGTGACGCGACGCCGGAGATTCCGCCCGACGAGGACCCGGTGATCCACGCCCGGCGGCTGGTGGCGCAGCGCTGCCTCTATGGCGTCGATCCGAACCCGATGGCGCTCGACATCGCGCATCTGTCGCTGTGGCTCACCACGCTGGCGAAGGAGCACGAGTTCACCTTCCTCTCCCACGCGCTGCGCCGGGGCGATTCCCTGCTCGGGATCGAAGTGGACGGGATCGCGGCGCTGAGCTGGGCGCCGGCGGACGAAGCCCCGCTCGCCACCGCGCTGGTGCGCCCGAAGATCGCGCGCGCGGAGCAGGAGCGCGTGCGCATCCGCGCGGCGCTGGACTGGATGGGAGAAGCGGAGCTGCGCCCGCTGCTCGACCGCGCCGATGCCGAGCTGCGGGAGGTGCGGGCGATCGGCGATGCCGTGATCGGCGCCTTCTTCAGCGGCACCAATGCCCGCGCGCGGGCGCAGGCGCGGGAGGTGCTGGCCGATGCCTATGGCGCGGCGGGCGAGGTATGGCGGGCGAAGCTCGCGGAGTTCGTTGCCGTGCCACGCCGGCTCACCCCGCCGCTCACGCCGTTCCACTGGCCGGTGGAGTTCCCTGAAGTGTTCGACCGCGCCAATCCGGGCTTCGACGTGGTGGTGGGCAACCCGCCCTATGCCGGGAAGAACACCATCGCCGAGGGCCATCCTGCCGGTTACGTCGAGTGGTTGCAGGCGTTGCATCCGGGCGCGCATGGCAATGCCGATCTGGTGGCGCATTTCTTCCGCCGTGCCTTCGCCCTGCTGCGCCGGGACGGCTGCTTCGGGCTGATCGCCACCAACACGATTCGCCAGGGTGACACACGAGAGACGGGGCTGCGGCCGATCCTGACCGCCGGTGGCACCATCATCGCGGCGCGGCGCCGGCTGGTCTGGCCGGGGGCGGCGGCGGTGGTGGTGAGCGTGGTGCATGTGCTGAAGGGGCCGGCCGACGCGCCGCCGGTGCTGGATGGCAAGACGGTCAAGCGGATCAGCGCCTTCCTGGTGGAGGGCGAACAGGACGCGACACCGGCGGCGCTGCGCGCCAATGCGGGGATCGCGTTTGTCGGCAGCTATTTGCTGGGGATGGGATTCACGTTCGACGACGATACCAGCAAGCCTGCGGCGAATCGGCTGGCGGAGCGGGAACGGCTAATCGCGAAGGACCCTCGCAATGCCGAGCGGATCCGGCCCTATATCGGCGGCGAGGAAGTCAACGACAGCCCGACGCATGCGTATCATCGCTACGCCATCGATTTTTTTGACTTTCCGCTCCGGCGCGAGGCCATGGTGGCTACATGGCAGAATGCCGACGAGCGGCAGCGGCAACAATGGCTGACCCGCGGCCTGGTGCCGCTGGATTACCCGGACCCCGTCGCAGCGGACTGGCCCGATCTGCTGTCCATCGTCGCGGAGCGGGTCAAGCCGGAGCGCGACGGCCAAACCCGCGATGCATTGCGCGAACGCTGGTGGCAGTACGCGGAGAAGCGGCCCGGCCTCTATAGGGCGATCCAAGGGCTTGACCGCGTGCTGGTGGCAGTTCAAACGAGCAAGCATCACTGCCTGACAATCTTGCCCGCTAGCAGCCTGTCGGGTTCCCGTGCTGCGCGGTTTGGTGCAGAATCGGTCGCATGAGCGATTTCATTCCGTTCAACCGCGACCAGTCCTTCCTTTTGCCGCCTGACCTGAAGCGGTGGCTTC
>JAKCCX010000089.1 GCA_021838715.1 Pseudomonadota bacterium | reverse complement strand
ACGGTCTCCCGGCGCGGGCGCAAACGCGCGGTCGGCGTCGGGCAGCAGCGTGCGCATCGCCGCCCGCACTTCGGGGCCGACCTCGAAGCGCTGCGGTCCGATCGCCGGCCCCAGGAACGCCCGCACCCGGGCGCCGGGATCCGCCGCGGCGGCGCGCAGCGCGCGCACCGTGTTCTGGATCACGCCCGCCGCCAGGCCTCGCCACCCGGCGTGGGCGGCGGCAACGGCGCGACCGCGGGCATCGGCCAGCAGCAGCGGCAGGCAGTCGGCCGTCAGCACGCAGCACACGGTGCCGGGGCGCGCGCTCACCGCGGCATCGCCTTCGGGAAGCGCGCCCGGTGGGGCGCGATCGGCGTCGACGACGTGCGCGCCGTGCACCTGGCGCAACCAGCACGGGTCGCGCGGCAGCCGGCGCGCCAGGGCCGCGCGGTTCTGCGCGGCGGCCGGGTCGGGTTCGGAGAACCCGAGATTCCTGCCGCCGCTGCCGTCCGCCGCGGCAAAGGGCGGCAGCGAGGCGCCGCCCGCGCGGGTGGTGAGGAGCGCCCGCACGCCCGGCGGAGCCGGCCAGTCGGGGGTGATGAGGGACTCCAGGTTCATCGCAGGTCCGGCGGCAGAGGAGGTGCAACGAGTTCTTCCTCCGTCGCGCCCAGCGATCGCATCAGTTCGTGCAGGTCGGGCGGCGGGGGGGCGAACCATTCCATCGTTTCGCGGCGGCGGGGGTGGACCAGGGCCAGGCGGCGGGCATGCAGCGCCTGGTGTCCGAGCCAAGACTGCCCGTTGAGCGTTGCCGGAAGGTGACGGCGGTAGACCGGGTCGCCGAGCAGGGGATGCCCGATCGACTCCATGTGCACCCGGATCTGGTGGGTGCGTCCGGTTTCGAGCCGGCAGGCGACCCAGGAAACGCGAGTTCCCGCCGATCCGACCGTCCAGGTCCGGATGCGGCGGAACCGGGTTCGCGCCGGCCGGGCGTGCGCCGATTCGCTCACCCGGAACCGCAGCGGATTGCGGGGGTCGCGCGCGAGGGCGGCGTCGATCGTTCCGGACGGCGGGGTTTCGCCCGCCACCACCGCCCAGTACTCGCGCAGCACCGTGCGCTCCTGCAACTGCCGCACGAGATCGGTCTGGGCGGCGATGGTGCGCGCCACGACCATCAGGCCCGAGGTGCCGGCGTCGAGGCGATGCACGATGCCGGCGCGCGGCACGCGCGCCAGCGCCGGATCGTAGGCAAGCAGGCCGTTCAGCAGGGTTCCGCTCCAGTTGCCGGCGCCCGGATGGACGACCAGCCCCGCCGGCTTGTCGAGAACCAGGATCGAATCGTCCTCCCAGACCACCGGAATCGGCATGGCCTCGGGCGCGTAGGCGCTGTCCTCCGGGTCCACGACCTCGGCGAGCGCAACCGTATCGCCCGCCCGCACGGCGTCGCGGGCGCGGGCGGGCGCACCGTTGCGGGTCGCCGCGCCGCCTTCGATCCAGCGCTGGAGCCGGCTGCGCGAGACGTCGGGGCGGCGCAGGGCGAGGAATCGGTCGAGGCGCAGGCCGGCATCGGGGGCTTCGACGACGTAGACAGCAGACTCGTCGCCCTCGTCGGTGCCGATGTCGGGACCCTCACCCCCGCCCTCTCCCGCACGCGGGAGAGGGGGCAGGTCCGACACGCCGTCACGCGGGGCATGGGGCAGGTCCGGCGCACGCGTCAGGACTTCCTGCCCGCTCCCCCCCGCACGCGGGAAGGGGGGAACCCCATCCGCCGGGACGACCGATTCCGCCATCGTTGATACACTCTTGCGTTTTGCCATCCGACCCGGCCATGAAACCCGCGATTCGTCTTGCGTCCCCAGTTCGACGGCTGCTGCCGGTCATGGCGGTCGCGATGCTGCTGGCTGGGTGCGCTCTGACCAGCCTCGAGAAGGATCCTACCTCGAAGTGGGGGCCGGACAAGCTCTACAACGAGGCGCGCGGCGAACTCAACAACGGCGCCTGGGACAAGGCGCGCGGCCTGTTCGAAAAACTCGAGATCCGCTATCCCTTCGGTGCCTATGCCCAACAGGCGCAGATCGAGATCGCGTACTGCTATTTCAAGTCGGGCGACCCGACCGACGCGCTGACGGCGACGGACCGGTTCCTCCGGCTCTACCCGGACAGTTCGAAAACCGCATACGTCTACTACCTGCGCGGCCTCATCAACTTCATCCGGCCGCCGTGGCTGGTCGGCCGGACGCTCCACTACCAGATCAGCGAGCGCGATCCCGAAGCCATCCGCCAATCGTTCGAAGCGTTCAAGGAAGTCGTCACGCGCTATCCGGACAGCCGCTATTACAAGGACTCGCTGCAGCGCATGATCTTCCTGCGCAACGCGCTGGCGGATCACGAGGTGCACGTGGCCGACTACTACTACCGGCGCGGCGCGTACCTCAGCGCCGTCGCGCGGGCCGAGATGGCGATCCGCACCTACGACGGCGCCCCGTCGCTCGACCGCGCGCTGGGAATCGTGGTCCGCTCGTACAAGCGTCTGGGTATGACGAAACTGCAGAAGGACGCCGAGCGGGTGCTGCGGGCCAGCTATCCGCACAGCCCCGAACTCAAGGACTTATGAGCGGACCTCCGGTCCGGCGCTCGGACTTCGACTTCACCCTGCCGCCGGAGCAGATCGCCCAGCACCCCACCGCCCGGCGCGCCGACGCGCGCCTGCTGCGCCTGCGCGGATCCGGTTCGGCGCTCGCGCTGGACGACCTGCACATCGCCGATCTGGCGGAAGCCTTCGCGCCGGGCGACCTGCTCGTCTGCAACGACACGCGCGTGATCAAGGCGCGCCTGTTCGGCGAGCGCGAAAGCGGCGGCAAGGTCGAGGCGCTGATCGAGCGACCGGTGGGCGCCTACGGCGGCCCCACCGCGACAAGGCGGGCGCTCGCCCTGCTGCGCGTGAGCCATGCCCCCAAGCCCGGCCGGCGCCTGCGTTTCGGCGCAGCGGACGGCGCCACGCAATTCGAAGCGATGGTGCTCGGGCGCGAAGGCGATCTGTTCGAACTGGAATTCTCCGCCCCGCTCGACCGGGTGCTGGACGAAGCCGGACAGATCCCGCTGCCGCCCTACATCCGCCACCGCCCCGAGGACGAGGACGCAGCGCGCTACCAGACGGTCTATGCCCAGGCCCCGGGCGCGGTGGCGGCGCCGACCGCGGGATTGCATTTCGATGATGCGCTGCTCGCCCGCCTGCGGGAGCGGGGCGTGCAGACGGCGTTCGTCACCCTGCACGTCGGTGCCGGCACCTTCCAGCCGGTGCGGGTCGAGAACCTGGCGGAACATCGGATGCACAAGGAGCGCTACGTCGTCTCCCAGGCCGCGGCGGACGCGATCGCCGCGACGCGGGCGCGCGGCGGACGCATCGTGGCGGTGGGCACGACCAGCGTACGCGCGCTCGAATCGAGCGTGGCGAAGGACGGAGCGCAGGCGGGGCAGGTGGTGGCGGGCGCCGGCGAAACCGACCTCTTCATCCTGCCGGGCTTCCGCTTCCAGGTCGTCGACCGCCTGCTGACCAACTTCCACCTCCCGGGGTCGACGCTGCTCATGCTCGTCAGCGCCTTCGGCGGCATGGAGCCGGTGCGGCAGGCCTACGACCATGCGGTCCGGGCCGGGTACCGCTTCTTCAGCTACGGCGACGCGATGCTGCTCGACCGCGAGGATCTGCCATGACCGTACCGTTCGAAGTCCTGCGCCACCATCCCACCGACAGCGCCGCGCGACGCGCCCGCCTGACGCTGGCCCACGGCGTGGTGGAAACGCCGGCGTTCATGCCGGTGGGAACCTACGGCACGGTGAAGGCGATGATGCCCGCCGAACTGGTCGACCTCGGCGCGCAGATCGTCCTGGGCAACACCTTCCACCTCTGGCTGCGCCCGGGCACGGAGGTCGTGCGCAAGCACGGCGGGCTGCACCGCTTCATGGGCTGGGAGCGCCCCATCCTCACCGACTCCGGCGGCTTCCAGGTGTTTTCGCTGGGCGCCCTGCGCAAGGTGACGGAGGAAGGCGTGCGTTTCCGCTCGCCGATCGATGGCGCCGCGCTCTTCCTCACGCCGGAGGAGTCGATGCGCATCCAGACCGCGCTCGATTCCGACATCGCGATGATCTTCGACGAGTGCACGCCATATTGGATCGAAAAGCCCGGGCAGGACGGGCGGCCGGCGACGGCGGCGGAAGCCGCGGCGTCGATGCGGCTCTCCCTGCGCTGGGCGCGGCGCAGCCGCGAGGAATTCGACCGCCTGGGCAACCGCAACGCGCTCTTCGGCATCGTGCAGGGAGGCATGTACACCGACCTGCGCGACGAGTCGCGCGAAGGACTGGTGCGCCTGGGCTTCGACGGCTACGCCATCGGCGGCCTGTCGGTGGGCGAACCCAAGGAGGAGATGCTGCGCATCCTGGCGCACACCGCGCCGCAGCTGCCGCCGGACCGGCCGCGCTACCTGATGGGTGTGGGCACGCCGGAAGACCTGCTGGCGGCGATCGGCGAAGGCATCGACATGTTCGATTGCGTGCTGCCGACGCGCAACGCACGCAACGGCTGGCTCTTCACGCGCCACGGCGACATCAAGATCCGCAACGCCGTGCACCGCGACGACACGCGGCCCCTCGACCCCGACTGCGGCTGCCCGACCTGCCGCGGCTTCTCCCGGGCGTACCTGCACCATCTCCAGCGCAGCAACGAAATCCTGGGCGCGCGGCTCAACACCATCCACAACCTGCACTACTACCTGGACCTGATGGCGCGGGCGCGGGCGGCGATCGAGGCGGGACGGTTCCGGGAGTTCGCGCAGGAGGAGCGCGCGGCGCGCGCAGCCGGCTAGCCCGCGATCGGCGCCTCGGTCTGCTTGAGGTGATCCGCCAGCCGCAGGGCAAACTGGACGAGCGGCAGCGTCGGGTTGCCGAAGCCCGAGGTGGTGTAGATCGACGAGCCGGCGATGTAGAGGTTCTCGGAGCCGAACACCTTGCAATCGCGGTCGACGACCCCGTAGCGCACCGACTCCGCCATGCGGGTGCCGCCCATGTGGTGGTTCCCGGCGATCTCGCCCCGCGGCGGATAGTTCCAATCGTGGACCATCCAGTCGCGCAACTGGATCCGCCCCAGGTCGCCCCGCAGCAGCCAGTCGTTGAACACCCGCACGGTTTCGTTGAGGGTGCGCCGATCGATCGGCTGCTTCTTCCAGTGCAGGTCGACCCGCGGAATGCCGAAGTGATCGTGCGACCGCCCCAACTCGACGGCATTCGAGATCACCGGCGCCTCCTCCCAGGCCGCGCGGAAGCGGACTCCGCAGACCAGGTTCTGCTCCGCCAGCGCGGCCACCTTTTTCCCCAGCTTGGGCGCGGCGCAGCTCAGCTCCTTCATCATCTCGTCGGTTCCGCCTTCCGGCTGCAGATCCAGGCGCAAACCGCAACCGAGGATGCGCAGCCGGATCTGCTCGCGGTCGCTCAGGTGGTAGAACCGCAGTTTCCCGGTGTGGAAGCCGACGATCGCCTTGCCCAGGGTGAAGTGCGGATGATCCATCCAGTACTTGCCGATCGGCGCGTCGGTGTCGTAGAACCGGTCGCCGTGGCGCTGCGCGAACCACAGGAGGAAGCGCGAATTCTCGATTCCGCCCATGGCGAAAATGAACCGTCGCGCGCGGATCGTCATTTCCTTGCCGGTATAGCTGCGGAAACGGGCCGAGGTGATCCGGCCGCCGCCATTGCCACGGTCTCCGGCGATGTCGATGAGGTTGGCGTCGAGGAACAGCGCCGCGTGCCGGGACTCCGCGAGCTCCTTCTCGTACTTGCCGCGAAACCGGACCGGCGGCGAGAACTGGAACTGGAACGCCCGGACGACATCGCCCCGCGGACCCGGATCGTCGAAATCGTTGCGAACCTCGAGGATGTCGCAGGC
>JAKCCX010000088.1 GCA_021838715.1 Pseudomonadota bacterium | reverse complement strand
ACTCGCAGCGCGATCCCGCCATGGCACCTGCATCCAAAGTGAAGATCATCCGGACCCCCGCTCGGGCGCCGTCGCAGCTTCACGACTCGGCCGCTCCGGCGCACCCGCAACCAAAATATGCGCTGGGGGCGGCGGCGATCATGGTCGGCGCCTCGGTCAATTATTTCGGCGACCGCCTGCTCGGCGTGAAGCTCGAACTCTTCCACGGCATTTCGACGTTCAGCGTGGCGTGGGGGGTCGACCTGTTCCTCGTCCCCTTCATCGCCGGCCTCATCGTCGCCTGGATGTTCGGCCGCGGCGCCAAGTGGCTGGCATACGTCCCGGCGGCGATCGTGCGCGTGATCTCCTACCTGGAACTGAGCAACGGCTGGCTTCCCATCCCGCCCGACAATCGGCTGATTCCGATGGGCTGGTGGGGATTCTTCCTGATCCTCGCGATCGAGTCCTGCGTCTTCGGCGGCATCGGCGGCGAAGTCTTCATCCGCAAGATCTTCCACCGCGGCCCACAAGGCACGGCGGCGGCGGATCTTCCCAACCCCTGGATCCCGGTACCGCCGAGCAAGCCCCGCGGGCCGGAAGACCCGGCGAACCGCTAGCCTCCTGCACCCCGCATTTCTTCCTTCCGTAAGGGCAATCGGCAAGAATGGCTCGGAACGTAGTTCCCCCGACTCCTGAAGAACGGGCCCGTCGCGCACAGTTTCTCCACGCGACACTGATCACGTGCATCGTGCTGGCGTTCGTCGCCGGCAGCATCCACGTCATATTCCTGGGCTCGATACGCATGACCCAGATGCGCGACAAGGCGACCTACGATCTGCGCGACGAAGCCCACCACGAGCGGGCGGCAGGCGAGGACATCACCATCCACGAGAAGAGCGAGAAGATCGCGCAACTCGGGGAGACGGAGCGGGCCTACACCGTCGGCGAGGTGACCAACATGCTCTCGCACGAGCAATGGGTCGAACTCGACTCGATGGTGACCATTCCCGCCGGGACGTTCGAGATGGGCACCAACTATGCCCGTGCCGACGCGCAGGACAAGCCGATGCACAAGGTCTACCTGCCCGAGTACCGGATCGACAAGTACCTGGTCACCAACGTGCAGTACGCACGATTCCTCGCCGCCACCGGACACCGTCCGCCGTCGAACTGGAAGAACGGCAAGATTCCGGCCGGCGAGCTGCTGCGCCCGGTCACCATGGTCGACTGGTTCGATGCCGAGGAATATGCCCGCTGGGCGGGAGAGCGGCTGCCGACGGAAGCCGAATGGGAGAAGGCCGCGCGCGGCACCGACGGACGCCGCTGGCCCTGGGGCAACGTGATGGACCCCGCCCGGTTGAACACCTACTACAGCGCTGGCTCGACGACCGATGTCGACCATTACAAGAACGGCGTGAGCCCCTACGGCGTCTTCGACATGGCGGGCAACGTCGAGGAATGGGTGCAGGACGACTTCCTCCCGTATAAGGGATCGCATGCTCCGGCCGAGATCTTCCAGGGGCATCTTGCCGAAGGGCAGACCCCGGAGGACCGGGACATGAAGATCACCGAGTTCGTCCCGATTTACAACCGGCATTACAAGGTGCTGCGCGGCGGGTCGTGGAAGAGCGACCCGTTCTCCACCGCGACCTACCATCGCAACTACGACTGGCCCAATTACATGTCGGACTTTTTCGGATTCCGTTGCGCCACCAGCGCGGGCGGACCGAGGCGAGACCTCGATGCAAATCAATAAACTCGTGCGGCGCTGCGCCACCGCGGCCCCGGGCGCAGCGCTGTTGCCGTCGTCGGCGTTCGCGGCGGTCAACAGCTACCGCTTCATGCACGTCACGATCGAGACGCCGTGGCACATCTTCCTGTTCCTCATGATCGGGGTCTTCGCACCCTTCATTCTCATGATCGTGCTGATGTGGCGTTACTCCTTCGGCAAGAAAAAGCCACAAACCCCCAACCCGGCCGCGCGACAACCGACGGAAAAATGATGCTGCAGAAATGGATTGCGACGCTGCTGCTGGCGTTCGCCGTGGGTGCGATTTCCTGGATGCCTTCGCCCGCCTACGCGGCCGGAAACCCCACCGACCAGCAGGTGATGAGCGGGTTCTCGCCCGAGGTCCAAAGCCAGAACACGCTGGCGCCGCAGGTGTTCAACTCCAACGCCGACAACACCCGGCGCTGGGTGATGTTCGCGCTGGCCGTGCCCCTGCTCGTCCTGCTGCTGATCACCGGGGGACTCGGGATTTCGATGGGCCTGTATGGCAAGGACCTGTTCCTTCCGCACCTGATCTTCGCCGGGCTGTCGATCACGCTGGCGATCGCGCATGCGATCGTGGGGATCGTCTGGTTCCGACCGCATTTATAAGCACCCGGCCATCGCGACGGACAACCGCTTCAACCACGGCCGTGCCTGCGGTGGATGCCCGCGAGGATCGGGCTGCCCTCCCCATCGGGCACCGCCCGCGACCTTCCCGGCCGGTCGCAAAGCGAGCGGTTCGCTTCCGGGCGGAAGCGGGGCGTAACCCATGAACGCGACTGCGGCGCTCCTGTATTTCCCATGAACGCGACTGCGGCGCTCCTGTATTTCCTCAGCGGCGCCACCGGGCTTTGCTATGAGGTGCTGTGGGCCCGGATGCTGTCCGCCCAGTTCGGCGCCAGCACGTTCGGCATCGCCGCCACCGTCACGGCATTCCTGCTTGGACTCGGGATCGGCAGTCTGACCGCCGCCCGGGTCCGCGGCGCAGCACCCCGGTATGCGCTTCGTGCCTTCGCTGTCCTCGAAGGCACGGTCGCCCTCTATGCGCTCGCGCTGCCGGCGATCGTCGCCCACGGGGCGCCCCACCTGGAGTCCCTGGCGCCGATTCTCGATTTCGGGGAGTGGTCGGCGCTGCAGGGCGCGGTCGCCGTCATCCTGCTCGGTCTGCCGGCTGCCGCGATGGGTGCAAGCTTTCCCATGATCCTGCGCGCGCTGCCTGCGGCCCCCGCGACGCTCGGCCGCATCTACGGCGTCAACTGCCTCGGCGCCGCGATCGGTGCGTTGGGCAGCCTGTTCCTGCTGGCATCGCTGGGCTGGGCGGGCGCGCTCTACGCCGTCGCCGCCGTGAGCATGGCGGTTGCCGCCGGCGCCTGGATGCTCGCCGCCACCCTTGCGCAAGAGGAATTCGGGGGGGACGACCGTCGTCCGCCGGCGACGCAGCCGAGGCCCGTCCGCCTCCGCGACCAGTTCACCTATGCCGCCGTCGGCGCCGCCGCCCTCCTGCTCGAACTCGGCTGGACCCGCCTCTACGGCATGGTCATGCTGCGCACGGAATACGTCCTGGCGATCGTGCTCGCGGTCTACCTGCTCGGCACCGCCATCGGCAGCCTGATCGCCGCCCGTGCCGTCGCCCACCCCGCCGCAACGGTCTGGCTCGCCCGCCTGGTGCCGCTTGCCGCCGCGTCGGGCATCCTTGCGGGGCTCTGGGGCCTGCCGGCATTTTCGCTCTGGATCCAGCGCGCCCATTTTTCCTCGTTGCGGGAGGCCCTCGTCCTGCAGGCGCTGGCGCTCTGCGCCTGGATGCTGCCCACCACCGCCGCGCTGGGGGCGTGGCTTCCGTTGCTCGCGCGCCGCAGCGAACGCGGCGCCGCCTCCCCGCCGAATGCCCAACGCGACGCGCGCACCGCCGCCGCGCTCTACGGCGCCAACAGCCTCGGCGCCGCGATCGGTGCCGCGCTCACCGTCGCCGTCGCGATTCCGGCGATCGGCACCACCGCCTGCGTCGCCCTCGCCGCCGTCCTGCTCCTCGCGCTCGGCGCCCAACTCGGTGCGCCCCGCACCGCATTGGCCGCCCTTCCCTTCGCGGCGCTGGCCGCCTGGCCGGTACACCGCTTTCCCGCACCCGCACGCATGCTCAGCGACCCGGCGATGGTTGCCCGGGAGCGCTACCGCTACGAGGACGCCCTCACCTTCAACCAGGTCGCGGAGGGCACCGACGGCCAGCGCGTCCTGCTGACCGATCTGCAGCACATGGACGCCTCCTCCGATCCGGCCGCGGTGCGGATCCAGGCCGACCAGGCCCGCCTGCCGCTGCTCCTCCATCCCGCGCCGCGCAGCATCCTGTTCCTGGGCCTGGGGACCGGCGTTTCGGCCAGCGGCTCGCTGCCCTACCCGAATCTCGACCGTACTGCCGTCGAAATCTCCCCCGGATCGATCCATGCCGCGAGAACCTGGTTCGCACCGGTCAACGGCGGCGTCATGGACCGGATGCGGGTGGTGCACGACGACGCGCGCCATTTCCTGGCCGCGCAGACCCGCCGCTACGACGTCATCGTCGGCGACCTGTTCCACCCCGACCTCGCCGGCATGAGCAACCTGCTTTCCGTCGAGCAGTTCCGGCGGGCGCGCGACCACCTCGCTCCCGACGGCGTCTTCGCGCAGTGGATCGCCCTGAACCAGTTCGACCTGCCGTCGCTGCAGACGGTGCTGCGCAGTTTCCGGGTGGCGTTTCCCGACGCCCAGCTCTTCATCGACGGAATGCACATGGCCCTGGTCGGCACGCTGCGGCCGCTGCGCGATGCGCCGGCGATGGCCGCGAACCTCGCGGCGCTGGCGGCGAGCGGGCCGACGAGCGCCGAGGCTGCCACCGGCGGCGAGGGCGCCGACACCTGGCTGGGACGCTACTGGGGACCGATCACCGCGGCCATCGCGCCGCCGGGAGGGCCGGTGCAGAGCGAATCGCGCCCGGTCATCGAATACCTTCTGCCGCGGCTGCGGTACGCCCAGCAGCCGCCGCTGGCCAGCGTGCTGCGCGCGCTGCTGCGCCAGCGTCCTTCGGCGACGACGGCGGCGGCGGCGCTCGCCATCCCGCCCGCCGCACGGCAGAAATTTCTCGCTGCCTATGCGGGCACCGGGTACGTGACCCGCTCGTGGATTGCCGCCATCGCCAGCGATACCCCTGCACAGGACCGGGATACCCACCAGGCATACGACGCCAACCCGCGCGACCGATGGGTCGCGGAAGCCGTTGCCGACGAAATGCTCGCCGTTCTGGAGGAAAATACGGTGGTCCCGGCGCCCGATGCCGGGGCCGCGGCGCAGCCGGCGTTCGACCGCATTCGCGCGCAACTCGATCGGATCCTGCAGGTCGATCCGGACAACGTTGCGTCCCTGCGCGCGCTGTGGCATCTGGAACGGGCGAGCGGGCATCCCGCCGCTGCCCGCGCCGTATTCGCGCGCCTGCGCCGGGTGGCGCCGCTCGATTTGGAAGTTCGGAGTACGCTTAAAAAATGACGCAGCCCGTGACCCGATCCGCGCAAAGCGCGTTGAACGCCATCCCGGTCAAGACGATCGGCGCCGTCGGCGCCGAAGGACTTCTCCCGCCAACCCATTACCACCTCCGCCGGCGGCTGGTGCAGGCGCTCTCCCTCGCACTCATGGTCGTGATTCCCGTCACCGGCCTGTTTCGCTTCG
This sequence comes from Pseudomonadota bacterium, assembly GCA_021838715.1. GTDB lineage: Bacteria > Pseudomonadota > Gammaproteobacteria > Burkholderiales > Burkholderiaceae_F > GJ-E10. The sequence continues at coordinate 551 of JAKCCX010000088.1, read as the reverse complement.
ATCCGATAGCCGGTGGCATGGTGGTGCTCGATCGCCAGATCTGGTTTTCCGATTTCTTCCTCGTCTTCGGCCTCTGGTTCTGCGTCGCGACGGCCATGGTGTTCCTGTACTCCATCGCGGGAACGGTCTTTTGCGGCTGGGTGTGTCCGCAGAACAGCATTTCCGAATGGGCCAACTTCCTCATGCGCAAGCTGCTCGGCCGGCGCGCCGAAGTCAGCATCGACGACGGTGCGCCGGTGCGGGTGACGGCATCGAAGGATCGCGCCGTCAACTGGGTCATCCTCGGCATCGGCTACCTGGTTGCGTCGATGGCCGTGGCACTGCTGCCGATGCTGTATTTCTGGCCCCCCGGTTCGGTGTGGTCGTTCATGACGCTGCACTCCGACCCCTCGCTCAAGTCGTCGCTGTACTGGATCTACGGGGTGTTCGTCCTGATCATCCTGCTCGACATCACCATCCTGCGCCACTACTGGTGCCGGTTCGCCTGCGTCTACCGCGTCTGGCAGCACTCGTTCAAGACCCGCCAGACCCTGCACATCGCCTACGACAAG
>JAKCCX010000087.1 GCA_021838715.1 Pseudomonadota bacterium | reverse complement strand
CGCGGTCGCGCGCCGCCCGCGGCCTTGTGCTGCTCGCCACCGCGTCTTATGGCGGCCCCGGCGGAGTGCAGCCGCCGCGTAAAGCATGGCCCGCAGCCAGCATCTCGACCACCGCCTCGATTGCGTTGCCACGGCCCGATCGGGGCGCGTTCCCGCTTGCAATGCCACGGCGGTTGCCGAGATCCGGGTGCCCTGCACCGGTTCCGGCCCCATTGAGGGGCGCGGTGCGCAGCGCAGGCGCCGGGGCGGCGCGCAATCGCGCGCCTCCATCTCTGACTCACGGCCCCTGTCCGAGCGTAGCGTCCCGCAGGGACGCAGAGCGAGTTGGCCGTGCGCCCCGGCGCCGAGCAGCACAACGGAGTCGGCCCGCAGGGCCGACCGCGGCCCGGGGCCGGAACCGGTGCAGGGCGCCCGGGTCTCGTTCATGAACAGAACGAAGCCTAGCGTATCGATCCGGCAATCTCTTCGACAAACCGCCGGACGTGCACGCGCCAGTCCGGCAACTGCAGCCCGAAGGTCCGCTGGACCCGCGTGTTGTCCAGGCGCGAATTCAAGGGCCGGGCGGCCGGCGCGGGAAACGCGCTTGCCGCGACGGGAAGAATCGCATCCGGTGCGACGCGCAGCGGCACGCCGCAGGCGCGCGCGGTTTCGAGCAGGACCGCCGCATACCCGTGCCAGGTGGTTTCGCCGGACGGAACGAGGTGGTACGTGCCGGAAGGAAAGCGCCCGGCATCGCGATGGATCGCCAGCGCCGTCACGTCGGCCAGCAGTTCGGCGCTCGTCGGAACCCCCCAGGTGTCCGCCACGACCTTCAGGGAATCGAGTGTTTTCGCCCGTTCGAGGATCGTGCGCGCGAAATTCTTGCCCCGCGCGGCGTAGACCCAGCTCGTGCGGAAGATCGCGTGGCGGCAGCCGCTGGCGCGGATGGCCGCCTCGCCGGCCAGTTTGGTGCGGCCGTAGGTGTTGAGCGGCGCCGTGGCATCGTCTTCGCGATAGGGCGCGGCGCCCCGGCCGTCGAAGACGTAATCGGTCGAGTAGTGCACCAGCAGCGCCCCCGATTCGGCGGCCGCCTGCGCCATTTCCGCCACCGCGTCGCCGTTGACCCGCTGCGCACGCTCGGGCTCGGATTCAGCGCGATCCACGGCCGTATAGGCGGCGGCGTTGACGATCACGTCCGGCGCCTCCCGCTCCAGGATCGGCCGCAGCGGCTTTTCGAGATCGCCGTCGCCGCGGCCGAGCGCGGTCAGGGTTCCCAGGGGAGCGAGTGCGCGCTGCAATTCCCAGCCGACCTGGCCGTTGGCGCCGAAGAGCAGGATTTTCATGGGGGAGCGGGGGTTGAAACCGGTCATGCACGCGGATGCGCGCATCCGCTAGTATTGCGCATTTCCGATGAGCGATCCCGCGTTCGAATCCAAGATCGTCCCGCGCGCAGCCTTGGCGGCCCGTGTGGGCGCACTGCCGCGGCCCGTCGTGCTCACCAACGGCGTGTTCGACATCCTGCATCGCGGGCATGTGACCTATCTGGCCCGCGCCCGCGCCCTCGGGGCGAGCCTGGTCGTCGCGGTGAACTCCGACGCTTCGGTGCGCAGCCTGGGCAAGGGGCCCGACCGGCCGCTCAATGGGGAGGCCGATCGCGCCGCCGTCCTGGCTGCGCTGGCGTCGGTGGACCTGGTGACGATCTTCGCCGAGTCGGTGCCGCTGCCGGTGCTGGAGATCGTGCGGCCGGAGATCTACGTCAAGGGCGGTGATTACGACATCGACGCGACTCCGGAGGCGCGCCTTGCCCGCACCTGGGGGGCGCGGACCGTTGCCATCGCGTTCGAGCATGAACGCTCGACGACGGCGCTGTTGCGGAAGATCCGGGGGGCGGGAGTCCCGATTCCCACCCCCCAAGTCCCCTCGCCCCCGACCGGGGAAGAGGGCTAGGGTGCGGGGAAGCGGGTTTTTTCCAACGAGGATTATCCAATCATGATTTTCGTCACCGGCGGCGCCGGTTTCATCGGCTCGAACTTCGTCGTCGACTGGCTGCATCCGGAGCGGGCAGCGGTGGACGAACCCGTGCTGGTGCTGGACGCGCTGACGTATGCCGGCAACCTCGCCAACCTCGCGTCCGTGCGCGCCCATCCCGGCCTGCAGTTCGTGCGGCAGGACATCTGCGACAGCGCGGCGGTGCTCGCGCTGCTGCGCCGGCACCGGCCGCGCGCCCTGGTGCATTTCGCGGCGGAAAGCCACGTCGACCGTTCGATCCTCGGCCCCGGCGAATTCGTGCGCACCAACATCGAGGGAACCTTCGCGCTGCTCGAAGCGGCGCGCGCGTACCACGGCGAGTTGACCGGCGCCGAACGCGGCGCCTTCCGCTTCCTGCATGTTTCCACCGACGAGGTCTACGGCTCGCTGGAGGACCACGAGCCGGCGTTCACCGAGACCACGCGCTACGCGCCCAACAGCCCGTACGCCGCGTCGAAGGCGGCATCCGACCATCTGGTGCGGGCCTACTTCCACACCTACGGCCTGCCCGTGGTCACGACCAATTGCAGCAACAACTACGGGCCGTTCCAGTTTCCGGAAAAGCTCATTCCGCTGATGATCGCCAATGCGCTGCAGGGCAAACCCCTGCCGGTATACGGCGATGGGCAGAACGTGCGCGACTGGCTCTACGTCGGCGACCACTGCAGCGGCATCCGCCGGGTGCTGGAAGATGGCCGCCTGGGCGAGACCTACAACATCGGCGGGCGCAACGAGGTGCGCAACATCGAGGTCGTGCGGCGGATCTGCGCGGTGCTCGACGAGCTGCGGCCCGACGGTGCCGGACCGTACGCGCGGCACATCACCTACGTCAAGGACCGGCCCGGCCATGACCGGCGGTATGCGATCGATTGCACGAAGATCGAGCGCGAATTGGGATGGAAGCCCGCGGAGTCGTTCGAGACCGGTCTGCGCAAGACGGTCGCGTGGGTGCTCGACAATCCCGATTGGGTCGCGGAAGTCACGTCCGGGAAGTACCGGGAGTGGGTGGCCCTGCAATATGGCGACGCGACCCCGGCGTCGCCTCCTCCCGGGGGAGCGCGCTAGGGTGCGGGTCGGGAATATGCAATGTTCGGAGAGCCCATGAACCAAGTTCCACGCCGCAAAGGCATCCTCCTGGCCGGCGGTTCCGGCACCCGGCTCTATCCGGTGACGCAGGCCGTGTCCAAGCAGCTGCTGCCGGTGTACGACAAGCCGATGGTCTACTACCCGCTGAGCACGCTGATGCTCGCCGGGATCCGGGACATCCTCGTCATTTCGACGCCGGCGGATACGCCGCGCTTCGAGCAGCTGCTGGGCGACGGCGCGCGCTGGGGGCTGAACCTGTCGTATCAGGTGCAGCCGAGCCCGGACGGGTTGGCGCAGGCCTTCGTCCTCGGCCGCCGGTTCGTGGGCACCGACGACACCGCGCTGGTGCTGGGCGACAACATCTTCTATGGCCACGATCTGGTCGCGCAATTGCAGCGCGCCAATGCACGGGCGAGCGGCGCCACGGTCTTCGCATATCACGTGACGGACCCCGAGCGGTACGGCGTGGTGGCGTTCGACGCGGAGTTCCGCGCCCTGTCGATCGAGGAGAAACCCGCGCAGCCGCGTTCGAACTACGCGGTGACCGGCCTGTATTTCTACGACAACCAGGTGCTGGACATCGCGGCCGCGCTCAAGCCGTCGGCACGGGGCGAGCTCGAAATCACCGACGTCAACCGCGCCTATCTGGAGCGGGGTCGCCTGCAGGTGGAGATCATGGGCCGCGGCATGGCCTGGCTCGACACCGGCACGCACGAGTCGCTGCTCGATGCGGCGCAGTTCATCCAGACGATCGAGACGCGGCAGGGGCTCAAGATCGCCTGTCCCGAGGAGATCGCCTTCCGCCAGGGCTGGATCGACGCGCAGGAACTCGAACGCCTGGCCGCGCCGATGGCGAAGAACGGATACGGGCAGTATCTGCAGCGCATCTTGCGCGAACCCGTACGCTAGGGCAAAACATCCCTTCTCCCGCCTGCGGGAGAGGGTCAGGGTGAGGAGAAATGCAAGTAACGCCAACGGAATTGCCGGAAGTCCTGCTCATCGAACCGAAGGTCTTCGGCGACGATCGCGGCTTCTTTCTGGAAAGCTGGAACGCCCGGCGCTTTCGCGAAGCCACCGGCGTCGATGCCGACTTCGTGCAGGACAACCATTCGCGCTCGGCGAGGAACGTCCTGCGCGGCATCCACTACCAGCTCGTCAAGCCGCAGGGAAAGCTCGTGCGCGTGGTGCAGGGCGCCGTATTCGACGTGGCGGTCGATCTGCGCCGCGGCTCGCCGCGGTTCGGGAAATGGGTCGGGGTCGAACTGAGCGCCGAGAACAAGCGGCAACTGTGGATCCCGCCGGGTTTCGGCCACGGGTTTCTCGTGACCAGCGAGTCGGCCGACTTCCTGTACAAGACCACCGAATACTGGATGGCGGAGCATGAGCGCTCCCTGGTCTGGAACGACCCGACGGTTGATGTCCGGTGGCCACTGCACGGTGCGGCGCCGACCCTCGCCGCGAAGGATGCCGCGGCGCCGTCGCTGGAACGGGCCGAAGTGTTCCACGGCGAATAGTCCCCGGATTCATATTCCCGCTCCCCTTCGGGAAGCGCGGGCAGCCAGGAAATCATGCGCAAGAAAAAAACCATTCCCGCCGTCGGCTTCGTGTCCCTCGGTTGTCCCAAGGCGCTCGTCGATTCCGAGCGCATCCTCACGCGTCTGCGCGCCGAGGGCTACCGCATCCAGGGTTCCTACGAGGAAGCCGACCTCGTCGTCGTCAACACCTGCGGGTTCATCGACAGCGCCGTGCAGGAGTCGCTCGATGCGATCGGGGAGGCGCTCGCCGAAAACGGCAAGGTGATCGTCACCGGCTGCCTCGGCGGACGCACCGACGCCGGGGGCGACAACCTCGTGCGCAGCCTGCACCCCAAGGTGCTGGCGGTGACCGGGCCGCACGAGACCGACGCGGTGTTGCAGGCGGTGCATGAGCACCTGCCGCAGCCCCACGATCCGCGCGTGGATCTCGTGCCGCCTGCGGGGCTCAAACTGACCCCCCGCCACTATGCGTACCTGAAGATTTCCGAGGGCTGCAATCACCGCTGCAGCTTCTGCATCATTCCGTCGCTGCGCGGCGATCTGGTTTCGCGGCCGATCGGCGAGGTGCTGCGCGAGGCCGAGGCGCTGGTCCGCCAGGGCGTGCGCGAACTGCTGGTGATTTCGCAGGACACGAGCGCCTACGGCGTCGACCTGCGCTATCGGACCGGCTTCGTCGACGGTCGCCCGGTGCGGACGCGGATGACCGAACTGGTGCGGGAACTGGCCGGGCTCGGCGCCTGGGTGCGCTTGCATTACGTCTACCCCTATCCCCACGTCGACGAGGTGATTCCGCTGATGGCGGAAGGCAAGGTGCTGCCGTACCTCGACGTCCCCTTCCAGCACGCCCATCCGCGCGTGCTCAAGGCGATGAAGCGGCCGGCGGCGGGCGAGGCCAATCTGGAGCGGATCCGCGGTTGGCGGGCGATCTGTCCCGACCTCACGATCCGCAGCACCTTCATCGCCGGCTTCCCCGGCGAAACCGAGGCGGAGTTCGAGTCGATGATCGAATTCCTGCGCGAGGCGCAACTCGATCGCGTCGGCTGTTTCGCGTATTCGCCGGTGGAGGGCGCCGCCGCGAACGATCTGCCCGGCGCGCTGCCGGAAGCGGTTCGGGAGGAGCGCCGCGCGCGGCTGATGGCGGCGCAGGAGGAGATTTCGCGCGCCCGTCTGGCGCGCAAAGTGGGCACGGTCCTGCGCGTGCTGGTCGACGACGTGTCGGAGGAGGGCGCGGTGGCGCGTTCGAGCGCCGATGCGCCGGAGATCGACGGCGTCGTCTACATCGCCCCCGACCCGCGGCTGCGCGCGGGCGAGTTCGCGGACGTCGTGGTCGAATCCGCCGACGTGCATGATCTGTTCGGGCGGGTCGACGACAACCCCATCTCCCGCGCACGCTCCTAGGAGTCTGCGCGGCAGAAGGGGTACCCCCTCTCCCGCACG
>JAKCCX010000086.1 GCA_021838715.1 Pseudomonadota bacterium | reverse complement strand
CGGCGACCGGAGCGGGCGCCAAGGCAACCATCGGCGCCCCCGACCGCACTCCGCTTCCCGGAAGAGCGCCGCTGCCGTCTCGCAACATCGGAACCGCCACGAACACCAGTACGGCTGCGGCCGCGGCGATCGCTCCGGCGCTCGCCGCGCGATGACCCCAGCGCGACGGACCCCGGTGCGCCGGCGCGGCCGAGCCGGCCAACGCCTGCGGTGCCAGCAACGCAGGCTCTGCTTCCAATGCGCGCACGATGCGCGAGCAGAGCTGCGGGGAATGCAGGGCGGCGACCTCTTCCGAGCGCAGCGCATCGCCTACCCACGTCCAATCCTCGATCCGCCGCCGCCATGCGGCATTGCCGGAAAGACCCTGGGCGATGCCGTGCCCGGACTCGGGTTCGACTTCGCCGTCGAGCCAGGCCGACAGAAACTCTCCGTCGGGCACCGCCGCCGGCCCGGGGGAAGTTGGTTGCGCTTTCATCTGATGTCTCCCTGCGATCTGCTTTTTTTACCAGCGTTTGTCCTGCGGTGTGTCCAATAGCGGGCGCAGTTCCTGCGCGATCGCCTCCCGGGCGCGAAAGATGCGCGAACGCACCGTTCCGACCGGGCAGTTCATCGCCGCGGCAATTTCGTCGTAGCTCAACCCTTCGAGTTCGCGCAGCACGATCGCCGTGCGCAATTCTTCCGGGAGCTGCTCGATCGCCCGATTGACCGCAAGGCCGATCTGGCGGGACTGATAGACGGATTCGGGGGTATCGACGTCAGGCTGTGCGAACGGCTCGTCACCGCCGTCGGCATCCTCGAAATCGCCGGCGGCCACGGTGGGAGCCTTGCGCCCCTGGGCGGCAAAATGATTCTTTGCCGTATTGATCGCAATCCGGTAGAGCCAGGTGTAGAAGGCGCTTTCACCGCGGAAGCTCGGCAGGGCACGGTACGCCTTGATGAAGGCTTCCTGGGTCACATCTTCGATGTCGGACGGATCGCGGATCATGCGCGCCAACAGCCTTGAAATCTTGCGCTGGTACTTCGCCACCAATATCTCGAACGCACGCTTGTCGCCGTGCTGAACGCGACGAACCAATTGCCAGTCGGCGTCGCGCTCGCTCATTCGAAATGCCTGGGGGTTGTGACCACGATCCGAAAAATTAGTTTCCGCGTACGGGATTCCACCGCAGCTGGGCGGCCAATCTCCGGAACGCAGTACCGCCAACCGCATCGCGCCAGACGGCGACCGTCCCGGCGCCACAGCGCAGGACGATCCGCGCCGGTCCGATCACCCGCGCCCGCGCGCCCGCCAGATCCACCGCTCCGCGCGGGCCGCCGTTGCGCGCAAGGATTGCCAAAGCTACGCCGACCACCGCACAGGCCAGCGCCGCAAGCCTGGCGATCGGCGTGCCGATCGCCAGGACCGGGAGCGCCAATCCACCAGTCGCACCCGCGGCGCACCGCAGCCATCGCGTTCGCGCGGGCGAGGAATCGAGGATCAAAACCGTTCCGATCATGCGCTCCCCGTTCCTTCCGCCGGGCGGAAGCGAAAAAATCCGAATGGCGCTGCGACCGATTGCAGGTCAAACGCGCCGGAAGATCAGCGTTCCGTTCGTTCCGCCAAACCCGAAGGAGTTTTTCATCGCGTACTCGATCTTCATCGGCCGCGCTTCGTTCGCACAGTAATCCAGATCGCATTCGGGATCGGGGTTCTGGAGATTGATGGTCGGAGGAGACACCTGGTGATGCACGGCAAGGGCCGTGAACACCGACTCGATCCCGCCGGCGCCGCCAAGCAGGTGCCCGGTCATCGACTTGGTCGAATTGATGACGAGGTTGCCCGCGGCATCGCCGAACGCAAGCTTGATCGCGTTGGTCTCGTTGATGTCTCCGGGAGGCGTCGAAGTGCCATGGGCGTTGAGATACTGGATCTCGTCGCCGTTGATCCCCGCACTGCGCAACGCCGCCACCATGCTCCGGCGCGGCCCATCCACGTCCGGCGACGTCATGTGATAGGCATCCGCGGTCATGCCGAAGCCGACCAGTTCGCAGTAGATCCGGGCGCCGCGGGCACGCGCATGCTCGTACTCTTCGAGCACCAGGACGCCACCGCCCTCGCCCAGTACGAAGCCGTCGCGATCCTTGTCGAACGGCCGGCTCGCGCCTTCCGGATCGTCGTTGCGCGTCGACAACGCCTGCATCGCGGCGAATCCGCCGACACCCAGCGGACAGACGGTGCTCTCCGCGCCCCCGGCCAGCATGACGTCGGCATCGCCCGATCCGATGAGCCGGCCGGCCATGCCGATCGAATGCAAGCCCGTGGTGCAGGCCGATACGATCGCGAAATTCGGTCCCTTGAGGCCGAACATGATCGAAACGTTGCCCGCGATCATGTTGATGATCGCGCCGGGGATGAGGAAGGGCGAAATGCGCCGAGGGCCCCGGGTCATCACCTCTTCGTAGTTGTTCTCGATCAGCGGCAGACCGCCGATGCCCGAGCCGACCATGCAGCCGATCCGCTCGCGGTTGGCATCGGTGATCTCGAGGCCGGAATCGCGCAGCGCCTGAACCGAGGCCGCGACGCCGTAATGGATGAACGTATCCATCCGGCGGACCTCCTTCGCCGGAACATAGTCCGTCACCTCGAAATCACGCACCTCGCCCGCGATCTGCGAGCGATATGCGGATGCGTCATAGCGCGTGATCCGTCGGATACCGGACTTGCCGGCGAGAACATTGGACCACGCGGCAGGCACGTCGTTGCCAACGGGAGAGATGATCCCCAGACCGGTAACGACTACCCTGCGATGCAGACTGCTCATGGAAGCCGACCCCGCCTCACGCTTTCTTCAGATGGGCGTTGACGTAGTCGATCGCCTGCTGCACCGTGCGGATCTTCTCCGCCTCTTCGTCCGGAATCTCGCACTCAAACTCGTCCTCGAGCGCCATCACCAGTTCCACGGTGTCGAGCGAATCCGCCCCCAGGTCATCCACGAACGCCGATTCGTTCTTGATGTCGGCCTCGTTCACGCCGAGCTGCTCGGCCACGATTTTTTTTACGCGCTGTTCAATGCTGTCCATAAATACCCCTCCTCGTGCCTTTCATCACGGAAACGCGATGCACCGTCCGCGCCTCCTCTAAAAGAGAACGTGCCGTCCCTTTTTGCGCAAAGGGCGGGCGATTCTAGCAGTTTGGCGGATTACGCCGCCGGTCACGCCATATACATGCCGCCGTTGACGTGCAGGACGGCCCCGGTCACATACGCGCCGGCCTTGGATGCGAGGAACGTCACCGCTCCAGCGATCTCCTGCGCCTGCCCCAACCGGCCCAGCGGAATCTGCCCGAGCAGCGCCTGCGTCTGCTGCGGATTGAGCGCCCGCGTCATGTCGGTTTCGATGAACCCCGGTGCGACGCAGTTCACGGTGACGCCCCGCCCCCCCAGTTCCCGCGCGAGGGAACGGGTCATCCCCTCGAGGCCGGCCTTGGCCGCCGCGTAGTTGGCCTGCCCGGCGTTGCCGGCCGAGCCCACCACGGAGGAAATATTGATGATCCGGCCATGCCGGGCCTTCATCATGCCCCGCATCGTCGCGCGCGCCAGCCGGAACGCGGCGCTCAGATTGGTATCGAGCACGGCATCCCACTCCTCGTCGCGCAGGCGCATGGCGAGGGTATCGGCGGTGATGCCGGCGTTGTTGACGAGGACGGAGAGCTTGCCGAAACGCTCCGACACCTCCTGCACGGCCGCATCGCAGCGTGCGCGGTCGCGCACGTCGAGTACGAGCCCCGTCCCGGCGCCGCCCTGCTCCGCGATGCGCCGGGAAATCCCGTCCGCACCCTCGGGGGTCGTCGCCGTGCCGACGACGGTCGCCCCCGCCTGCAATAGCGCCTCGAGAATGGCGCGGCCGATCCCGCGCGATGCGCCGGTGACCAGCGCCACCTCGCCGCGCAGGGCTTCGGGCGAAAACACCAAGGACTCGCTCATGCCTGGCCTCCCAAAACGGTCCGCACCTCGTCGAGGCTCGAACGATCCGAAACCGACAGGGCGGTGATTCCGGCAACGATGCGCCGATTGAGTCCGGTCAGCACCTTGCCGGGGCCGCACTCGACGACGTGCGTCACGCCCTGTTCGGCAAGCCGGCGCACGAGTTCGCTCCACCGGACCGCACCGGCCACCTGCCGCGCCAGCGCATCGCGGATGCGATCGGGCTCGGATTCGCATGCCACGTCGATATTGTTCATCACGGCGACCGACGGCGCCTGCACCGGCGTCTCGGCCAGGCGTGCGCGCAGCCGCTCGGCGGCCGGCTTGAGCAGCGAGGAGTGGAATGCCGCCGACACCGGCAGCGGCAGCGCCCGTTTGGCGCCGGCCTCGCGCGCCAGCTCGCAGGCGCGCGCCAGCGCCGCCGTGTGTCCCGCGATCACGACCTGGCCCGGCGCGTTGAAGTTCACGGCCTCCACCACCGCCCCCGGGGACTCTTGCGCGGCACGCGCGCATACGGCCCCCGCGGCGGCATCGTCCAGGCCCAGGATCGCCGCCATGCCGCTCGTCCCGAGCGGCACCGCCTCCTGCATCGCCTGGGCGCGAAACCGCACCAGCGGGACCGCGTCCTCGAGGCGCAGGGCGCCCGCGGCGACCAGCGCCGAATATTCGCCCAGGCTGTGCCCTGCGAACACCTCGGGCATCGGGCCGCCCGCCGCCCGCCACGCCGCAAACATCGCAACCGATGCCGTGAGCAGACTGGGCTGGGTGTTGACGGTGCGGTCCAGATCCGCTGCGGGACCGTCGGCGATCAAACGGCCGAGATCCTGCCCCAGCGCATCGGAAGCCCGGCGCACCACATCCTGCACCGCTGCGTCGTCCTGGAACGAATTCAGCATTCCCACCGCCTGGGAACCCTGCCCGGGAAATACGAAAGCCAGTTTCATCGTTGGTCTTGTCGGTTGTTGCTACATGCGAACGAGCACGGATCCCCAGGTGAAGCCGCCGCCCACGCCCTGCAGGAGAACGTGGTGGCCCGGCTGCACGCGGCCGTCGCGCACCGCCTGGTCGAGCGCCAGCGGAACGGAGGCAGCCGACGTGTTGCCGTGCCGGTCCACCGTCACGACCACCTTGTCGAGGTCCAACTCGAGCCGCTTCGCGCTGGCCTCGATGATCCGCACGTTGGCCTGGTGCGGCACCAGCCAGTCCACCTGGGCCGGCTCCATGCCCGCCATGGCGAGCACTTCGCGCGCCGACGTTTCGAGAACGTCGACCGCGAGCTTGAACACGGCCTTGCCCTCCATGCGCAGGAACGGGTCGCCGGCGGCGCTGCCGCCCGCCAGGTAGGCGGAAAGCGACAGGATCGCGCCGCCGCGCGCGCCGTCGGCGCGCATCCGGCTGGCCAGGATTCCGGGCGCATCGGCCGCTTCCAGCACGACCGCCCCGGCACCGTCGCCGAACAACACGCAGGTCGTGCGGTCGTTCCAGTCGAGGATCCGGGAAAACACCTCGGCGCCGATCACCAGCGCCCGCCGGTACGCACCGCTCCGGATCATTGCATCCGCCAGGGAAACGCCATACACGAAGCCGCTGCAGGCCGCCTGGACATCGAACGCCGCCGCCCCCGCCGCCCCGATGCGCGCCTGCACGGAACAGGCGGTGCTCGGAAACACCTGGTCCGACGTGGATGTCGCCACGACGATGAGGTCCAGCGTGTCCGCGGCGAACCCGGCCCGCTCCAGCGCGGCGACCGCCGCCCGCGCGGCGAGATCGGTCGTCCCGACGCCCGGCTCGGCGATGTGGCGCTGGCGGATCCCGGTCCGGGTGGCGATCCACTCGTCCGACGTCTCGACGCCGCGGCCGGCGAGTTCGCGGACCAGTTCTTCATTCGAAACCACACGGGCGGGGAGCGCAGACCCCGTTCCGCAGATGCGGCTATATATTGTCCGGTTCATGGCGTTCGTGGTCCCGTCAGGCTTGCACCGCTTCCCCACCCGCACCGGCCGTCTGCAGCTGGGCGAGCATGGGCACCATGGCCTCGGCGGTGCGTTCGAGCAGGCGGTGCGAAGCGGCCTCGAAGGCGCGGCGGACGGCGAATTCGAACGCGTACGCATCGGCCGAGCCGTGGCTCTTTACGACCACGCCGCGCAGCC
>JAKCCX010000085.1 GCA_021838715.1 Pseudomonadota bacterium | reverse complement strand
CGCGCGCCGGCATCGACTTCCCGGTCCGGGTTTACATAGTGATGCACCTGCCGCTCCGGCATCACCTGGCGGCCGAAAATCTCGATCGCGCCGATTTCGATGATGCGATGGCCGTCCTTCGCCTCCAGGCCGGTGGTTTCGGTGTCGAGCACGATTTGCCGCATTCCCAACCTCCGTACCTAACCCGCATTAACCTTGCGCGCGGTCTCGACGCCGCGATTCGCCAACGCGTCGGCCCGCTCGTTGCCGGGATCGCCCGCATGGCCGCGCACCCACTTCCACGCGACCGTGTGCCGCCGCACCTGGCGGTCCAACGCCTGCCACAGTTCCAGGTTCTTCACCGGCTTGCCGTCGGCGGTGCGCCAGCCGCGCCGCTCCCACTGGCGCATCCACTCGGTGATCCCGTTCTTGACGTACTGCGAATCGGTGTGGATGGTCACCCGGCACGATCGCTTGAGCGCCGCCAGCGCCTCGATGACGGCAGTCAGTTCCATGCGATTGTTGGTGGTCGGATCCTCGCCGCCGAACAATTCGCGCTCGTGGGCGCCGCTACGCAGCAGCGCGCCCCACCCGCCGGGGCCCGGATTGCCCTTGCAGGCACCGTCGGTCCACACGTCGACGACCGACGGCGCGTCGCCCGCGGCGGCGCCGTCGGTCGTCGACGGGGACATGGGGTTCCTTTCCGAATCCATCAAACGATCCACCTCCAATGCGTTCACCCATTCGCGCCAGCGCGCGTTTCATTGGCTGCCATCAGCTGCCTCCGGACCATGGAATCGCGTCGCGACCGGAATGCCGGCCGGCGAACGCTGCGCCACCGGCGCCAGGGCCGGGCTCAGATCCAGTTCTTCGCGGCGCTTCCGGACGACACCGACCAGGCGCATGCCGTGCACGCGCTTGACGGCGGCCAGCGCATACACGCTGCCCAGCACCGGCCACCATCGATCGCCGGCCTTCTCCAGGAAGGCCCAGCGGCCGATCCATCGTTCCGTGCGCGCCCACGGCAGGTAACAGCCGAACCGACCTCGTTGCACCTCGAACGAAAGCAGCTTGAGCCAGTCCTTGATCCGGAGCAACGATATCAGCTGGCCCCCGGGGGGGAGGAAGGGGCAGACGCCGACCCGTCGCATCGCGTGATGCAGTCCCCACAGACTGGCGGGATTGAAACCGGTCAGCACCACCTGCCCCTCCGGGAGCAACACCCGATCGACCTCCCGCAGCACCCGATGCGGCTCCTCCGCGAATTCCAGGACATGGGGCAGCACCACCAGGTCGACGGACTGCGACGCGAACGGCAGTTCGTCGAACCGGCTGACCACGGTGCGCAGGCCGCCGGGAATGCCGGAGCATCCGGCCGGCCACTCCGCCGATTCGACCACCGCGCAGCGGAACGGCATCCGATTTTCCCGCAGCCCCGCGAGACCCGGAGTCCCCAACTGCAGGGCATAAAAACCGAAGATGTCCGTCACCATCTCGTCGAGCACGCGCTGTTCCCACTCCAGGACGTACCGACCGGGCGGCGAGTCCAGGAAGTCAGCGAACGATTCAACCGGCGCGGGGGTCATGGACACGATCTGTTGGCGATGCGGCGAGGCGCGGGACCGCGACAGGATATAGCAACCCTGCAGCCGTCCTCCGCCGCACCGCGGAGAGGGGGAAGGGTGGCGGCCACCGCCGCCGGACATCGCGGATCGCCCGGTTTTCGGGGGAATCCGGCCGGATGAGGTGGTTTCGCCCCCGGGATCGCTAAGGTACACTTGCGCCCGCACAAAAAATTTGAGATGGGTGGGGGAGCGTCTGGTGAATTGTCCCGTCCGGGTCCGGTTCCTGGTGTGTGCCGTGGCGGCAGGCCTGGGCCTGCAATCGGCCTGGGCCGCCGATATGCTGTCGCCCCCCCGGGCCGACGCCGGCTATGCCCGTCCCGTCCCGCTGTTCGACACGCCGGCGCAGACGTTTGCCATCGTTCCTGCCACGTGGATGGAAGTGGCGCCGGTTCGCACCGACCTTGCCAGCCCCCCCGAAGCGCGCGTGCTGCGCAGCATTTCGGAAACCATCGCAACGATTCAACCGGCTGCGCCGCCGCAGGCGCCCCCGCCGCCGGTCGCGCCGCCCCCCGCCGTGGCGACCTCGGCTCCCGGCGTGCCGGCCCCCGGCACCGCCACCCCGGCAACCGCGACCCCGGCAACCGGCACCGACGCGGCGCCCACCATGGCGGTCATGCAGGCCGACGACGAGGACCTCTGGGCGCGCATCCGCCGCGGCTTCAAGATGCCGGACCTCGACACCTGGCGCGCGCGGCAGACCACCCGCTGGTATGCCGACAAGCCCCAATACATCGAGCGGATCTCGACCCGGGCGAGCATGTACCTCTATCACATCGTGGCGGAGGTCGAGAAGCGCGGCATGCCCACCGAGATCGCCTTGCTGCCGTTCATCGAGAGCGGGATGCAGCCCAATGCCGTGTCGATCGCCAAGGCGGCCGGTCTGTGGCAGTTCATTCCCTCGACGGGAACGAAATATGCGCTGGAACAGAATATGTGGAAGGACGAGCGCTTCGGCGTGATCGAGTCCACCCGGGCGGCGCTTGACTACCTGCAGAAGCTCTACGGCGAATTCGGCGACTGGCAACTGGCGCTTGCCGCCTACAACTACGGCGAGCTCGGAGTCGAGCGCGCCATCGCCAACGCCCGCCGGCACCATCGTTCGACAGCCTACAAGGATCTGCGCCTGCCGCACGAAACGGAGTTCTACGTTCCCAAGCTGCAGGCAATCAAGAACATCATCGCCGATCCGCAGCGCTACGGCATCACGCTGCCGGAGATTCCCGATCGGCCGTACTTCGTTTCGGAAGACATTCCCGCCGACATGGACGTGGCTACGGCCGCCCGACTCGCGGAAATTCCCATTGACGAATTCCAGGCGCTGAACCCGGCGTTCAATCGCCCGCTGATCATCGGCGCCTCGTCGCCCACGATCCTGCTGCCCGCCGATCACGCCGAAGCCTTCGAGACCAATCTGGTCGCCGTGGAAGCGACCGGACAGCCCATGGCCAGCTGGACGGCGCACGTCATGCGGCGCGGAGAAACGCTGGAAATCCTGGCGCAGAAAGCCAACCTCTCGGTCAACGAACTGCGCCGGGTCAACCGGATTCCCTGGCGCTACCGTCCCGCAGCCGGATCGGTGATCCTGGTTCCGCGGGGGGAGGCCGTCACCGACGACATTTCCCCGAAGCTGGTCGATGCGTCGTTTTCGCTCGTTCCGGTGGTGCCCCGGATGCGGCGCATCTCCTACCGCGTCCACCACGGCGACACCTTGAGTTCGATCGCGCATCACTGGCACATCCGGACCCACGACATCATGGCGTGGAACCGGCTTCATTCGAGCCGGCTGCGCATCGGCCAGCGGCTGGCGCTGAACGTGTGGAACGGGGGCAATCCGCGCCAGCGCGTGCGGTACTCGCGGCATCATCCGCTTCACCATTATTCCCACCACCATCACCGCCGTCACCGGCGGGCTCGTCATCCATGCCGTTCCTGTCTGGCAAGCGCATCCTGATCACCGGGGTTCTTTCGAACCGTTCCATCGCCTACGGCATCGCGCGAGCCTGCCGCCGGGAGGGCGCGGAGTTGGCGTTCACCTACGTCGGCGATCGCTTCCGCGACCGCGTCACCGAAATCGCGCGCGAATTCGACTCCGCCCTGGTGTTTCCCTGCGACGTCGCGGACGACGCCCAGATCGCCGATCTGTTCGCGGGCCTGGGCAAGTCCTGGGACGGCCTCGACGGCCTGGTGCATTCGATCGGCTTTGCGCCGCGCGAGGCGATCGCCGGCGATTTCCTCGAAGGCCTCTCCCGCGAGGCGTTCCGGGTTGCGCATGACATCTCGGCCTACAGCTTTCCGGCGCTGGCCAAGGCGGCGCTGCCCATGATGGGCGGGCGCAACGGCTCCCTGCTCACGCTCACGTATCTGGGGGCGGAGCGCGTCGTGCCGAACTACAACACGATGGGCCTCGCCAAGGCCTCGCTCGAGGCGTCGGTGCGCTATCTGGCGGCCAACCTGGGGCCGAAAGGCATCCGCGCCAACGGCATTTCCGCCGGGCCGATCCGCACCCTGGCCGCCGCCGGCATCAAGGATTTCGGCAAGATCCTGGATTTCGTCGAGCAGACCGCGCCCTTGCGCCGCAACGTCACGATCGACGACGTGGGCAACGTCGCCGCGTTCCTGCTGTCGGATCTCGCGGCGGGAGTGACGGGCGAGATCACCTACGTCGACGCCGGCTTCAACCGCGTCGTCGCGGGGATGTCCGGCGTCGCCTGAGCGCGGTGCGTCCGGCCGCGATGCGGGCCGGGCCTCGCTCCCGCACTACAGTTGGTCGATCAGGCGCGCCGCCTGCGTGACGTACGATCCGCCGAACAGGTTGGCGTGATTGAGGACGTGATAGAGGCGATAGAGCGCATCGCGCTCCTGCCAGCCCGGCGCCGGCGTGTGACGCACTTCGTACGCCCGGTAGAACTCCGCCGGGATGCCGCCGAAGAGCCGCGTCATCGCCAGGTCCGCTTCGGCGTCGCCGACATATACCGCCGGATCGAAGAGCACCGGCGCCCCCTGGGCGTCGAAGCCCATGTTGCCGGACCACAGGTCGCCGTGCAGCAGCGAGGGGTGCGGCGCATGCGTGGACAGCAGCCGGTCGGATGCGGCAAGCGCCGCGGTTTCGCGCGATGCGAGCAAGTCGAGCCCGGCTTCGCGAGCCATGCGGAATTGCGGACGCAGACGGCGCTCCCGCCAGAACTCGCGCCAGTCATCGCTCCAGCCGTTACGCTGCCGGCTCGCCCCCAGGTAGTTGTCGTGCTCCCACCCGAACCGCGGAACCGCCGGCGGCGCCGCGTGCAGCATCGCCAGGCCCGCCCCCGCCGCGCGCCAATCGCCGTCGTCATGCAGGTCGATCCAGTCCAGGACGAGAAACCCGCCCAGCAGGTCGCCGGACCGCTCCTCGTGCAGCGGCCCCATCGCCAGGACGCGCGGGGTCCGCAAGGTACAAGTGGCCGCGATCGCCTGCAGGCCGTCGGCTTCGGCCCGCAGAACCGACACGGAGGGCGCGAGCTTGACGAAGCAGCGGGCGCCGTCGCAATCGACCGCAAAGCGCTCGACCCCGTGGGCGCCGCCCATGCTGCGCCGGACATGGACACGGCGCCCCCCGAGCGATGCTTCGAGCGCATGCAGACGCGGATTCTGTTTCCAATCCCAGCGCATACGACAGCCCTTTATCCTGCACAGGCACCGTTATACTGCATCGAACGATCCGGGAACCCCGCATGCATCAATACGAGGACTTCATGCGCCATGTCCTGGAACATGGCGCCGACAAAAGCGACCGCACCGGCACCGGCACCCGCTCGGTTTTCGGGTACCAGATGCGCTTCGACCTCGGCGCGGGATTCCCGCTGATCACGACGAAGAAGCTTCATCTCCGTTCGATCATCCACGAGCTGCTGTGGTTCCTGCAGGGATCCAGCAATATCGCGTACCTGCGCGAAAACGGGGTCACGATCTGGGACGAGTGGGCCGACGAATCCGGCGAACTGGGCCCCGTTTACGGCGTGCAATGGCGGTCCTGGCCGGCGCCGGACGGCACCCGCATCGATCAGATCGCAGAGGTCGTCGACCAGATCCGGACCAACCCGGACTCGCGGCGGCTGATCGTCTCGGCCTGGAACGTTGCGGAAATCCCCCGGATGCGCCTGCCGCCCTGCCACGTGATGTTCCAGTTCTATGTCGCGCAAGGCAGGCTGAGCTGCCAGCTCTACCAGCGCAGCTGCGACATCTTCCTGGGGGTTCCCTTCAACATCGCCAGCTATGCCCTGCTGACCCACATGGTGGCGCAGCAATGCGACCTGCTGCCCGGCGATTTCGTCTGGACCGGCGGTGACTGCCACATCTACCGCAACCACTTCGACCAGGCCCGGGAGCAACTGCGCCGCACGCCGTTTCCGTACCCCCGGCTGGCGATCCGCCGCCGGCCGGATTCGATCTTCGGGTACCGGTTCGAAGACTTCGAAATCCTCGACTACCAGGCGCATCCGCACATCAAGGCGCCGGTCGCGGTATGACGCGCGTCATCCTGATCGCCGC
>JAKCCX010000025.1 GCA_021838715.1 Pseudomonadota bacterium | reverse complement strand
CGACACTATTTTCCGACACAAAACCGCCCGAAGATCTCGCCGAGCACGTCATCCGGGGTCACCGCTCCAGTGACCTCGCCCAGGGCGTCGCCGGCAAGGCGCAGTTCCTCGGCCATCAACTCCGGCAGCGCGTAGTTCTGATCCGCCTGCGCGCGGGCGGCGTCGAGATGGGCGAGGGCGCGCTCGAGCGCATGCACGTGCCGCGCGCGGGCCAGGAACGTGGTCTCGCCGCCCGTTTCGCTCGCCCCCTCCCAGCCCGCGATGCGGAGGATCTCCCGGCGCAGGACGTCGAGCCCGGCCCCGCTGCGGGCCGAAATCCGGACGCATCCGTCCCGCAGGCCCGGCGGCGACCCGGTGAGGTCGATCTTGTTGCGTACGCGCAGAACCGCCACTCCGGCGGCGGCGCCGGCGGCGATCGCCGCGTCGCCCGGGTCGTCGGGCTGCCGGTCGTCGACGAGATGCAGCACGATATCCGCGCTGGCAAGCGCTCCGCGCGTGCGCGCGATGCCGATCGCCTCCACCGGGTCGGTCGTCTCCCGCAATCCGGCGGTGTCGATGACGTTGAGCACGACCCCGTCGATGGCGATCCGGCGCTCGATGCGGTCGCGGGTCGTGCCGGGGTGTTCGGTGACGATCGCGACCTCCTCGCCGGCCAGCGCGTTGAGCAGACTGGACTTGCCGACATTGGGCGAGCCGGCGAGCACGACATGGATGCCTTCGCGCAGCAGGGCCCCCTGGCGCGCCCGGTGCAGCAGCGCGTGGAGGGCATCGCCCGCCCGCGCCAGCCGGCGCCGGCAGTCCGCCGCCCGCAGGAATTCGATTTCCTCTTCGGGAAAGTCGAGGGTGGCTTCGGTCAGCGCCCGCAGTTCCAGAAGATCGGCCGCCAACGCCTGCACGGCGCGGGAAAATTCCCCTTGCAGGGACCGCAGGGCGCCGCGCGCGGCGGCGGCGGTGCCGGCGTCGATGAGGTCGGCCACCGCCTCCGCCTGGGCGAGGTCGATCTTGCCGTTGCGGAAGGCCCGCTGCGTGAATTCCCCCGGACGCGCGATGCGCGCACCGACCCCGCTTCCCGCCTGCAGGCAACGGGCGAGGATCATCTGCAGCACGGCGGGGCCGCCATGTCCCTGGAGTTCGAGCACCGATTCGCCGGTGTAGGAGTGGGGCGCGGGAAACCACAGCGCGAGCCCCGAGTCGATGGCGCGGCCGTGGTCATCGCAAAAATCGGCATGCAGCGCGACGCGGGGACGCAGGTGCGCGGCCCGGGCGGGGCCGAGCAGACCCTGGATGAACGGGTCGAGCTGGGGTCCCGAGATGCGGACGACCCCAACCCCGCCCTTCCCGGGCGCCGTGGCGATCGCGACGATCGGATCGGCATCGAAATTCATCATCTTCTTCGCAAAATATCGGCGACCGCGCAATTTTGGTGCATAATCGACGCGGATCTGTTGCGGCACCATGCTCGAGACGTGGACATCCGCAATCCCGATCCCGATGAGGGGGTGGAGTTGCGGAAGCGGCAACGTCGCCGGGGGTTCCTTCGAAGACCTCTGTCAACGGCTGCGAGCGCTCCGACGTTATCGCTCCAGAGCGCAGAACGCTGAACCGCCAATTCCGGCGGGGGCACTCTGCGAACGATATCGGATTTTTCAATTAATCCACGGAAGCCAAAATGAAGAAACTGCTTGCTTTGATGATCGCCTCGATGTTCGCCGCCGGTACCGCGTATGCGGCTGACGCTGCCAAGCCCGCTGCTGCCAAGAAGCCGGCTGCGCACCACGTCGTTCGCCACCATGCCCGCAGCCACCATCATGGCCATCGTCACGGCCATCGCGTTGCGCACCACGCTGCCAAGAAGGCCGCCAAGAAGCACTAAGCCGGGGACTCCCCGCAAAGAAAGGCAGGCCGCGAGGCCTGCCTTTTTTTATGGGGCCGGCGCCCCCAGGGCGGCGAGCCGGCGGGCGAGTTCGGCCAGCGCGCCGGCTTCCTCCAGTCCGGATACGCGGACCTGCTTGTCGCGACTGGCCGCGCCTGCGGCGAGTGCAAGCTGCCGGGCCCGCAGGTGCAGCGCATCGCCGAGGAAGCGAAGCAGCTCGGCGTTGGCCTTGCCGTCCACCGGCGGCGCGTGCAGGGCGATCTTCAGCCGGTCGCCGTAGGGGCCCGCCGCCGCGGTGCGTTTGGCGCCCGGTTGCACGCGCAGCGACAGAACCACGAAATTGCCGTCCTGGCGTGCCCAGATCGGCAGCGTCGTCGTGCGAAAATCGGGTTTTTCCATTTGTCGTGAACGAGCGCGCGTGAAACCTACGAACGATACCTTTCTGCGCGCCCTGTTGCGCCAGCCGACCGAATACACCCCGATCTGGCTGATGCGCCAGGCGGGGCGTTATCTCCCGGAATACAACGCGACGCGCAAGCGCGCCGGCAGTTTCCTTGCGCTGGCCCAGTCTCCGGATCTGGCAACCGAGGTCACCATGCAGCCGGTCGATCGCTATCCCCTGGATGCGGCGATCCTGTTCTCGGACATTCTCACGGTTCCCGACGCCATGGGCCTGGGCCTGCATTTCGTCGATGGCGAGGGACCGCGGTTCGCGCGTCCGGTGCGCTCCGAGGCGGATGTTGCCGCGCTGGCGGCGCCGGATCCCGAAGACCGGTTGCGCTATGTGATGGATGCGGTCCGCTCGATCCGCGGCGCGCTGGCCGGTCGCATTCCCCTGATCGGCTTCTCGGGCAGTCCGTGGACCCTGGCCTGCTACATGGTCGAGGGCGGCGGATCGGACGACTTCCGCACGGTCAAGGAAATGCTCTACCGGCGGCCGGACCTGATGCAGCGGATCCTCGACGTCAATGTCCGGGCCGTCACCGACTATCTCAACGCCCAGATTCGCGCCGGCGCCCAGGCGGTGATGATCTTCGATACCTGGGGTGGCGTTCTGGCGGATCCCGCCTTCCGGGCGTTTTCGCTCGACCCGATGACGCGCGTCGTGCAGGGTTTGCAGCGCGAGGCGGAGGGCGAGCGGGTGCCCTGCATCGTGTTCACGAAGGGCGGCGGAGTCTGGCTCGAAGACCTGGCGCAGACGGGGGCCGACGCCGTCGGCGTGGACTGGACGGTCGACCTGGGCCGCGCGCGCGCGCGGATCGGCGGCCGCTGTGCGCTGCAGGGCAACCTCGATCCGATGGCCCTGCTCGCCGGTGCCGAGCCGGCATGCGCCGAAGCCCGCCGGATCCTCGATTCGTTCGGCGATCCGCAACGCGGCGACGGCACCTGGGATGGCCACGTGTTCAATCTGGGGCATGGCATTTCGCAGTTCACCGATCCCGAAGCCGTGGCGGCGCTGGTCGAAACGGTGCATGCGCACAGCCGGGGTCTGCGGGGCCGCGGGGCTTGATTCGGGCCGATTCCGCGGGCGGCGTCTTCTTGACTTATGCACAAAATTGGGGAAACCCCGAATTCCGGGGCCTTCCCCTCGGGAAATGCGGCAAATCCCCTGGAGTTGTTTCGTAATTGCTTGAAATAAAAGGAATTTTTTGAGTCGTCCCGGAAGGGGCGATTCCACCAAATTCCAGGCCTGTCGAGGACTTGGCGCGCTTTTCCCGCGCTTTTCCACATAGTTATCCACAGGACACCGGCCGCCCCGAAAAATCCCTACGGGCTTTCAGCAAAAAGAATGGGTTAGCTGCGAATCTTGAGAAAGTGCGCGATATTTTGACCGAGCATGGGATGCGGTATGCGCGGGTGATCGTCGATCTGCCGATCGATCAACCGCTCGATTATCGGCTCCCGGATCTGCCGGTTCCCCTCGGTTCCGTCTGGGCGGTGCCGGTGGGCCGGCGCAAGCAGGTCGGTATCGTCGTCGGGTTCGCCGCGGAAAGCGCGATCGATCCGGCACGGGTGCGGCCATTGGGGGAGCCGTTGTGGGACGGCCTCCACCTGCCGCCGAAGTGGCTGGACCTCTGTCGTTTCGCCGCCGGCTATTACCACTACGCCTGGGGTCAGGTCGCCTTGCCGGCATTGCCGCCGCGCTTGCGGCGCCCGCCCGGGAAGCGCAAGTCCGCTCGGACGGAAGCCGCGGCGGCCGCGGCGGCGGTTCCGTACCCGCCGGACGTGCGTCCGACCCTGCGCGGGGAGCAGGCGGAAGCGATTCAGGCGCTGGCGGCGGCACAGGGTTTCGTCCCGCATCTCCTGTTCGGCGTCACCGGCAGCGGCAAGACCGAGGTCTATCTCGGCGCGATCGAGCGGGTGTTGGCGCAGGAACCCAGCCAGGTCCTGTTCCTCGTGCCCGAAATCAACCTCACGCCGCAATTGCAGGGCCGGCTGGCGCGGCGGTTTCCGACCGTGCCCATCGTCAGCCTGCACAGCGGGATGACCCCCGGCGAACGGGCGGCGGCGTGGATCCAGGCGCACGAGGGCCGCGCCCGGATCGTGCTGGGCACCCGCACCGCCGTGTTTTCGTCGATTCCCCATCTGGCGCTGATCGTGGTCGACGAAGAACACGATGCATCGTTCAAGGCCCAGGGCGGCGTGCCGTATTCGGCGCGGGATCTGGCGGTGAAGCGGGCGCAGATCGAGGCGGTGCCCATCGTGCTCGGATCGGCGACCCCGGCGCTGGAAACCTGGCAGCACGCCCAGCACGGCCGCTACCGCCTGTTGGCGCTGGCGCAGCGTGCCGGCGCCCACGGCCTGCCGCCGGCGATCGAGGCGGTCGACCTCAATCACTACCCGCCGGAACAGGGTCTGGCGACCCCGGTGCGGGAGGCGGTCGCCGCCGCGCTGGAGCGTGGTGAGCAAGCGCTCATTTTCCTGAACCGCCGCGGATTTGCTCCGGTTCTGCGCTGCGGCGCCTGCGAGTGGCTGTCCCGTTGCCCCCATTGCGATGCGTTCGCCGCGTACCACAAGGCGGGGGCGGCGCTGCGTTGCCACCACTGCGGATGGAGCGCCCGGGTGCCCGCATCGTGTCCCGATTGCGGCAACCAGGATCTCGAGCCGGTGGGTCAGGGAACCCAGCGCATCGAGGAAACCCTGCGCGAGGCCTGGCCGGAGGCGCGGATCGCCCGCATCGATCGCGACAGCACCCGCGGGGCGCGCGGTCTGCAGCATGCCGAGGCGGCGTTCGACGCCGTCCACGCCGGCGAGGTCGACATCCTCGTCGGCACCCAGATGGTTGCCAAAGGGCACGACTTCCAGCGCGTGAGCGCGGTCGGCATCCTCAACGCCGATGCCCAGCTCGTCGCCGCCGACTTCCGGGCGCCGGAGCGGCTGTTTGCCCTGCTCACCCAGGTGGCGGGCCGTGCGGGCCGTGCCGGGCAGCAGAGCCGGGTGCTGGTGCAGACGCGATTTCCCCTGCATCCCCTGTTCGCGGCGTTGGCCCGCAACTGCTTCGCCGATTTTGCCCAGGAGCAACTGGACGAGCGCTCCGCGGCGCGGATGCCGCCGTTCGTGCACCAGGCCTTGCTGCGCGCCACGGCACGGACCCTCGAGGCCGCGCTGGCATTTCTGGAAGCGGCGGCCCGGATGGGGAGCGAGATTGCCGGGCGCCACCGGGTCACGCTGTACGACGCGGTGCCGATGCCGCTGGCGCGCCTGGCGTCCGAATCGCGCGGCCAGCTGCTGGTGGAGTCGGCGCGTCGGGCCGATCTGCACGCATTTCTCGACGCCTGGCTGCCGGCCCTGCGGGAGCGGGGCAGCAGCGGCGTCCTGCGCTGGGACCTCGAAGTCGACCCGCAGTCGGTTTGATGGGTCGCGCCGGTTTGCCGGGGGCGGCCCGTGCGCACCGCCGCGCCCGATGCCGCGACGTTCCGGCCGCCGGCGACCGAACCCTGCGGCGCGTCAGGTACACTTCGCCTTTGCGCGGCGATTTTCCCGCCCGCATCATGCGCGCCCGTAGCTCAGTGGATAGAGTATTGGCCTCCGAAGCCAAGGGTCGCAGGTTCGACTCCTGCCGGGCGCACCACCCGCATCCCCCGACCGCCTATCTCCGCCATAGCCACAGGATCAGCGAGATCAGGATCGAGATGACGATGCTCGTCGCCAGCGGGAAGTAGAAGTCCATCCCGTTGCGGTGGATGTGGATGTCCCCCGGCAGGCGACCGAGCGGCAGCCGCGACAGCCACGGCCAGAGCGCGCCCAGCACGAGGAAGAGCACCCCGATCCCGATCAGCAAACGGCCCATGCAATCATCCCGCGCGGCAAGACGGTGCGCCGATGATGCTACAAAACGGGGCGCTGCCGCTACAGGTACCGGTACACGGTGGAATAGTAGAGTTCGCCCACCGAGCTGGTGAGCACCCGCCGCCGCATGCGCTGCAACAGGTGCAGGCGGTCCAGCCGCCGGGTATAGGGGCCGATCTGGGAGGCCGCCCCCAGGACCGGATCCTCCTCCACGACGGCCGGCTGCAGGACGCCGATGCGCGGGCGGAGGCGGCCGCCGCGACCGCCGAGGAAGTGGTCGATCGGCAGCCGGATCCGGCGCAGCGGCTTGCCGCCGTCGGTGCCGGAGTCCGGACCCTCGGCGAAGAAGCGCGCGACGTAGGCGCGCGTCACGACATATCCCCAGGTGTTGAGGATCACCCCGACGGGCTCGTGGATCCGCAGGCCGCTGCACTGCGCGAAGCGCCGCTGCGAAACATTGCGGGAGGACGTGCCGAGGTAGACCAGGTCGAAGCGGTCCTGCGCCGACAGGACGTGCAGGGCATGCCCGAACTGCGGCGCAAGCCGGAGATCGTCTTCAATCACGGCGCAGGCGGGATGCCCGGATCGGCGCAGGCGGTCCCAGGCGCGCAGATGGGAGAGCCAGCAGCCGATCTCGGCGTTGCTCAGCGCCTTGGCGCTGAACTGGAATCCCGGCGCGCAGGCGGCGATTTCGCGCTGCACGCCGTCGGCGTCGGCGTGACGGAGATCGACGCCGACGCGCTCGAACGAGAGGCCGAGCTTGTCGAGCTGGCGCGCCATCGCGGCGCGCCGGGCGGCGGCGGTTTCGAGATTGATGAGTACGAGCATGATGTGCGGCGAGGATGGTGGCAAGCGCGCGTGACCGCGTGGTTACCGCCGCGAGGCTCCCGGGGGCGTCCGCGTGTATGCTTCGACGCTTGCAACCGGAGTCGGAACATGAGCACTGCCAGCCCCGAACCTTCCTCACCGGAACCGCAGCCCGCCGCGCGCACGCGCGCCCCCGGTCCCACGGAAATCACCGTGCATTCGGGCTCGCGGGTGCTGGAGATCGCCTTCGATGACGGCCAGCGGTTTCGCCTGCCCTTCGAATTCCTGCGCGTGTACTCCCCCTCGGCCGAGGTGCGCGGTCATGGCCCCGGTGAAGAAGTGCTGCAGACCGGCAAGCGCGACGTGACGATCGAGTCGGTGGACACCGTCGGGCTGTACGCCCTGCAACCGATGTTTTCCGACGGCCACGATTCGGGCCTGTACTCCTGGGAGTACCTGTACGGCCTGGGGCTGCACCAGGATGCCCTCTGGCAGGATTATCTCGACCGCCTCGCCGCGGCGGGCGCATCCCGCGACGCATGAACGACGAATCCACCACCCATTTCGGCTTCACCCAGGTCCCCGAGGCCGAGAAGGCCCAGCGCGTCGCGAGCGTGTTCGATTCGGTCGCGTCGCGCTACGACCTGATGAACGACGTCCTGTCGGGCGGCCTGCATCGCGCCTGGAAGGCGTTTGCGGTCAACCAGGCCGCGGTGCGCCCGGGCATGCGGATCCTCGATGTCGCCGGCGGCACCGGCGACATGACGCGCGCGTTCGCGCGCCGGGTGGGGCCGGGCGGCGAGGTCGTGCTGACCGACATCAACGGCGCCATGCTGACGGAAGGGCGCGACCGCCTGCTCGACGAAGGCATCGTGGCCGAGGCGGTGCGCTGCGACGCCGAGCAGTTGCCGTTTGCCGACCGGCGGTTCGATCGCGTCATCGTGGCATTCGGCCTGCGCAACATGACGCACAAGGATCGCGCGCTCGCCGAGATGCGCCGCGTGCTCAAGCCGGGAGGCATGCTCCTGGTGCTGGAGTTCTCCCGCGTCTGGGCGCCGCTCGCGCCGATCTACGACGCCTATTCGATGAAGATCATGCCCTGGTTGGGCGGGCGCATCGCGGGCGATGCGGAGAGTTACCGCTACCTTGCGGAGTCGATCCGCGTGCATCCGTCGCAGCAGGATCTCGCGCGCATGATGGAAGAGGCCGGTCTGGCGCGCGTGCGCTGGTTCAATTTCACGGCGGGGATCTGCGCGCTGCACACCGGAACCCGGATATGAATCCATTGGGCCATCCTTTGGACCGTCTTGCGGCGCAGGCCGTCGTGGGCTGGTACCAGCGTCTGCTTGCCCGGGAATCCTGGGCGCGGGCGGCATTGGACGCGTACGCGGGCCGCGTGGCGCGCATCGAGATCGGCTTCGCCTGTCTCGAACTGCGCATCCTTCCGGGGGGAGGCCTGGCGGCGGGCGGCGAGGGTCGCGCGCCGGACGTGACGGTCGCGGCGAACCCGGCGGCCGTTGCCCAGGTCTGGGCCGATCCGTCCTCCGCGCGCCGCGATCTCCGCATCGAGGGCGATGTGGACTTCGCGCAGGCGTTGATCGACGTGCTGCAGAAGTTGCGCCCGGACCCGGCCGAGGACCTGTCGCGCTTCGTCGGCGACATCGCGGCCGAACGGATCGTCAACACGCTGCGGGCGGTGCTGGAGCAGGCCCGCGATGTCGCATGGCGCGCCGCGCGGCAGGGGGCGGACTATCTGGTCGCCGAGAATCCCATGCTGCTCGGCACGCAGGAATTCGTCCAGCATCGGATCGAGCTTGCGGAACTGCTGGAGCGGATCGATCGCCTCGAACGTCGCGCCGGCGTGCTGGATCGGGAAGACGATTCCCCGCCCCGTCCGGGTGCGGGGCAGGGGTGAGGGGCATCCACTGATGCGGCGATTGCTGCGGCTGTTGCGCATCGCCTGGGTCGGCCTGCGCTACGGCCTGGATCAGATCGCGCTGTCCAACCTCAGGCATCCGCTGCTCGTCCGGTGGGCGCGGATCGCGGCCATCGGACGACGGCTCGATGCGCCGCGCGCAGTGCGGGTGCGCCTGGCGCTCGAAAGCCTGGGACCGATCTTCGTCAAGTTCGGGCAGATGCTGTCGACCCGCCGCGATCTCGTGCCCGGCGATCTCGTCGACGAACTGTCCAAGCTCCAGGACCGGGTGCCGCCGTTCGATCCCGAAATGGCGGTGCGCGAGATCGAGCGCGGCCTGGGCCGGCCGCTGGGCGACATCTTCGCCAGCTTCGAGCGCACGCCGGTTGCGAGCGCCTCGATCGCGCAGGTGCATTTCGCCGTGCTGGGGCCGGGGCCGCTGCAAGGCCGGCCGGTCGCGGTGAAGGTGCTGCGCCCGGACATGCTCCGGGTCATCGATCGCGACCTCGAGTTGATGGAGATCGCCGCCACGCTCGTCGAGCGCCTGTGGCACGACGGCAAGCGCCTGCGTCCCCGCGAGGTCGTGGCCGAATTCCGCAAGGTTCTGCACGACGAGCTCGACCTCACCCGCGAAGCGGCGAACGCCTCGCAGCTGCGGCGGAATTTCGAGAATTCCACGCTGCTGCGGGTGCCGGAAATGTATTGGGACTATTGCTGCGGCAACGTCATCACGATGGAGCGCATGCACGGCATCCCGATCGGCCGGATCGACGAGCTGCGCGCCGCCGGAATCGACCTGAAGAAGCTTTCCCGCGACGGCGTGGAGATCTTCTTCACCCAGGTATTCCGCGACGGCTTCTTCCACGCCGACATGCACCCGGGCAACATCTCGGTGGGCACCGGCGGCGCCGACTTCGGCCGCTACATCGCGCTCGACTTCGGCATCGTGGGCACGCTCACCGACGTCGACCGGAACTACCTCGCGCGCAACTTCCTCGCCTTTTTCCGCCGCGACTATCGCGCGGTGGCGCAGACGCACGTCGAATCCGGCTGGGCGCCGCCGGGCACCCGCGTCGATGAACTCGAGAGCGCGGTGCGCGCGGTGTGCGAACCGATCTTCGATCGCCCGCTCAAGCAGATCTCGTTCGGCCATGTGCTGCTGCGGCTGTTCGACGCATCGCGGCGATTCAACATCGAGATCCAGCCGCAACTCGTGCTGCTGCAGAAGACCCTGCTCAACATCGAGGGCCTGGGCCGCCAGCTCGATCCGGACCTCGATCTCTGGCGCACCGCCAAGCCGTTCCTGGAAAGCTGGATGCATCGGCAGGTCGGGTGGCGCGGGCTGCGGGAACGGACGATCGCCGAAGCGGCGGCCTGGAGCCAGATGCTGCCGAAGATCCCGCGCCTGGTGCACGACGCCCTCGCCCGCGAAGACCACAGCGCCGCGCTGTTGGCGGAAGTCGCCCGGCTGCGCGGTGCGCAGGAGCGGCAGACCAGGCTGCTTGCGCTGCTCGCCGCCGCGCTGGGAACCATGGCGGCGATGGCCGCATGGTATTTGCTGGGATTGCCCTTGCCAGGATAATGGCCCCCGGAAACCGCACCCGTCCCTTTTCCGCCCGCGGGAGAGGAGGAAGGATCAGCCCATGAACATCGTCATCCTCGCCGCCGGTCAAGGCAAGCGCATGCGCTCCGCGCGCCCCAAGGTTCTGCACCCGATCGCGGGCAAGTCCATGCTTGCGCGGGTCATCGAAACAGCGCGCGAGACGGCGCATCTCTGCGGCTCCGGCGCGCGCATCGTGGTGGTGGTCGGGCACGGCGCCGAGGAAGTGCGGTCGAGCTTCGCGTCCCAGACGGATCTGCAGTTCGTCGAGCAGCAGCCGCAGTTGGGAACGGGGCACGCGGTGCTGCAGGCCATGCCCTGGATGGCCGACGACGTTCCCACGCTCGTGCTGTATGGCGACGTGCCCCTGGTGCGGGCGCAGACCCTGGCCGCGCTGCTCGACTCGGCGGGCGACGGCGTGAGCCTGCTCACCGTGAACCTGGCCGATCCGACCGGATACGGCCGGATCATCCGCGAAAGCATTCACGGCGGCGGCGAGGTTCATGCGATCGTCGAGGAGCGCGACGCCAACGATGCGCAGCGGCGCATCACCGAAGTGAACACCGGCATTCTCGTCGCGCCCACGGGGCGTCTGCGGCACTGGCTGGCGGGCCTGTCGAATCAGAATGCGCAAGGGGAGTACTACCTGACCGACATCGTCGCCGCGGCCCGCCGCGACCACGTGCAGGTCACTGCGAGCGTCGTCGCGGATCCCGACGAAACGCTGGGCGTGAACAGCAAGGCCCAGCTTGCCCATCTGGAGCGGGTGTTCCAGCAGCGCACGGCGCAATCGCTGCTGGACGCCGGCGCGACCCTCGCCGACCCGGCGCGCATCGACGTGCGCGGCACCCTGACGGTGGGTGCCGACGTGTTCATCGACGTCGGCTGCGTGTTCGAGGGGACGGTGGCGCTGGCCGATGGCGTCCACGTCGGGCCATATTGCGTCCTGCGCGACGTCGTCGTCGGCAGCGATACGGTCATCCACGCGTTTTCGCACTTCGATGGCGCGCACATCGGCGCCGACGTGATCGCCGGACCGTTCGCGCGGCTGCGCCCGGGCGCGCGCCTGGACGATGCGGTGCACATCGGCAACTTCGTCGAAGTCAAGGCGAGCCACCTCGAGCGCGGCGCCAAGGCGAACCACCTGGCCTACGTCGGCGATGCCCACGTCGGCGCGCGCACCAACATCGGCGCCGGCACCATCTTCGCCAACTACGATGGCGCCAACAAGCACCGCAGTGAATTGGGGGCGGATGTGCACGTGGGCAGCAACTCGGTGCTGGTGGCGCCGGTTCGCGTCGGAGAGGGGGCCACCATCGGCGCCGGCTCGACGGTCACGCGCGACGTGCCCGCCCGCAAGCTCACCGTCGCCCGCGCCCGCGCAGTGACGGTCGAGGGCTGGAACCGGCCGGAAAAGAAGCCCCGCTGACCCGCCGCGCTGCGCGCACCGCCCGCCGAACACTTCCGCTAACGCGCGAGCGCGCCGTTCAGCTGATACGCCAGCCGCGCGCCTGCCAGCGCCAGCTGCGCTTCCGCGACCTGCTCCGAGCGCAACACGTATGCCCGCGACAGCGTGACCGTGCGCCGGGGCGGCGGCGCATCGCAGGATATGCCGGGAAGGTCGAGCGCGACGGTGCGCGCCAGCGCGAACGACTCCGGCCCCCATGCCGACGGCGGCTCCTCCACCCGCTGCGGATCCTCCGCGCGCGCCGACCGGATCAACCGCTGCAGCGATGCCCGCGGGATCCAGGTGCCCTCGGGGTGCAGCACCAGCGCCACCACGCGGCTGTCCCAGAAGGCATGCAGCGACAGCCTGTCGTGCTTGCCGTGCCGCGCGCTGCGGAAGTGCCGCCCGCGCAGGCGCACCCGGATCCGGTTGCCGCCCGCGGCGTAGTCGACCTCATGCAACGGCTGGTGGATGTCGGCGGCAAGGTGCACGATCCACTTGAGGGCTGTTTCGCGCTCGGCCGGGGGGCGGCTCCGGTCGCGCAGGATCGCCAGCATCCGGCCGATTTCGGCCGTCGCGCACGCGCCTTGCGGACACCAGGACCAGGATTGCATGTCGCGGTCGCCGCCGCATAGCGGCCGGTTGTCGAAATGCCAGCGCGGACGATCCTGCGGGCCGCCGCGGATCTGGTCGGCCCAATCGGCAATCGACGCCAGGCTCTTGCGCCCCGATGGCCGGCCCTCGCGATCGCGGTCGCTGCGCAGCAGCTCGGCGACGGCCGCCTTGGCCTGCGGATCGAGCAGGGCATCGGCGATGGCGCCGACCGCCCGATGTCCGACCGGTCCCCACGCCTGCGCGCACCAGGGAAGTCCCGCGAGGGCGAATGCCAGCAGAAGCGAAACCGCGCGGTGCAGCGCCCCGGCGGTGCGCCGCATGCGCAACCGGGCGCCGTCGCTGCCGGCGGCTTCGCCGCTGCGGGTGCTCAAGGATGCGGCCAGAGCCATGCCGCGCCGCGCACGCCGCTCGAATCGCCGTGGGCGGCGCGGACGAACTGCGTGTCGAGGTGATCCGAAAACGCGTACCGTGCGACGCACGGCACCAGCCCGTCGTACAGCGCATCGATGTTGGAAAGGCCGCCGCCGAACACGACCACGTCGGGGTCGAGAACGTTGATGACCGCGGCGAGGCTGCGGGCGAGCCGATCCTGGTAGGTGCGCAGGCATCGTTGCGCCGCCTCCTCGCCGGCTTGCGCGGCGGCAGCGATTTCCGCTCCGCTCCGGACGTGCCCGCGGGTGTGCCCGGCCTGGGTCCGGTATTCCCGCTGCAGCCCGTCACCCGAAAGAAAGGTTTCGATGCAACCCGTCTTGCCGCAATAACAACGCGGTCCGGGCCGCTCTTCGTCGCGCGCCCACGGCAACGGGTTGTGTCCCCATTCGCCGGCGATCCGGTTGCGCCCGACAACGCAGCGCCGATCGACCACCAGGCCGCCGCCGACGCCGGTCCCGAGGATGATCCCGAAGACGACATCCTGGCCCGCACCGCCGCCGTCGATCGCTTCGGAAAGCGCGAAGCAATTGGCGTCGTTCTCCGTCCGGATCGCCCGCCCCAATTTGCGCGCGAGGTCTTCCGGCACGGTGCGTCCGTTCAGGACGGTGCTGTTCGAGTTCTTGACCAGACCGGTCCGGGAGGAAATGGCGCCGGGCAGCCCGACCCCGATCGTTCCGCTTTGCCCGAGATCGGCTTCGGTGCGCCGAACCAGCTGCGCGATCGCGTCCAGGGTCGCTTCATAGTCGCCCTTGGGCGTCATCACCCGCTGCCGCTGCAGAACCGTGCCGTCTTCGTCGAGCGCGATCGCTTCGATTTTCGTCCCGCCAACGTCGATGCCGATTCTCATGGTGTCACGATGCACTGGAAGCCGTTTGCCGTGCTTTGCGGCGGGTGACGCGAACGCCGACGGCAATCGACTCGCGCGCCGTCGGCGGCGATCGCCGCGAAGCGCGAGTGTTGCGCATTGTGGTGAAAAAGGAAATGCCGGGACGCGCGGAGCGGCGCCCCGGCCGGGTGTCACGGATTCGACTGCGTTCGGGTCTGGTCGCGAGTTTGATCCCGAGTCTGGTCGCGGGTCTGATCCCGGCTGCGCTCACGGGTCCGGTCATGATTCTGATCCCCGCTCCGCTCCCGTGTCCGTTCGTGGGCCTGGTCCTGGGTCTGCTCCCGGGTCCGGTCGCGCGACTGCGTCTGGCTTTGCGTACCCTGTCCCATCGAGCCGCTGAATCCGCCACCGCCGAAGCCGCCGCCCCCGCCGCCGCCACCGCCCCCACCGCCGCCACCGCCACCAGCGGCAAAGGCCGCGCCGACCAGGAGCAGACACGCGGAAAACACGATGCTTCGTTTCAAGGTCCGGTTCTTCTTCATGACAACTCTCCAAGGAACGCTCGATTGGCGTGCTTTCGTTATAGGCGTCGACGGCGTTCCGCGCATTGGCGCCGATCAATCGGCGCCGGACCGATGACGCACATCACCGTTCTTCAATTTCCCAGCACCAGGGTGGCGATGGTGGCCGGAGCGACCGCCGGGATCACATGGAACGGACCGGGAAAGAAGGTGGCATAGACGCCGGCCCAGCTTTCGCCGGCCGGATCGAGCGATGACGCGGTGATGGTCATCCAGCCGCCGCGCAGCGATTCGCGCTCGATGGCGAGCGACGCCACGAGCGAGCCCGCCGGCGCGGCCGGGTCCAGCGAGAGCATGTCGTCGCCGATCGCGACGACCTTGAACACCGGGCCGATGGTGTTGCCGGTCAGCGCTGCGCCGTAGATTCCCGACGCAGGCGTCGAACCGCTGGCCGCAGGCTGCAGCGATCCCAGGAAGATCACGCCATGCGCGCCGTCGACCGCTGCGAACGCCGAGACGCGCCAACGCGGCGGCTCCAGGCCGCTGGCCTCCGACGACCCCGATGATCCCGACGACCCCGACGACCCCGACGACCCGGAGGAGCCCGACCCGCTGGAGCTGCCCGATCCACCCGACCCGCTGGAGCCGCCCGTCGCTCCGGCATTGCCGGAGAAGTTCCAATACAGGAAATCCTGGAACGCTTCTCCGGTTCCGGCGCGCGCCACCATCCGCACCGAACCCTGCCTGGTGTCGTACAGGAATATGCCCTGGTCGATCGGATCGTCCATCGTCGTCTGGCCGCTGGGATACTGCTGCAGGCAGGCGGCCTGCAGGGCGGCATTGCCCTCCGTCGGGCACTGCAGCGTGATCGGACGCAGGTTCGCGGAACTCTGGGTGTTCCATGCGCCCCAGAAGGCGACGTAGCGGCCGTCGAACGACACGCCTTCGCCGATCGCGCTGAACGTGGGGTTGTCCGGGAGGGGGTTGCCCGAGCCGTCGGGCACCACGGTCAGTCCGATCTGCACGAGCGGCGTCAGCGCAGGCTGGTCGGCCACCGGCGCGATATAGAGGCCGCCGGCGGTGGGCGCGCTTTCGTTGTCGAGGCCGACGAAGACGACCTTGCCGTTGGCCGCGCTGGGCGGCGCAGTCGAGCCGAACGCGGTCGCGGTGTCCGGAATGAGCATGTTGGTGTCGGCAATGCGCTGCACCGATGTGCCGGCCGCGTTGAGGTCGCGGAAGTACACGCCGGTCTTCGCGGTCGTGCCGTCGGTGTAGTTGCCCTTGAACACCAGATAGCGTCCCTGGGTGAGGGTCGGCGAGCCCGGGAACTGGTCGAACCGGAGGCCCGGGGTGCTGGCTCCCGGCACCTGCATGTAGGAAAACTCCGACACGTTGCCGAGTTGCCCGATCCCGGTCGTCAGGCCCGTGGGCAGGCTCACGTAGACGCCGGAGGTCCCGGTCTTGGTGCCGTCGGGCAGGGTCCACACCGGCGTGGACTGGCCGCGCGTGGCGAGTACGCCGGAGTCGATGTCGATGCGCGGGAAGGAGGGGAATTCGGTGAAGGATGCGTCGGTGTTGTTGGGCGCCGGAACCGCCATGGTGGTGTCGGCCACCGTGTAGAGGGTCAGCGAACCGACGCAGGCATCGATGGCGAAGACGCCGCGGCTCATGGCCCCGCCACCGCCACCGGAACCCTGCGCGCCCTCGGAGCCGGTCGCCCCTTTGGCGCGGCCCCGGAAGACCACCAGGCCGCTGGTGTTGACCGACGGCGGGTTGAAGCTGAAGAAGGAGATGTCGGCCGATCCGGGAATGAACGTGCGGTTGTCGGCGAGGACCTTCCAGGTTCCGATGACGTCGTTGCCGGGAACGCAGGCGGTCTGATCGTCGGCGGGCGTGTAGGGAACGGCGGAGGTGAACCCGTCGCTGCTGCTGCCCGTGAGGCCGCCGAGGCAGCCGGCCGTCAACAATGCCAGGCCGGATGACGCCATGGCCATTACGCTCCGCCGTGCTTGCCGCATGATCCGCTCCCGAACCGTTCCCCTCACGCGTCAGTGTTCGCCCGGCGGCGGCGGTGCGTAAATGACGGCCGTCAAGCAGCGGCGCACGATTTGCGGGATGTTTGATCCCAGGCCGCAACACGTACGGGTTGCGATGGCGGCGGAGCGGCTATCGGTGCAGCGGCTATCGGCGCGGCGGCGCCGGATGGGGATTGGTCAGACTGTCGATCATGGCATGGAGCACCGCCCGCAACTGGGCCTCGCTGCATCCGAGCAGCAATCCATCTTCCAACGCATCCTGCGCCATCTGTCGAAGCTCGGCGTAGTTGTCGTTGAGCACCTTGATTTTTTCCAGGCAGGAGACCGGCGCGCCATCCTCCTGGCGCCAGACGGGCGGTGTGGTTTCGGGGCGGCCGGGCATGTTGCGCAGGAATATACACGGCGGGTGCAAACGTGGCGTTCCCGATCGCCCTTCGGTAGACTCCCTGCGCCATGCGCCGCGCTGCCCTGTTCCTGTCGCTCGTCTTCCTGCTCCTGGCGGCGCAGACCACCGGGCTCGTCCACGAAATCGGGCATGGACTGGCGGGCGGGGAGGCTGCGCGTTCCGTGGCGGCCGCGGGCCGGGTCCATGCCGGCCGGTCGATTCCGCAGACCGCGCCCTGCGACAAGTGCTTTCAGTACGCGCAGATCGCCGGCTTGACGACCGCGTCGGTCATCGCGTTCGCGGCGCCGGATGCGGGCGTCGAGTCGGCCCGCGCGACCGCCTTCGCGTGGTTGCCGGCAGTCGCGCCGACGTCTCGCAGCCGCGATCCGCCCGTCATCCTCTGAGCGCGTCCCCGTCGTAATTCTCGCCGCCATCCCGCCCGACGCATCGGGTGCGATGGCGTCCATGTTCCGCTTTCCGTGTGCCGCCATGAATTGGAAGAATCTTCGCTCCCTTGCGGGGCTCGTCGCCTTGGCTCCTGCCCTCGCGTATTCCCAGGAGGCCGCGCCCGCCGCGCCCGCCGCATCGACGACGGCCGCGCCGCCGGACGCGGGGCAGGAAGCGGGGCAGGACGCCGGTCAGGATGCAACGCCGCTGCCGGACCTCGGTGCTACGCAGCAGCTCGAATCGATCCAGGTCGTTTCCCAACGCCTCGACCGCGCACGCGCCGGCCTGGAGACGGACCTGGGCGCGTCGACCTACACGATCGACGCCAAGGCGATCCAGGACATGCCCGGCGGCGACAACAACCTGCTCAGCCAGGTGGTCCTGCAGGCTCCCGGCGTGGCGCAGGACTCGTTCGGGCAGATCCATGTCCGCGGCGAGCACAACGCGCTGCAGTACCGGATCAACGGCATCATCCTGCCGGAGGGCCTGGTCGGCTTCGGGCAGATGCTCGATCCGCGCCTGATCTCCTCGATGCGTCTGGAAACCGGGGCGCTGCCCGCCGAGTACGGCCTGCGCACGGGCGGGATCATCGACATCACCACCAAGAGCGGGGCGTTCGATTCGGGAGGCACCGTGTCGATCTACGGCGGCAGCCAGGACACGTTGCAACCCAGCATCACCTACGGCGGCGGCGCCGGCAACATCCACTACTTCTTCTCCGCCGACTCCTTGACCAGCAACCTCGGCATCCAGTCTCCCGACGGCAACGCCGCAACCCTGCACGACCATACCAAGCAGCTCCATGGCTTCGGCTATCTGGAGGACGTGCTCGATCCGAACAACCGGCTCGCCGTCATCGGCGGGGTCTCGACCGGCAATTTCCAGATCCCGAACCTGCCCTCGGCCGTGCCGACCGCGGGATGGAACGTCAACGGCCAGACCACCTATCCCAGCGCGGCCCTGAACGACTACCAGCGCGAGACGACGAACTTCGGCATCCTGAGCTGGCAGCATTCGCACGGGGCGTGGGACTGGCAGTCCTCGCTCACCGTCCATGCCTCGACCTTGAACTTCACGCCCAGTCCGCTCGGCGATCTGCTGTTCAGCGGCATCTCCCAGGCGGCGTACAAGAAGAACACCGCCTACGCGTGGCAGACCGACTCTTCCTACCTGCTCAACGCCACGCACACGCTGCGCGCGGGATGGTTCATGCAGGTCGACCAGTCGGTGAGCATGACCAATTCCCAGGTCCTGCCGCTCGATCCGACCACGGGGGCGCAGATCGGCACTGCGCCGGTGAACCTTGCCTACAACACCACGGCGACGGAGCGCATCATGAGCGCATACGTGCAGGACGAATGGCGGTGGACCCCCCATCTGACGGTGAACTACGGCCTGCGCGCCGACACGTATTCGGCATACGGCAGCGCGAGCCAGATCAGCCCGCGCCTCAACATGGTCTGGCGGCCTGAACAGGCGACGACGGTCCATGCCGGCTATTCGCGCTACTTCACGCCGCCGCCGTTCGAACTGGTGGGCACGCAATCGATCGCCCAGTTCACGAACACCAGCGCCCTGCCGCCGGGTTCGGTGACGCAGGACACCGCGCCCTTCGCCGAGCGCGCCAACTATTTCGATGCCGGCGTTCTGCAGAAGCTGACATCCCGGGTCAACGTCGGGCTGGACGAGTACTACAAGCATTCGACCAACCTTCTCGACGAGGGCCAGTTCGGCGCGCCGATCATCATGACGCCGTTCAACTATGCCGACGGACGCCAATACGGCACCGAACTGACGCTCAACTACACCGGTGACGCGCTGACGGCATACGGCAATCTCGCTTGGGAGCACGCGGTCGGCCGCGCCATCACTTCAGCGCAATTTAATTTTCTGCCGGCAGAATTGGCCTATATTTCCAACAACTTCATCTACCTGGACCATGCCCAGACCATCACGGCGTCCGGCGGGGTGTCGTATCGCACCGGCGAAACGCGCTGGAACGCCGATTTCATGCTCGGCTCCGGCCTGCGTGCCAGCCTCACGCAGCCCAACGGCGAAGTCATCCCCAACGGGATGAGCCTGCCGTACTACCTGCAGGTCAACGCGGGGGTGATGCATGTGTTTCACACATCGGCGAAAGGGACTTTGACCGCCCGGCTCGATCTGATCAATCTGTTCAACCGGATCTATGAGATCCGCAACGGCACGGGCGTCGGGGTCGGTGCGCCGCAATACGGCCCCCCGCGCGGGGTTTTCGTCGGGCTGACGAAATCCTTGTAAGGGGGTACCCATCCCGCGGAATGGGAGGCAATTGGAACCGGGCGGTAGCAGGTCCGGTCCAACCGCTCAGGAAGGCTCGTGCCGAGGTGCTGTCATGAATACTCAGGGTACCGTCGTCGTGAATCGCAACAAACCAGACCGACCTGTCCGATTGACCGCCTCGTTGGAGCGCAAGCGCGACGACGACGCGTTCTATGGCGAGGCGATCCCGTTTTCGATGGATCCCGAGCCCGCGCAGGACGAGGTCGATTGGAGCCGGCTGCGTCAGCCGCCGTCGAAATACGATGCCGCGCTCAACCTGGCGGCGCAGGCGTGGATGCGGCAGCTTCCGCCCGAGGAGGTTCCGTCCCAGACCGCGGCGCGGTTTCCACGCATCGTCAACCGGATTGCGCGCAACTGGGAAAACCCGCGGATGATGCGGGAGATCTTCGCCGACCTGCTGATCGACCGCCGTGGCTCCCGCCGGGGTTTCCCGCTGATGGTGTCGCGGGAATTGCATGCCTTGTACGACGTCTATCGACAGCGCCACCCGGACGCGGAGATCGACGTGGACATCGACATCTGGGGCGCGGGTTCGTAATCCGGACCTGGTGCCGCGCCGCTCATTCCCGGGCCGGTCGCTTGAGCAGTTTTCGTTGCAGGGTCCTGCGGTGCATCTTGAGCGCCCGGGCGGTGGCGGAAATGTTGCCGTCGTGCTCGCCGAGCACGCGCTGGATGTGTTCCCACTCCAGGCGCGACACCGACAGGGTTTCTTCGGGCGCGTCGTCGGGGTTGGGCGCCTGGTCTTCCAGGAACGCCTTGACGATCGTTTCCGCGTCCACTGGTTTGGCGAGGTACTGCCGGGCGCCCAGCTTGACGGCGTCGACGGCGGTGGGAATGCTGGCGTAGCCGGTGAGCACCACGATCTCGCATTCGGGATTGCGCTGCAGGATCGCCGGAATCAGCTTGAGGCCCGAAACGCCGCCGAGATTGAGGTCGAGCAGGGCAAAGTCGGGCAGGGCTCCGTCCCCGAGGCGTTCCAGGCACGCGTCGGCGGACTCGGCGGCGCATACCTGGAAGCCGCGGCGGCCGAGGGCGCGCGCGAGCACCCGGCCGAGGACCGGATCGTCGTCGACCAGGAGAAGGTTGCCGTGGATCGGGGGCGTCGGGTCGGTCATGGTCGGGTCGGGTCCGTCATGTCGTGCGCTCGAGGAAACGGCGCTCGTGCGCTGCGGCTGGGGCGGGGGTGAGTGCGTCCGCGCCCAGCGACCGCAGCGGCAGCCGCACCGACGCGAGCGTGCCGCCGTCCGCGCGTTCGGAAAATGCGAGCGTACCGCCCGCCCGTTCGATTGCCGCATAGGCGAGCAGCACGCCCATTCCAAGCCCGGCGCCGCGGGTCGAAACCGGCTCGCGCCCGAGGAGTCCTTCGATTTCCGGGGCGATCCCGGCGCCGCGGTCGGCGACGCGCAGATCCAGTGCCTCGGCATCCCAGTCCGCCGCGATTTCCACCGCGTCGGGACTGGCGTCGGCGGCGTTGTTGAACAGGTTGAGCAGCGCCTGGCCCAGCGTCGTTTCCGCGGCGATCCGCGGGCCGGGACGCGTTCCCGCCAGCGTTACGCGGGGCTCGATCTGCGGCCGCTGGCGCCGCCAGCGCCCCAGGAGCTCGGCCAGCCAGGCGTCGAGCGCGATCGGTTGCGCGCTTTCCGCGCGCGAGGTGCCGGCCTGGGTCGCCAGTTCGGTGATGATGCGCTTGCACTCCGCGATCTGGGTTCGCATCAGGTCGAGGTCGGCGTGCAGCGGGGCGGGCAGATCCGGCTCCTGCAGCATTTCCCCGGCGAGCACCGCCATCGTCGCAAGCGGCGTGCCCAGTTCGTGGGCGGCGCCCGCCGCCAGGTTGCCCAGCGCCAGCAGGCGTTCGCTGCGCAGCGCGGCCTCCCGCGCCGCCGCCAGCTGCGCGTCGCGCTGGCGCACCGCGGCGGTCAGGCGGGCCACGAACCACCCGATCATCGCCGCCGAGAAGACGAAGGTGAGCAGCATGCCGGCCATGTGGATCTGAAACGCCTTCGCGGGGTTGTGCACATGGATGTCGGCATGCACGAAATTCACGAACGTGTAGCAGGCGATGGATGCGGCAACGAGCGCGGCGGCCTGGCGCGTCTCGAGCATCGCCGAGCCGACCGCGATCCACGGCAGATAGAGGCTGATGAGCGGGTTGCGCGATCCGCCGGCGAGGTAGGCGATGCCGGTGAGCGCGCCGACGTCGAACAGCAGCTGTGCAAACAGCATGCGGTCGCTGACCGGATGGGTGCGCCGGCCCGGAACCGCTGCGTGGATGTTCAGCGCCGCCTGGGCGGCGAGAATCCCGAGCACCGGACCGAGGGCGGCGCCGCCGCCCAGCCACTTGCGCATGAGCAGCACCAGCCCGAGTTCCGCGGCGATGCCGAACCAGCGCAGGGCGATCACGCGCTGGAGGCGGTTCGAAGGATCGATTTCCGAGAGGATCATGGTGCCCCCGTACAATACCGCGGTCATGTCGTCCACAGAATCGATCGCCGAGTCGGCCCCGGCGGAGGGGGCATCCGGGGCCCCCTCCGCGCCGCGCCGGCACCTCGACGTGCGCCACGCGATGGCGGTGTGCGTCGGCATGGTCGTCGGTGCCGGGATCTTCCGGACATCGCCGAACGTCGCCGCCAGCGTCATGGGCGCCGGCCCGCTGTTCGCCGTGTGGACGGCGGGCGGGGTGCTGTCGCTCATCGGGGCGCTCTGCTTCGCCGAGATGGCGTCGGCGTTTCCCCACGCCGGCGGCGAGTATTTC
This sequence comes from Pseudomonadota bacterium, assembly GCA_021838715.1. Taxonomy (GTDB): domain Bacteria; phylum Pseudomonadota; class Gammaproteobacteria; order Burkholderiales; family Burkholderiaceae_F; genus GJ-E10. The sequence goes on along the minus strand of JAKCCX010000025.1, from coordinate 10,371 downwards.
TTTCTTGCGCGCGCATACGGCAAGAACGTCGCGCTGCTGTTCGCCTGGTCCCGGTTCTCGGTGATCCATACCGGGTCGATGGCGTTGCTCGCCTTCGTGTTCGGCGATTATCTGGCGCAGATCATCCATCTGGGCCCCTGGAGCAGTTCGATCTTCGGGGTGGCGGCGATCCTGGCGCTCACCGCCTTGAATCTGCGGGGCGTCCGGCTGGGGCTGGAAACGCAGATCGGCTTCATGGCCCTGGTCCTGTTCGGGCTGAGCTGCGTGGTCGCCGGCGGGATCTGGGCAGCGTGGCACGGCGTGGCGTCGGCGACCCCGATGGCCGTTTCGGCGTCGCACGTCGACCGCACGGCCATCGGCACGGCGATGGTGTTCGTGCTGCTCGCCTACGGCGGCTGGAGCGATGCTGCGACGCTGTCGGCGGAAATGCGCGACGAACGGCGCGGCATCGTCGCCGCCCTGGCCCTGGGCATGGCCATCGTCCTGCTGCTCTACCTCGGCGCCAACTGGGGTTATGTCCGCGTGCTGGGGCTGGATGGACTGGCGCGCAGCAGCGCGCCGGCGGCGGATCTCATGCGCCGCCTGTTCGGCCGGCCGGGAGAGTGGCTGATCGTCGGCACCGTCACGGTCGCGGCGATCTCGGTGCTCAATGCGCTGCTCATCGTCGGCGCGCGCACCACCTACGCGGCGGCATGCGACCTGGCGGGCATGGATCACGTCGGCAGCTGGGACGCCGCGCGCGGCACGCCGGCGCGCGCGATGCTGGCGATGGCGGCGGTGGCGATCGCCCTGGTCGGTTTCGGCAGCATCACCCGCAGCGGCTTCTCGACGATGGTCGACTACCTCACGCCGGTCTACTGGATCTTTCTCACCTTGAGCGCGGTCGCGCTGATCGTCCTGCGGCAGCGGTTTCCCGACGTGCCGCGGCCGTTCCGCGTGCCGGGATACCCCGTCACCCCGGCGATCTTCATCCTGAGCTGCCTGTACATGGTGTACGCCAGCCTGGAGTTCGTGCGGGTGGGCGCCGTCGTCGGCGTGGTGGTGCTGGCGGCGGGCGGGCTATGGCTGCTGCCGCGGCGGCGTCAGGGCGGGTGAAAAACGACCGCGCGGGCCCGTAGGCCCGCCCGCCGCGATTACGCCTTGCCCAGTTCGGGTCCGTACACCGCGTATGCCCAGTCGAGCCACTGGGTCAGCGCCACGATGTCGTCGGTCTCCGCCGTGGCGCCGCACCAGATCCGCAGTCCGGGGGGCGCGTCGCGGTAGGAGTTGATGTCGTAGGCCACGCCCTCGGCTTCGAGGGCGGCGGTGATCTTCCGGAACCATGCCGCCTGCGCTTCGGTGGCGACCCCGTTCGCCATGTCCCGCGGCAGGCGCAGGCAGACCGAAGTGGGCGACCGCGTCTCCGGGTCCACCGCCAGGTATTCCACCCAGGGCGTGCGTTCCACCCATTGCCGCAGCGCTTCGGCGTTGGCGCGGGTGCGGCGGGCCAGCCCGGCGGCGCCGCCGATCGAGCGGGCCCAGGCCATCGCGTCGAGCACGTCCTCGACGCAGAGCATCGACGGCGTGTTGATCGTGTCGCCGTCGAAAATGCCGCGGAGGAGCTTGCCGTTCCGGGTCAGGCGGAAGATCTTCGGAACCGGCCATGCCGGCGTGTGCGACTCGAGCCGCGCGACGGCGCGCGGCGACAGGATGAGGATGCCGTGCTGCGCTTCGCCGCCCAGCACCTTCTGCCAGCTGTAGGTGATGACGTCGAGCTTGTTCCACGGCATCGGCACGGCGCCGACCGAGGAGGTCGCGTCGCAGATCGTCAGGCCCGCACGGTCGTCGGGGATCCAGTCGCCGTCGGGGACGATGACTCCCGCGGTGGTGCCGTTCCAGGGGAAGATGACGTCATGGCCGAAGTTCGCCTGGCGCAGGTTCGGCAGGACGCCGAACTCGGCGACGAAGGAGCGAACCTGCAGCGGCTTGAGCTCCTGCAGGCAGTCGGTGACCCATTCCTTGCCGAAGGTCTCCCACGCGAAGACGTCCACCGGGCGCGGCCCGAGCAGGGTCCACAAGGCCGCTTCGACGGCGCCGGTGTCCGAAGCCGGCAGGATGCCGACGAGGTAGTCCGCCGGCAACTCCAGCAGTTCCTTGGTTTCCGCGATCACCCGGTGCAGGCGGCTCTTGCCGAGTGCCGCCCGGTGCGAGCGGCCGACGGGCGTGGCGCGCAGCGCATCCACAGACCAGCCGGGACGCTTGGTGCAGGGACCGGAGCAGAAGTTGGGGGAACGGGGGCGTAGCGACGGCTTGGTCGCGGCGACAGCGGACATGGGCAGGCTTCCTGGCATACGGGCCGGCTCGGGTGAGCCGAAGCCCGCTTGCAGTGTAGCGAATTCGGGCGCGGTCCTCGGCCGGCGGAGGGCGCCGCCGCGTCGTCGCCTCGCCTGCTGTTGGCGGTATCCTTCGCCCCTTGCCCTGGAAAGGATGTCGGAATGCATTCGCCCTCGAACCGCCTCTTCGCCCGAACCGCCGTCGCGCTGGCCCTGGGGCTTGCGGTCGGGCTCGCCGCGGCGCACGACGCTTCCGGTCCGGACGCAGTGCCGGTGCAGTCGGCCGCGAAGATTCCGCCGGTCACCGGCTCGCGGGAAAAGCCGGTTCCGTCCTGGGGCAAGCCCTTGCCGTATCCCGTGGTGATTGCCGATCGTCGCAACAACCGCCTGCTGGAAGTGGCGCCCGACAAGCGCGTGATCTGGCGGTTTGGTTCGCCCAACCTCAAGATCTACCACGACAACGACGACGTCTACTTCGCGCCCGACGGCCGCTGGCTGGCCATCAGCGAGGAGGACAACCAGGACATCCACCTCATCGACTATTACGACGGGACGCTGGCGTGGAGCTACGGCATCGCCGACCAGCCCGGCAACGGCCCCGGCCAGATGAACTTCCCGGATGACGCCCATCTCATCGACCACGGCAAGACGGTGATGGTTGCCGACATCCGCAACTGCCGGATCCTGTTCATCGATCAGGCGACGTCGAAGATCGAAACGCAATGGGGTGGCCTGAGCCGCCAGGGCGGCCATTGGGCACACGATCCGTCGTGCCGGCATGATCCGCCGCGCCACTTCGGCCTGCCCAACGGCGACGTCGAGCTGCCCAACGGCGACATCCTGATCTCCGAAATCCTCGGGTCGTGGATCACCGAAGTGCGGCGCGACGGCACGGTGGTGTGGAGCATGCACACGCCGGGCGGCATGCAATATCCCTCCGACGCCATGCCGACCCGCGACGGCCAGGTGATCGTCGCCGGCTATACCAAGCCGGGCCGCGTCATCATTTTCGACCCCCGGACCCGTAAGATCACCTGGGACTATCACGTTCTGCGCGGCGAGGGCATGCTCAACCACCCGTCGCTGGCGGAGGAACTGCCCAACGGCGACGTGATTCTCAACGACGACTATCGCGACCGGGTCATCGTGATCGACCGCAAGACCAAGAAGATCATCTGGCAATACGGACACACCGACGTGAAAGGCTCGGCGCCGGGGTACCTGAACAATCCGGACGGCATCGACATCGATGTGTACCGGGACTGGAAGGCGGCGCTGCAAGCGCAAAAATGAACGTCCTGCTGACCGGCGGCACCGGCTACATCGGCAGCCACACCTGCGTCCGCCTCATCGAACTGGGGCTGCGCCCGGTGCTGCTCGACAATTTCGCCAACAGCAAGCGCGCCGTGCTGGACCGCATCGAGCGCGTGACGGGGGTGCGCCCGCCGTTTTTCGAGGCCGACATCCGGGATCGCGCGCGCCTGGACGACGTGCTCGCCGCCCAGCCGATCGACGCGGTGATCCACTTCGCCGGCCTCAAGGCGGTCGGCGAATCGGTCCAGCAGCCGCTGGCGTACTACGACAACAACGTGCATGGCACCTGCGTGCTGCTCGAGGCCCTGCAGGCGGCCGGGGTGCGCACGATGATCTTCAGTTCTTCGGCGACGGTCTACGGCGACGCGCGCACGATGCCGATCGCCGAGGATACGCCCACCCAGGCGACCAATCCGTACGGCCGCAGCAAGCTGATGATCGAGGAGATCCTGGGCGATCTGGCGGTTGCGCAGCCGGCGTGGTCGATCACGCTGCTGCGCTATTTCAACCCGGTGGGCGCGCATCCGTCCGGCGCGATGGGCGAGGATCCGCAGGGCATCCCCAACAACCTCGTCCCCTACATCGCCCAGGTGGCGGTGGGGCGCCGCGACCGGCTGACGGTGTTCGGCGACGACTACCCCACGCCCGACGGCACCGGGGTGCGCGACTACATCCACGTCCTCGATCTGGCCGAAGGGCACGTCGCGGCCTTGCAGCACGGCCACCGGCATCCCGGCGTCCATGTCTACAACCTGGGGACCGGGCAGGGATACAGCGTGCTCGAAGTGCTGCGCGCGTTCGAGCGCGCCTGCGGGCGCGAATTGCCGCACGCGGTGGCGCCGCGCCGCGCCGGGGACGTCGCGAGCTGCTGGGCCGATCCGGAACGGGCCTGGCGGGAACTCGGCTGGCGCGCGGAGCGCAGCCTCGACCGGATGTGCGAGGACGTGTGGCGCTGGCAGTCGGCAAACCCGACGGGATATCCCGACTGATCCGCCGGGCCTGCATGCGTTTTTCCGCCCGCGTCCTTGAAACCCCTGTTTTGCACCCGACATAGCACCCAACCGTCCGCCGGGGTTGATTCATGACCTGCTGCCTTCCTTCCCCCTCCTATGAGCGCGGATCCTCGCCCTTCGGCGGCGCGTCTTCGCACGGAGCTCCCATGACCATGCGCTTCCACTTTCCCATCATCGTCATCGACGAGGATTTCCGTTCCGAAAACGCCAGCGGCGTCGGCATCCGGGCGCTCGCCCGCGCGCTGGAAGAGGAGGGCGTCGAGATCGTCGGCGCGACCAGCTTCTCCGACGTCAGCGGCTTCGCACAGCAGCACAGCCGCGCATCGGCATTCATCCTGTCGGTCGACGACGAGGAACTGGCCGCGGAGGGCAGCCCGATCATCGGCGACCTGCGCGCATTCGTCCAGGAAGTGCGCTTCCGCAACGCCGACATCCCCATCTTCCTGTACGGCGAGACCCGCACCTCGCGCCATCTGCCCAACGACATCCTGCGCGAGCTCCACGGCTTCATCCACATGCACGAGGACACGCCGGAGTTCGTCGCCCGCTACATCGCGCGCGAGGCGCGGCATTACCTCGACGGGCTGGCGCCGCCGTTCTTCCGCGCCCTCACGCAATACGCGCAGGACAGCTCCTACTCGTGGCACTGCCCCGGCCATTCCGGCGGCGTGGCGTTCCTGAAGAGTCCGGTGGGGCAGATGTTCCACCAGTTCTTCGGCGAGAACCTGCTGCGGGCCGACGTCTGCAACGCCGTCGACGAACTGGGCCAGCTGCTCGACCATACCGGCCCGGTGGCGGCGGCGGAACGCAACGCGGCGCGGATCTTCGGTGCCGACCATCTGTTTTTCGTCACCAACGGCACCTCGACCTCGAACAAGATCGTCTGGCACTACACCGTGGCCCAGGGCGACATCGTCGTGGTCGACCGCAACTGCCACAAGTCCGTCCTGCATGCGATCACGATGACCGGGGCGATCCCGGTGTTCCTGACGCCCAAGCGCAACCACTACGGCATCATCGGTCCGATCCCGCTCGAGGAGTTCCGCTGGGAGGCGATCGCGCAGAAGATCCGCGAACATCCGCTGCTGCAGGGCAACGAAGGCAAGCCGCGGGTGTTGACGATCACCCAGAGCACCTACGACGGCGTCGTCTACAACGTCGAAACGATCAAGAAAATCCTCGATGGGCGGGTCGATTCGCTGCACTTCGACGAGGCCTGGCTGCCGCACGCGGCATTCCACGGGTTCTACACGAACATGCACGCCATCGGCGGCGTCGCCGGGCCGCGCGAGCGCACGCAGAGCTCGATGGTCTTCGCGACGCAGTCGGTGCACAAGCTGCTCGCCGGACTGTCGCAGTCGTCGCAGATCCTGATCCAGAATTCCAAGACCGAAAGCCTGGACCGCTGGACGTTCAACGAGTCTTTCATGATGCACACGTCGACCTCGCCCCAGTACGCGATCATCGCGTCCTGCGACGTCGCCGCTGCGATGATGGAGCCGCCCGGAGGCCCGGCGCTGGTCGAGGAATCGCTCGACGAGGCGCTGGATTTCCGCCGCGCGATGCGCAAGATCGATGACGAATACGGCGACTCCTGGTGGTTCCAGGTATGGGGCCCGGACGCGGAGCTGCCCGAGGGTGGGCCGGACCGCGATTACTGGACGCTGCGCGCGGGCGAGCGCTGGCACGGGTTCGGCGATCTCGCGCCCGACTTCAACCTGCTCGACCCCATCAAGGCGACGATCATCACCCCGGGGCTGGACGTCGAGGGTTCGTTCGACGACACCGGCATCCCGGCCGCGGTCCTCACCAAGTACCTGACCGAGCACGGCATCGTCGTCGAGAAGACCGGGCTCTACTCGTTCTTCATCATGTTCACCATCGGCATCACCAAGGGCCGTTGGAACACCCTGGTGACCGAGCTGCAGCAGTTCAAGGACGACTACGACACCAACCAGCCGCTGTGGCGCGTCATGCCGGAATTCCTGCGCGCGCATCCGCGCTACGAAACCTTCGGCCTGCGCGACCTGTGCCAGGCGATCCACGAGATCTACCGGGCCAAGGACATCGCCCGCCTGACCACCGAGATGTACGTCTCCGAAATGGAGCCCGTGATGATCCCGGCCAGAGCCTACGCGAAGATGGCGCACAACGAGATCGATCGCGTGCCGATCGACCAGGTCGAAGGGCGGGTGAGCGCGGTGCTGCTGACGCCGTATCCCCCCGGCATTCCGTTGCTGATTCCGGGCGAGCGCGTCAACGCCAAGATCGTGCATTACCTGCAGTTCGCGCGCGAATTCAACGCCAGTTTCCCGGGATTCGAAACCGACATCCACGGACTGGTGAAGCTCGAACGCGACGGCAAGATCGAGTATTGTCTCGACTGCGTGCGGGAATGAAAACGACGGAATCGAATGCGGAGCGTCGCGCCGGGCCAGGCCAGGCGCGACGGTGCCTCCGACATCGGAACGGCACATAGGGTGGCTATGGACGAACCTCGTGAAGGATTGAACCCGGTTGCCATCGGCGCCGTGGTCGTGGTCGCGGCGGTTGCAGTCGTCGGCGGCTATTACTGGCTTCACCATCGCGCCGCCACGCCGGCCGCGCCGGTGGCGGAAGCACCCCCGGCGCCGGTTGCCCCGCCGGTGCCGACGCCGGTCACGCCGGCGCCCGCACCCCCGGCGCCGCCGCAGGCGATCGTGATGGCGCCGCCCACCGGGCAGCCGCGGCTCACCCTCGACCACAGCGACCGGCCGTTTCTCGACGCCCTGCAGGGAATCGCCGGCTGGCGTGCGTCGATCCTGCACCTGTTGATCCCCCACGACCTGATCCGGCATCTCGTTGCCACGGTCGATGCGCTGGGGCGCGACAAGGTGGCCCTGCGGGTGATGCCGACCAAGCCGGTCGCCGGGCAGTTCCAGGTAACCGCCACGGCCAGCCAGACGTGGATCGCCGCCGCCAATGCGGAGCGCTACAGGCCCTATGTCGCCGCGCTGACCTCGTTCAACGCCGCGCAGTCGGCCCACGTCTACCAGCGGTTCGCCTACCTCTTCCAGGAGGCGTATCGCAACCTCGGCTATCCGGATCGGCGCTTCCAGGATCGCCTGGTGCAGGTGCTCGGAGAAATGATCGACGCGCCGGAGCCCAAGCCGCCGGTGGCCGTGCAGACCAGCAGCGCGATGTTCCTGTATGCCGACCCGGACCTGGAGGCGCTCACCGCCGGCCAGAAGATCCTGATCCGCATGGGGCCGGAAAACGAGCGGACCGTCAAGAAATGGCTGCGCGCGTTCCGCGCCGCGGTGGTCGCGAAGTAGGCGAGGGGCGGGACGACGACCGGCGCCCGTTCATCGCCGATTCAGGAGCCGCGCACGATGTCATGGCACGATGCGCCCATGAAAATCCTGCTCTTGGAAGACGACATCGACCTGGGCCAGGCGGTCAATGATCATCTCGAGGCGGCGGGGCACGAAGTGCATTGGTGCAAGCTGGTGGCCCAGGCGCGGCGCGTCGTCGACCCGGATCTGGCGCTGCTGGATCTCAATCTGCCGGACGGCGACGGCCTCTCCCTGTTGCGCGAGTGGCGTGCGGCGGGCAACCGCCGGCCGGTGATCGTGCTCACCGCGCGCGACCAGGTGAGCGACCGCATCCGCGGCCTGCAGGCCGGCGCCGACGACTACCTGGTCAAGCCCTTCGATCTCGACGAACTGCTGGCGCGGATCTCCGCGGTGACGCGGCGCACGGCGCCGCCCGCGCAACTGAAGATCGGCGGGGTCGCGATCGACCTCAACTCGCGGTCCGCGCGCCGGGGATCGGAGCGCGTGGAGTTCACCGCGATGGAGTGGAGCGTGCTGTCTCTGCTGGCGCGGCACCCCGGACGCATCTACAGCCGCACCGAAATCGAAACCCATCTCGCCGATGAAGGCATGGGCGATGCCGACAGCAACTCGCTCGAAGTGATCGTGAGCCGGTTGCGCAAGAAGCTCGGCCCCCTGGCCATCAGCACCCACCGCGGCCTGGGTTATCGCCTCGATGTCTGACTCCCTGGGGTCGCTGGCGCAGGGGTGGAGCCTCGAGCAACGCATCCGCCGCCGCCTGCTGGTGGCGTTCGCCTCCCTGTGGGTGCTGAGTTCGGCGGTGGCGCTCTACGTGGTCGAGGACGAGACCGCGGAAGTGCTCGACAGCGCGCTGCAGGAGGTGGGCCAGCGTCTGTTGGTCTTGCCCGAATCCGCATTGCGCGATGGCGAGCAGGACGCCCTGTTCATGGCGATCGGCACGCACGAGGAATCGGTGGTGTACCAGGTGTACGGGCCGACGGGGTCCATGGACCTGCACTCGCACCAGGCGCCCGCCACGCCGCTGGACCCCGATACGCGCGACGGCTTCCGCGATGTGCACGGCTGGCATGTGTTGACGCTCAATCGCAGCGACGGCAAGCGCCGCATCCAGGTGGCGGAAACCCGCAAGCATCGGGTCGAATTGTTCAGCCGGATCCTCTTCTGGCTCGTCGGCAGCCTGGCGTTCGTGCTGCCGCTGGCATCGGTGGCGCTTGCGGTCATCCTGCGCCAGGGCTTCCATGCGCTGGCGCCGGCACACGCGGAATTGTCGGGGCGGTCCGCCGATGATCGCCGACCGCTGTCCACCGAGGGTGCGCCGGATGAACTCCAGCCGTGGCTGGCCAGCGTCAACGGTCTGATTGCACGGGTCGGCAGCCTGGTCGACATGGAGCGCATCGCGGCGGCGGAAACCGCGCACGAGCTGCGCACGCCGCTCGCCGCGGCGCGGGCGCAGGCCCAGCGCCTGCTCGACGTCACGACCGAAGAAACCGCGCGGCGTCATGCCGAGGCCCTGGTGCGCCAGCTCGACCGCCTGACGCGCGTCGCGACCCGCTTGTTGCAGGTGGCGCGCATCGAGTCGGGGGCGACGCTGCGCCGGGAGCCGGTCGACCTCGTGGTGGTGGCGCGCCTCGTGGTCGAGGAGTTTCCCGAGGCCATCGGCAGCGAGCGCCTGCGCATCGAAGTGAGCGGTCACCCCGACGAGGTCGTCGGCGACATCGACGCGATCGCGGTGGCGCTGCGCAACCTGATCGAGAACGCGCTCAAGCACGGCGGCAAGGATGCCTGGGTGACGGTCCTGGTGGAGGACGGTGCGATCTATGTGGTCGACGACGGCCCGGGTGTGCCGGCGGAGATGCTGGGCAAGCTCGTGCGTCCGTTCGAACGGGGCATCACCGCCGCGGCAGGATCGGGGCTGGGTCTGGCGATCACCAACGCCATCGCCCGCCAGGGCGGCGCACTGCTCGAACTGCGGTCGCCGATCGTCGGCAACCGGGGCTTCGCGGCGATCCTGCGGTTCTGAGCGGGCGCGGACTCCTAGTGTAGTGCTTCGTTCTGTTTGGAACGTAACTACAGATTGGTGTGGATCATTTTCTGCAGGATCTGTGGCGCAGCGTGTGTCAATCGATGTGGCGCAGGAACGTCAGTTCTTGGCGTTCTCGTGGGGCGTGTCATCCATGCGCAGTGGACGGGGGAAGAGTGTCGCGCACGAGGTCATGAACGAGATCCGGCCGCCCTGCACCGGTTCCGGCCCCGGGGCGCAGTCGGCCCTACGGGCCGACTGCGTTGTGCTGCTCGGCGCCGGGGCGCACGGCCAACTCGTTGCGCGTCCCGAAGGGACGCTGCACTCGGACAGGGGCCGTGAGTCAGAGGTGGAGGCGCGCGATTGCGCGAGATCGG
>JAKCCX010000084.1 GCA_021838715.1 Pseudomonadota bacterium | reverse complement strand
TCTGGCCGAAACCAGGAAAACAGGGACTCCCACATGTCAGCCGTTCTCGATATCGGCCAAGCCCCGGCCCCCGAGGATTCGAAGGCCGCAGGCGCCGATGCCAGCTTCTTCCGCTTCCATGGAATCTGGGCGCCGGGCGTCCGCGTGTTCCGTCAACTGCATTTCGGCGTCAAGGCGGTCATCATCAGCGCCGCGTTCGTGCTGCCGACCATCGCGATGGTGGCCTGGGACATCGATGCCCAGTACGCCGACGCCGTGGCGACGCGCGAGAACACCGCGACGGCCGACGCCCGGGTCGCGCACGACATCCAGTCCTGGCTCCAGACGGAACAGGCCGGCGGCCGGATCACGGCGGCGAGCGGACAGGATCTGCTCTCCCGGATGCCCGAGTCGTGGACCCGCGAGGGGACGGTCGACATTGCCGACCTGCGCGATGCCGCGCTGCGGAACATCGCCATCAAGAGCGGGCTCCTCGCCGCCTCGATGCTGCTCGCCGGCTATCTTTTCCTGAGCTTCTACAAGGTCATGGACGGCGGCCTCAAGGAGACCCGCCGCCACCTGCATGCCATGACGGCGGGCGACCTGACGACGTCCCCCGCGCCCTGGGGAAAGGATGACGCGGCCGAACTCATGCTCGACCTGAAGGGCATGCAGGACTCGCTGCGCGCCATGGTCCTGCGGGTGCGCAGTTCGAGCGAGGACATCCTGCATTCGAGCGCGGAAATCGCCTCCGGCGCCCAGGACCTGTCGGCACGGACGGAACAGGCCGCCTCGAACCTCGAGGAATCGGCCGCCTCGATGGAGGAAATCGCGTCGACCGTGCGCAGCACCTCCGACCACACGCTGGAGGCCGCCCAGGTCGCGCGGCACAACGCCGAAGCGGCGAGCCGGGGCGGCGAGGTCATGCACAACGTCGTCATGACGATGGAAGGCATCCATACCGCCTCCGTCCAGATCAGCGAGATCATCGGCACCATCGATGGCATCGCATTCCAGACCAACATCCTGGCGCTCAACGCCGCAGTCGAGGCGGCGCGCGCCGGCGAACAGGGCCGCGGCTTCGCGGTCGTCGCCGGCGAGGTGCGGATGCTGGCACAGCGCAGCGCCGAAGCGGCGCGGGAAATCAAGGCGCTCATCGGCGCCAGCATGGAAAAGGTCGAGGCCGGCACCGCCGTGGTGCGCGACGCCGGCGACACCATCCGGGACATCGTCGCCTCGTCGGACCGGGTCAACGGCCTGCTCGAGGAAATTTCCTCGGCGGCGCGCGAACAGACCGCGGGTGTCGCGCAGGTCGGCCAGTCGGTGCAGGACCTCGACCGCATGACCCAGCAGAACGCCGCGCTGGTGGAACAGACGGCGGCCGCGGCGGCGACGATGCGCGGCCAGGCGCTCGACCTGCAGGACGCCGTTTCCCGCTTCCACCTGCCGGCGACGGCCCGGCTCGCGGTCGCGGCCGCGACCGCGGGGAAGGTCGTGGGATTCAATTTCGACCAGGCCATCGCCGCGCACCGCGACTGGAAGGTGCGGCTGCGCAAGGCGATCGCCGGCCATGAGACGCTCGACGCCGACACCATCTGCCGCGACGACCGGTGTGCGCTCGGCAAGTGGATCCACGGTCCCGGCGCGGCGCAGTGGGGGCAGCGGCCGGGGTTCGCTCCCTTGCAGGCCAAGCACGCCGAATTCCACGAAGTCGCCGGCGGGGTCGCCCGCAAGATCAACGCGGGCCAGTACGCCGACGCGGAGCGGCTGATCGGCTCGGGATCGCGGTTCGCGACGGTCTCCACCGAGGTGGCCACGCTGCTGACCCAGGCCAAACGCGGGCTGTAAAGCGCGGCGCGGCGCGCAGCCCGCCAGCCGGAGCCCCGCCTGCCGTAAAATCCCTCCCCTTGCAAGTCGGGGAGAGCGCGGCAATGACGATCAAGAGCGACCGGTGGATCCGGCGCATGGCGGCCCAGGGAATGATCGAGCCCTTCGAGGCGGAACAGGTCCGCAGCGTCGAGGGTCGGCGCATCGTGTCCTATGGCACGTCGAGCTACGGGTACGACATCCGCTGCGCCCCCGAATTCAAGATCTTCACCAACATCAACAGCACCATCGTCGATCCGAAGGCGTTCGACCCGGACTCCTTCGTCGATTTCCACGGCGAGGTCTGCATCATCCCGCCGAACTCCTTCGCCCTCGCCCGCACGGTCGAGTATTTCCGCATTCCGCGCAACGTGCTGACGATCTGCCTCGGAAAAAGCACCTACGCGCGCTGCGGGATCATCGTCAACGTGACGCCGCTCGAGCCCGAGTGGGAGGGGCACGTGACGCTGGAGTTTTCCAACACCACGCCGCTGCCGGCCAAGATCTACGCCAACGAAGGCTGCGCGCAGGTCATATTCATCGAATCCGACGAAGTCTGCGAGACCTCCTATCGCGACCGGGGCGGGAAATACCAGGGGCAGCGCGGCGTGACGCTGCCGCGCACATAAGCCATCCATGACCCATCGAGAACTCTTTGTCACCACGGCGCTGCCGTACGCCAACGGGCCGCTGCACATCGGCCACGTCATGGAGTACATCCAGGCCGACATCTGGGTCCGGTACCAGCGGCTGCGGGGCGCAACCGTGCATTTCGTCGGCGCCGACGACGCGCACGGCGCGCCAATCATGATCGCCGCCGAAAAAGCCGGCAAGACGCCGCAGCAGTACGTCGCGGAGATCGCGGCATCGCGCCGGCAATACCTCGACGGGTTCTTTCTTTCCTTCGACCACTGGCACTCCACCGACTCGCCCGAGAACACGGAACTGTCGCAGGAGATCTACCGCCGGCTGCGCGCCAGGGAACTGATCGCCACCCGCATCATCGAGCAGTTCTACGATCCGGTGAAGGGCATGTTCCTGCCCGACCGCTACATCCGCGGCGAATGTCCGCGCTGCGGCGCGGCCGACCAGTACGGCGACTCCTGCGAAGTCTGCGGCGCGGTCTACGCCCCGACCGAGCTCAAGCACCCCCGCTCGGCACTCTCGGGCGCCACGCCCGAACTGCGGGCGTCCGAGCATCACTTCTTCCGCCTCTCCGACAGCCGCTGCCGCGAATTCCTGCGCGGCTGGATCCAGGGCGGCCGGCTGCAGCCGGAGGTGGCGAACAAGGCACGGGAATGGCTCGACGGCGAACGGGAACTGGCCGACTGGGACATTTCGCGCGATGCGCCCTACTTCGGCATTCCGATCCCGGATGCGCCCGGCAAGTACTTCTACGTCTGGCTGGATGCGCCGATCGGCTACCTCGCGTCGCTCAAGGCGTACTGCGCCCGCCGGGGGCTGGATTTCGAAGCCGTGCTGAAAAACCCGCGCACCGAGCAGATCCATTTCATCGGCAAGGACATCATCTATTTCCACACCCTGTTCTGGCCGGCGATGCTGGAATTCGCCGGCCCGCCGTTCAAGGTGCCGGATCGCGTGAACGTCCACGGGTTCATCACCGTGAGCGGCGAAAAGATGTCGAAGAGCCGGGGCACCGGCATCGACCCCCTGCGCTATCTCGCGCTCGGCATGAATCCGGAATGGCTGCGCTACTACATCGCTGCCAAGTTGAACGCCCACGTCGAGGACGTCGACTTCAACCCCGACGATTTCCTCCAGCGGGTCAACAGCGACCTGATCGGCAAGTACGTCAACATCGCCAGCCGCGCGGCGACGTTCCTCACCCGCCACTTCGACGGCCGGACGGCGAATTTGCAGAGCGCCGCCGGCCCCCTGCTGCACATTCTCCGGCATCAACCGGAAACCCTCAGCCAGGAGATCGCGCAGGCGTACGAGGACCGCGAGTTCGGCAAGGCGATCCGCCTCGCCATGGCCTATGCCGACGAGGTCAACGCCTACTTCGATGCCGCGAAACCCTGGGAGCTGGCGAAGAAGCTGGGCCAGGGAAGCGCCGGCGACGACGACGCGCTGCGGTTGCAGGAAATCTGCTCCGTCACCCTGCGCGGCTTCCAGTACCTGACGCTGTGGCTCAAGCCGGTGCTGCCGCGGCTGGCGGAAGAAGCCGAAGCCTTCCTCGGCTGCGGTTCGATGCGCTGGGAATCGGTCCTGCCGCCGCTCGAACGAATCAACCCCTACCGGCACCTGATGGCGCGGGTGGAGGAAAAGCAGATCGATGCGCTGTTCGTGCTTCCCGCGCTTGCGGGCGGCGCCGGCGCAGCCCCGACCACCGCAACCCCCACGAAGGAAACGAAGGTGTCCTCTTCCGAAACCACACCGGCCCAGGCGCCCGCCAACGGCACTGCCGCGCCGCAACCTGCCGCCCCGGCGCCCATCTCGATCGACGATTTCGGCAAGATCGAGCTGCGCATCGCGCGCATCGTCAACGCCGAACCGGTCGAGGGCGCGGAGAAGCTGCTGCGCCTGACGGTGGACGTCGGTGAAGAGCGGCCCCGCAATGTGTTTGCCGGCATCAAGTCGGCCTACCAGCCCGAGCAACTGATCGGCAAACTGACCGTGGTCGTCGCCAATCTGGCGCCGCGCAAGATGAAGTTCGGCGTCAGTGAAGCGATGGTGCTGGCGGCCAGTCACGAGGACCAGAAGGAGCATCCCGGACTCTTCCTGCTGGAGCCGCATGCCGGTGCGCAGCCCGGGATGCGGGTACGATAGGCCGCCGCACAAGGCACAGCGCACAGGAGGGAAGATGGCCGGCTACGTATCCGAACTGACGACGTTTCTGCGCGACCTGAAGACGCAGAACCCCGAGCTCGAAGGCAAGCAGTTCGAAGGGCGCGCAATGTGGTGGGACCACGCCCCCGACCCCGAGGACGCGGCGCGCTGGGCGGAGGCGCGCGTGCGCCAGCCCGGCTACGTGTATTTTCCCCTTCCGCAGAAGCCGGCGTCGACCTGAACGCCGGCCCGCTCCCGACGGCGGCGCGCCCGATTGTCGGCGGTCAAGGTTCGCCCACAATGCGGGCGAACCCGGGGTTTCTCCGCTCGGGAAGCGTGTAGCCTGCATTCCACGGTCGGCCGGGTGCCGCGTCTGCGGACGGCCGACTCTGTGGGATGTACCGGTGGCCCGGGTCCGGCGGAGAAGGAGGCGCGATGTCCATGATTCGACCGCAGCGCACGTTCGCGTCCGCCGCCGAGATCCGCGAAACGCTCGGCACCATCGATGAATCGCTCGTGACG
The DNA here is from genome assembly GCA_021838715.1 of Pseudomonadota bacterium. GTDB lineage: Bacteria > Pseudomonadota > Gammaproteobacteria > Burkholderiales > Burkholderiaceae_F > GJ-E10. The sequence goes on along the minus strand of JAKCCX010000084.1, from coordinate 1,031 downwards.
GCCCTGCAGGATCTGGGAGCCACGATCGAGGAGATCCGCGAGGCCGCGGCGTGGCTGTCGTCGGATGACTATCTGCACCGGAAGCTCCATCACACCGCCCACGGGCGCGTTGCGCAGGTCATCGATCTTCTCGAAGACGAACTTCGTTTTCCCGAACGCTAGACATCATGGTCGCCCCGCGATAGCGGGGGCCGGCGCGGACTACGCTTCCTCGGCGATCCACCTGCGCGCTTCATCGGCGTGTTCTGCGCCGAACACCCGCATCTTGCCGGGAATGAAGGGCCGGAACATGTTGGCGCCGGAGCGCATCCACGACGCGTCGGTGACGGCGGCGATCCGCTCCCACTGCAGGAGGTGCTCCACGCCCAGTTTGAAATCGTCCCATGCCGCCCGGACGTCGATCACGGTCGGGTCAAGCTCACAGTAGAAGCGGATCTTTCGATGACGCCGGGACGCACCATCGATCGCCGGGACGAGAACCCCGTCGTAATCGGCGCTCGTGATGTAGCCGCTCGCCGCGACGGCGACGACGTTGTCGGGAAATCCCGTCAACAGGTGGACCATGACGGCTCAGTCTTCAGCGGACCGTTCGAACACCACTTCCTTATGCTCGCCGGTCTTCCAGGATATGGTTCGCTGCGCCAAGAAGAGGGTGGTCACGCCCCCCAGCAATACTGCCTGGATTCCATGAACCGCGTTCATGCCCGCCTCCTCGCCCGACTCCCCGGGCAGTCGCGCCGCGCCGACGGCCGCAGTGCGGCAACGCGCTAGCTCATCGCAATCCGCCGGGTCTTCTTGCGCAGGCGATCCATGTCGAGGATGCGCAGATGCCGCTGGTCGGTCTCGATGATCCCTTCCCGCGCCAGTTCGGAGAGCGAGCGGCTCACCGTTTCGATCGTCATTCCCAGGAAGCTGCCGATCTCGGCCCGGCTCATGCGCAGCAGAAATTCGGACCGCGAGTATCCCCGCGACTCGAAGCTGTTCGACATGCCGAGCAGGAACGAAGCGACGCGCGACACCCCAAGGGAATA
>JAKCCX010000024.1 GCA_021838715.1 Pseudomonadota bacterium | reverse complement strand
GTCGCCGTGGGCGGCGACGTTCGGACGCTGCAACTCGATCGCCGGGACGTGGTCGGACAGGGTCGCAAGCGCATCGCGAATCCGGTTCGCGATCGCCTGCCGCTGTTCAGCGAGCATGGAACGGGGCCAAGGAATACAGGAAACGGCCGAGTTTACCGGAGCGGCGCCGGAACGCCGACCGCCGGTCCGCAGCAGTCACCCGCACCCCACGGTCGTCCGCGAAATGGCGATCCGCCATTTCGCGAAAAATCACTTGCGAGGGCCCGTTGCCCGGGACTGCTCGATCAGCGCGTACGCGGAGTGGTTGTGGATCGACTCGAAATTCTCCGATTCGACCCGGAACGCGACGACCCGCGGGTCCTGGCGCAACGCCAACGCGACGTCGCGCACCGTGTCCTCGACGAACTTCGGGTTGTCGTACGCCCGTTCGGTGACGTACTTCTCGTCCGGACGCTTGAGCACCCCCCACAGCTCGCAGGATGCCGCTTCTTCGGCGACCCGGATCTGCTCTTCGATCGCCATCGGCTCGACGGTCTCGACGTCGATGATGATGTGCGAACGCTGGTTGTGCGCGCCGTAGTCGGAGATGCGCTTGCTGCACGGGCACAGGCTGGTCACCGGCACGCAGACCTTCTGGCGCACGTGCGGCACCCCGCCCTCCATCGACGCGGTCAGCGTCACGTCGTAATCCATGAGGCTCCGCACGCCCGAGACCGGCGCGGACTTGTCGACGAAATACGGAAACCGGATTTCGATCCACCCCATGTCGGCCTCGAGGTGCCGCAGCATTTCCTGCAGCAAGGCGCGCAACGACGCCATCGACATCGGCTCGCGGTGGTTCTGCAGCACTTCCAGGAAGCGCGACATGTGCGTGCCCTTCCGTTCGCCGGGAAGCGCAACGAACATGTCGAAGGTGGCAACCGTGGCAACCGGTCCATCGCGCCCCGCAACCGTCACCGGATGGCGCAAGGCCTTCACGCCGACCCGATTGATCGCGATATTGCGGGGATCGATTGACGACTGCACATCCGGTAGCAAAACCAACTCGCGTGCGTTCATAGCATTGTTCCTGTCATAGAAGTTTTCCTGCTGCACGCCCGAAGACTGCGGAGTGCGCGCAACCGGACGGGACGGCGGGACGGGACTCTCGGGAATATACCCGAGTACGGCGATCGGGAATCGGGCGAACCGACAAACCGCCGCCGCAAATGGCCACCCAAGGCCGCCGGACCTCCGGCAGTTTGCAGAACTTCGCCTGAGGCATCAATAAGTGACTCCCGCAAGTTCCCGCCGACTTGTCTTTGTCCAGGAAATCCATATCAAAGACGACACAAACGCCCCGCTTTCCCAAGCACCGGATTCCGCCATCCGGCCTCGATATCGGAGTAGGATTTGCCCCTTCCCGCCGCACCCGCGGCAACGCACCCTACCATATTTGTCCATGACAAAAGTTACCGCGGAGGACTTCGTCGACATCGGCGGCATCACCATTGCCGCCGTCGAGCGGGATACCGGCCTGACCAAGGACACTCTGCGCGTATGGGAACGCCGGTATGGTTTCCCGACACCGCTGCGCGACCGTTCGGGGCAGCGCGTGTACTCCCGCCGGGACATGGAAAAGCTCCGGCTCATCAAGCGGCTGCTCGACCACGGATACCGCCCGGGCAAGATCCTGCCGCTCGACCCGGCCGACCTGCTGCGACTCGCCGACGCGCTCCATCCCCCGCTCCAGCGCCGCGACGGGGCGCACCCCCGCCCGGACATCGAGCCCCTGCTCGATCTTCTGCGCAAGCATCGGGTCGAGGAACTGCGCCGGCAACTCAGTCAGTCGCTCCTGCGACTCGGCCTCGCGCAGTTCCTGTCCGGCGTGATCGCCCCCTTCAATGCCGCGGTGAACGACGCCTGGACACGGGGCAAACTCGAACTCTTCGAAGAACACATCTACGCCGAAGCGATCCAGTCCATCCTGCGCGGCGCAATCGCGGGAATCCCGCGCCCGGGCAGCGATCCGCCGGTCGTCCTGCTCACCACCCTGCCGCGGGAAACGCACGCGGTCGGCCTGTTGATGGCGGAGGCGTTCTTCGCCCTCGAAAGCTGCCGCTGCATTTCGCTGGGCCTGCAGACGCCCCTGCCCGACATCGCCCGCGCCGCCGAAGCGCTGCGCGCGCATATCGTGTTCGTCTTTTTCGGCGATTCGGCCAATGCCAGCCTGGTTTCCAGCAGCATCGCAGAACTGCGCGCGGCCCTCCCCCCGCAACACGAAATCTGGGTGAGCGGCAGCACGCCGGTCCTGGAACGCCGCCTGCCCGAACATGTGACCTATCTTCGAAGCCTGAGCGAAACCGGCGGTGCACTGCTCCGCAGACGCCGGGCGCGCGCGCCCCGGACGGACCAGTGATCGCGGCCACGGGTCCGGGGCAACTCGCGAGCCCGGACCCGATGCGCCGGCGGGATATGCCACACTAACAGAATGCACCGATCCATTCCCGCCCGTCTCGCCGCCCTTGTACTGATTGCCGGCCTGCCCGCCGCAACGATTGCCGCGTCCGCACCGCCAACCACCGGCGCCGATGCGCTGCCGGCATCCGCCCGGCTCGAATATGCGACGACTGCGACCATGCAGTGGATGGGGCTGCCGCTCACGCTGCGCGGCCACACCGTCATGACCTGGAAGTTCGACGGCACGCATTACGACGCGCAACTGCGCATCGACCGGATCGGATTCACGCAGCACTCGGAAGGCCGCCTGCAGACCGACGGCGCGCTGGCTCCGGAACGGTATACGGAAAAACGGCCCTTCCACCACCCCGACGCCGTCATGCTGGACTGGGCCCGCGGTCAGGCGCGTTTCGACAGCGCAACAACCCGGCCGGCGCCGAAACCCGGCGCGCAGGACCGCCTCAGCGTCCAGTTCGAGTTCGCCCGTCGGATGGAACGGAACGCGCAGGCATTCCGCCCCGGCGGCCAGAACCCGATCCGCCTCATCGGCACCCACGATGTCGACGACTGGACATTCACCGTGGGCCCCGCCGAACCCGTCGACACGGGCCTCGGTCCGATGCCGACGGTCCATCTGTCCGCCCGGCGACCGGCGGGCCGGGTGGAAGAAACGATGGATATCTGGCTCGGCGCGAAGACCCGCTGGCTACCGGTGCGGATCCGGATCGTGGACCGGAACGGATCGGTGATCGATTCCGTGCTGCAGACCGCAAGCATTCACTGAGCATCGCGCACGAAGGGGCGTGCCGCCGCGGACATCCGCACGCGGGGGTCGAGACATTGCGTGCCGCCTGGGTCAACGCACCAGGATGTTCCCGAACTGCCACGGGTCGTCGCGATCCAGCCGCTCCGGGAACAGGCGCTCCCGCCCCTGCAACGGCGTCCAGTCGCCCCACACGCCGACCATTTCGCCGAGATAGGGCCGCGCGACCGCGAGGACGCGTTCGGAATCCATCTCCTCGGGGTCGACCACGCCGCGCGCCGGATTTTCGATCGCCCATACCATGCCCGCCAGCACCCCGACGGCCGTCTGCAGCGTCGTGGCGTTGTTGTAGGGCGCGAGCCGGCGCGCCTCGGCGACGTCGAGCCGGGAGCCATACCAGTACACGCCGTGCCGGTTGCCGCACAGCAACACCCCCAGTTCGTCGACGCCCTGCACGATCTCGTCGCGCAGCACGCGCCGCCCCGGCTGCAGGTCGAATCCGCGCCCGCGGAACTCGTCGATGGACAGCATCGCATCATTGCAGGGGCGATACGCGTAATGCACGGTGGGGCGATACACCGCACGTCCGCCCTCTTCGACGGTGAGATATTCGGCGAGGGACACCGATTCGCCGTGCGTGATCAGATACCCGTGATAGCTCCCGCCCAGAGGCGTCCAACTGCGGACCCGGGTGTCGACGCCAGGCTGCTCGAGGTAGATCGCCGCCTGCGCCCCGACCGCATGGGTGCGTGCGCCCGCCGGCAGGCCGCGTTCATGCGTTCCCCAGCCCAGCTCCGCCGGCTGACTGCCCTCCGCAACGAAGGCCTCCACCGACCACGTATTGACGAATTCGCCGACGCGCTTCGGCTCGCGGCTCACCTGGAAGTCGTACTCCGCCACATGAATGGCCTTGATCCCCAGCCGCATCGCAAGGCGCGCCCACGCGTCCCGCGACACCGGCTCGCGCCCGCCCTCGCCTTCCCGGCGGGCGACATCCCGCAACGCCTGCTTGGCAAAATGCGAAACGAGCCCCGGGTTGACCCCGTGCGTGAGCACCGCGGTGGGGCGCGCCGATGCGGTCCGCCGATCGGCTGCCCGCGCCTGCTCCCGCAGCCAGTAGTTGGTCCGCTCCGCCGGAGCGCGGCTGGCATCGGTGTAATGACCGGCCCACGGTTCGATGCAGGAATCCAGGTACAGCGCCCCGCGCTCCCCGCACAACGCGATGAGCGCGACCGACGAAACATCGACGGCGAGATTCAGCAGAAAGTCCCCAGCCTGCAGCAACGGGGCGAGCACATCGCGATAGTTGGCCTGCGTCACCGGCTCGGCCCGGAAGTCGGTCACACCGCAGGCTCGCGCAACGTCCCGCCCCGCATCATCCGCGGTGATGATCGTGATCCGGCGGGGATCCACGGCGACGTGCCGCCGGATCAACGGCAACACCCCCTGCCCCACACTGCCGAAGCCGACCATCACCAACCGACCCGACAGCGATACGCTGTTTTTCTGGATCCCTTCCTCGACCAATCCGTACACCTCGACGAAAAATAGACGGCACGTTTCGCGGTTCCGGCAAAACATGCGCTCCGATGTTCTCGTTTGAAATTTCGCCCTCGGAGCGGGAGAAGCCCGGTCCGGCACATGGCACATGGCACCGGGCTCCCGCGGCCGGGACCGGGCGGACGCGCGCTCCCCCGCCGGTTTGCAGCCCGCGCCGGGGAGGTTTCTTCAAGCAGACCAAGGGCGGGAATATAACGCGGATCTCCAGGATTGCGACCGGGATATCCGCAACCCCCAGTCCAGGGGATGCAAAGCCGGTGGTTCGGCCGGGACGGCGCACGCCATTTCGCCCATAATCGGCCCTGGAATCCCCGCCCATGTGGGCGCCGAATCTCCAGACACCTGAAACCGACACCGGAAGCGCCATGGCGAACTGCCTGATTCTCGGTGCATCCCGCGGCATCGGCCGCGAGTTGGCACGCCAATATGCCGCCGCGGGTGACCGCGTGATTGCGACGGTGCGCCGGAGCGCCGACGCGGGCGCCCTGCGCGACGAGGGCGTGGCCGGCGTCATCGAGGTCGACCTCGCGCAGCCGTCCGCGGTGGAAATCCTGTGGACCGCGCTCGCGGACGAACCGCTCGACGTCGCGATCATCGCCGCCGGCGTCTCCGGGCCGGTCACGACCGGCCTTGCCGCCCCCACCGCAGCCGAGTTCGATGCCGTCATGCATGCGAACGTCTACCCTGCGATGCAGGTCATCCCGCTGCTTGCCTACAAACTCGCCGCCACGCACGGCAAGCTTGCCCTGCTGTCCAGCCGCATGGGGTCGATCGGCAGCATGGCGGAGGCCAACTGGTGGCTGTATCGCGCCAGCAAGGCGGCGCTCAATGCGGTGCTCAAATGCGCCGCCGTCGAACTGGGGCCGCGCGGCGTGGTCTGCATGGCGCTCCACCCCGGATGGGTCCGCACCGACATGGGCGGCCCCAACGCCGATCTGGGCGTCGAAGAAAGCGCGGCGGCACTGCGCCGGGTGATCGCCGCCGCCAACAGTTCCCACAATGGTCGTTTCCTCAACTTCACCGGCGAACAGATCGAGTGGTGAACCTTCCGCCGGAAGCGGCACGCGATCGGACCGCCGTCCCGAACCCCGACAACACGCCGCCATGCCTCCTCCCTCGATCCTTGCCGGTCTGATCTTCGGCGTCTGCGGCCTCTTTGCGGCAGGCACCATCGAATTCCTGCTCCGCTCGTTCGCGGAGGATGCCGGCATCAACCGCTGGATCTTCGCCGCCGTGCCCGGCCTGTTCGCGATGCTCTATGCCATCCTGGTCTACCAGGATGCAAAGAAGAAGGTGCGTCGCATCACGGAATCGATATCCCGCGGCATCCTCATCGCGCTGCTGAGCTGGCTTTCGGTATCGGCGCTCATCACCTGGGCATGGTGCGGGGACGGAGAGGCCATGCGCTGTTTCAGCGAAACCCTGCTCGTATCGGGCATCGTCGGGGGCGGCCCGATGCTCGTGGCAGCGATCTTCGCGGGGTGGATCTCAGGGCTGCTGATCACCCAGCCGGAGCGGAAGTCGCCCGCTCGGCAAAGCCGGATCGATGGCGGCGCGGAGGTTCCGGCGGCGCCCGCAATCGGAGCGGAACAACGCCTCCCTACACCCCCCAGGTGACGTCGGCGCCGGACCGCTGCGCCGCGCGCAGCATCGCAACCAGCGGGAATGCGCGCTGCGCCAAGCCGACGGGGGGTTCGGCCGCGAGGTCGCCGTCCCCCGTGCCGCCCTCTTCCTGCCGGGTGCCGCCGAGCCTCTTTTCCTGCTCGACCGCCCCGGTCAGGCGCTCGATCGCGTCCGCGATTTGATCCGCGGGGATCACCCCGCGCTCGGCCATCGGCTTGCCGATCAGCGCGAGCAGTCGCTGCGCGGTATCGCCCATCATGACGATCTCGCCAGCGGCACGGGAACGGAACACCACGATCGACACGTCATCGCCCTCCGGGAAAACAGAGTTGTCCGGCCCACCGGGAATCCGCCGCCGGATCCGCCAGTTCTTCAGTACCCGTTGGCGGAGCCGGCCGGATCCGCCGCCGCGGCCGATCCGCCCTGCAGTTCGATATAGCGTTGCCGGTCCGCATCGAACTGCTGGTTCACCCGCTCGATCTCCGCCTGCGCCCGATCGCGAACCTGCCGCTGCTGGCGCAGGAGGATGCGGTTATCCTGGAACTCCTCCTGCAGGCGCGCGGGCGTCGGGTGATGCAGGTAGAACTCGGCGTCCTCGTCGAGCCGCTTGCGTTCGCGCTCATATTGCGCGATCGCGGCATCGGCCCGCTGGATGGTCGCCTGCAAGCCGACCAAGGTCTGCCGGCGCGCCGCTTCGATATCCCCAACGCTGGTATAGGTCGTGAGCAGCGCGCGATCCTTCCGCTCCCGCCGGAGTCGGGCCTCCTCCTGTTTTCGCCGGGCTTCGTCGGCGGCTTCCTGCGCCTTCTTCTGTTCCGGGGTAAGCGGCGCGGGAATGATCTCGCGTACGGAACCGTCCGGATTCAGCACCCGGATCTCGTGATTGCGACAGGCCGCCGGGATATAGTCGCCGGTGAACATCTGACCGGATCCGGTCGTGCAGATGTACATCTGCGCGTGCGCAGCCGCCGCCGCGCACAGCGCGGCGGCGACGGGCGCGCGCCAGGACCTATACCCCATACCGCTCCCGGTAGCGCTCCAGCGCCGGCAGGACCTCGCGCGCCGACCGTGCAAACGCCGAACCGGAGTGCAGGAACCGCAACAGGTCGTCGAAGCCGGCAATCGAGATGACCGGCGTCCCGGTCGTGCGCTCGAAGGCCTGCACCGCCGATTCCGAAGACAGCGCCGCGTCGCTCCCGATGCGTTCCTTGCGGTCCAGCATGATCACCACCCCCGCGGGCTGCGCGCCGTGGGCCCGGATCAGCTCGACCGCCTCGCGCTTCGCGGCACCGTCGGTGATCACGTCGTCGATGATCAGGACCCGCCCGCGCAAGGGCGCGCCGACGAGCACGCCGCCTTCGCCGTGATCCTTTGCCTCCTTGCGGTTGTACGAAAACGGCACGTCGAGGCCGGATTCGGCCAAGGCCATCGCGGTGGCCGCGGCCAGGGCAATTCCCTTGTACGCCGGGCCGAACAGCATGTCGAATTCGATCCGGCCCTCCGCCCGCGCGGCGAGGATCGTCTGCGCATAGAATCCCGCGAGCTGCCGCAGGCTGGCCCCGTGGTCGAAACGGCCGGCATTGAAGAAATACGGCGTCCTGCGCCCGCTCTTGGTGGTGAACTCGCCGAAGGACAAAACGCCCGCCCCCAGGGCGAACTCGATAAACCGCTCGGACCGCTCTTGCACGCTCTCCATCCTCCGATCTGATTGCCGTCAGATCGGAGCGTACCGCAAGGCATGGACCGACGGCTTCCCGGAAAAAAGCCATGCTTCGAATCGTCAGTTGCAACGTCAACGGCCTGCGCTCCGCGGTGACCAAAGGTCTCCTGCCCTGGATCGCCCGGACGGACCCCGACATCCTCTGCCTGCAGGAGGTGAAGGCGCAGGAGGCGGACCTTCCCGAGGCGCTGCTCCGGCCCGAATCCCGCCATGCGATGTACCACTTCGCCGAAAAAAAGGGATACAGCGGCACTGCGCTGATCGCCAAAGCCGCCCCGCGCGGCGTACAAATCGGATTCGGCAATGCCGAGTTCGACCGCGAAGGCCGCTACGTCGAGGCGGAATTCGCCAATGCAACGGTCATCAGCGCCTATTTCCCCTCGGGATCCAGTTCGCCGGAACGTCAGGCGGCGAAATTCCGCTTTCTCGATGTGTTTCTTCCCCATCTGCGGGCGCTGCGGGCCCGCGGCCGCGAGGTCATCCTGTGCGGCGACGTCAATATCGCGCACCGGGAAATCGACCTCAAGAACTGGCGGTCGAACCAGAAGAATTCCGGATTCCTCCCCGAGGAGCGGGCGTGGATCTCCGGCCTCTTCGAGAAGGACGGGTGGGTCGACGTTTTCCGCCGGCTCGATCCGCGCCCCGAGCAGTACACGTGGTGGAGCAACCGGGGCCGCGCGTGGGAGAAAAACGTCGGGTGGCGCATCGACTACCAGATCGCCACCGCAGGCATTGCGGCGACCGCACGACAGGCCGCGATATTCAAGGACGAACGCTTCAGCGACCACGCGCCGCTGATCATCGACTACGACTTCGCGCTGTGACGCCGCGGAGCGGGACTCCACCGCGCAGCGGGTCCACCATGAACGCGGCATGACAAAAAATTGTTATGAGTGTGATATTTTCCCATTCTATCTCCCACCCGGGAAACGCGGCATCACGCTCTTCGCGCCGCCCTCTTCGCGGCGGATCGCCCCGCACCGTTACTATAAGTTTCAATCACTGAATGATTTCTGAACGCCGGATTCAGCAATGATTCATGGCGCGCACGCATAGTCTCGTCATGCCGGTTCGCAACGGAAGCGCGAACGCCGATTTTGAAAACCAACCTGACGAGGTCAACCATGTCGAAGCAAACTTCCAAGCCCATCCAACCGGGATTCCTGGGCATCCTTTCATTCCTCCTGATGGCGACGCCGCTGCTGCTCGTGCCGGCCGCATTTCTCGCGTTTGACGACGCCGCCTACCGCGCCCAGACGATCGTCACCGGACTGGAGTGGACCGTCGTTGCCGCGGGAATCGCGCTGGCGCTGCGTGCGCTGGCCCGATCCGGCGGCCAACCCGGAGCCCGTTCGCCGGCGGAACAGGCGATCTAAGCGGAGGGATTCCCCGCGCCTTCCGGCCGATGCCGGAAGAATCTCCCCGGCGGACCATTCGGTCCGCCGTTTTTTTGGGCGACCGCCGCGACCGGCCGGCGGTCGCGACCGAAAAATGAGAATTGGAAGCGTTCCGACCGCTTAATGCCGGGATAGGCTCGTTCGACGTCACCGGAAAATCATCGCTGCGGAATATCGGGGTGAGCGCGCGACTGCGCGCGGGACCGCGCGGTGATCCGCTCCTCAACAGCGATTCCCGGAGTCCGGAATGACATTCATGATGAACCGCAAAGTGGGCACCCGTCTCGGGGCCGCTTTCGCAATCGTATTGGTCCTGATGGCTTCGGTCATCGCCATCGGCATCGGCGGCATGGCCGCGATGAGCCGCGACACCCAGCTTCTCGCGCAACATCGCGTGGCGCAGCTGATCGCGCTCGGCAAAATGAAGGATCGGGCCGCCGAGATCACCCGCTCGGTACAGGGAATCCTGCTTGAAACCGACCCCGCCCGGATCCGCATGCAGAGCGAGACCATCGAACGTGATCGCACCGCAATCAGCCGCATTCTGGGCGAGATCGTGCAGCGCGCGCTGACCGGCCGCGGAAAGGACCTGGCGGAGGTGGTGCAGAGCGCTCGCCGCCCGTACGTCGAAAGCCAGAAGGCCCTGATGGCCCTCATCGCATCGGGGAAGCGGGAGCAGGCGCTGGCCTATCTGAACTCGACGTTCGACGACCGGCAGTCGCGCTACTTCACCGCGATCAACGCGTATTCGGATTTCCTGGTCCACCTCGCGAGGTCCACGGGCGACAAGGCGGAGGCGAATTACGACTTCGACAAGACGCTGATGCTTGCGATGGGGACGGTCGGACTGGTCCTTGCCTCGCTGCTGGCGTTGCTCGCGACCCGTTCGATCACCGGTCCGATCGCGGAAGCGGCAAAAATCGCCGGGGCGGTCGCATCCGGCGACTTGACGGTGCGGGTTTCCGGGCCAACCAGCGCCGATGAGGTCGGGAAGCTCCTGGCCGCCCTGGGAACGATGACCGAGGGCCTGGTCAAGATCGTGCGCGACGTCCGGACCGGCGTCGACTCGGTATCGACGGCCAGCGGCCAGATCGCCGCGGGCAACCTCGACCTGTCGAGCCGCACCGAGGAGCAGGCGTCTTCACTCGAAGAGACCGCGGCCTCGATGAAGGAGCTGGCAAGCACCATCCAGCAAAGCTCCGAGCGGGCGCAGCAGGCGAATCAACTTGCCGGGTCGGCACGGGACGCCGCCGTCGGCGGCGGCGTGGTCGTCGACAAGGTCGTTCGGACGATGGGAGAAATCGCAGCGGCGGGCGGACGGATGACCGAGATCATCAACGTGATCGACGGCATCGCGTTCCAGACCAACATTCTGGCCTTGAACGCTTCGGTGGAGGCGGCGCGCGCCGGCGAACAAGGGCGCGGCTTCGCCGTCGTCGCCGGCGAAGTGCGGAATCTCGCGCAGCGCAGCGCGCAGGCCGCCCATGAAATCAAACAGATGATCCAGAGCAGCGCCCAGAAGATCGAGGCAGGGTCGAAGCTGGTTGCCGACGCGGGATCCTCGATGGGGGAAATCGTCCGGCAGGTGACGCAGATTACCGATCTGATCGGGGAGATCACCGGCTCGGTGATGGAACAAAGCACCGGGATCGCCCAGATCAATAGCGCGGTGACGCAGATGGATCATGCGACGCAACAGAATGCGGCGCTCGTCGAGGAGTCCGCGGCCGCCGCGGACAGCCTGCGCAAGCAGGCCGACGAGCTTGCCCGTACGGTAGCGATGTTCAAGCTGTCGGGGCTCGATGCGCGGCAAGCCGCCGGGGCGGCCCGGGCGTGGGCCGCGATGGACCTCCAGGCGGCTCCGGCCCTGTCCTGACGGGGGAGTCTCTCGACCGACGCCATCGCGGGACGCGGCAGAGGTCGGCGGCGGCACCGGTGCCGCGGGATTCCGGCGGAATTCCGCCGCGCCCACCGGCCGTGCCACGGAATGGGGGCGGTATGCTGGCGGCCGCGCGGTTTCCCACCCGGCACCATGCGTCTCGCGCGCGGGGGTTGCCGCCCGGCAATCGCGATGCGCGCGGCCGCATGCCGCGACACCCCACGAAGGAGCGTCCTTGAACGGCAACCCGGCATCCGCATGGCGGGTCTATCGCGACCCCCGGGTCCTGCGCATGCTGGTGCTCGGCTTCGCCGCCGGACTGCCGTTGCTGCTCATCTACGGAACACTTTCCTTCCGGCTGCGCGAGGCCGGCGTCGACCGCGCCACGATCGGATTCCTGAGTTGGGTTGCGCTGGTCTATGCGTTCAAATGGGCCTGGGCGCCGTTCGTCGACCGGTTCGACATTCCCTTCCTCGGCACATGGCTCGGACACCGGCGCGCGTGGCTGCTCGCGGCACAGTGCGCCGTCGCCGGCGGGCTGCTGTGCATGGCGCGGCTCGACGCGCAAACCCAGCTCCCGCTGCTTGCGGCCAGCGCCTTGTTCACCGCCTTCGCCGGCGCCACGCAGGACATCTCGCTCGACGCCTATCGCATCGAATCGGCGCCGCCGGAACTGCAGGGGGCGCTCGCCGCCGCCTACCAGACCGGATACCGCATCGGCATGATCTGGGCCGGTGCCGGTGCGCTCTGGCTCGCCGCCCGCGCCGCGCCGACCGCCGGCGGATACCATCCCGGCGCCTGGGGGGCGGCATATGGCGTGATGGCCGCCTCGATGAGCGCCGGCATGCTGGCCGTGCTGGCCACGCCGTACCACGCGAAGCCCTCGCCGCGGCTGGACGGCGCGATTCCCCCCGGAATCCTGGCGCCATTCGCGGACCTCGCGCACCGCTACCGTCGCCACGCCCTGGCGCTGCTTGGCCTCGTCGCGACCTATCGCCTCGCCAACATCGTCATGGGGGTCATGGCCAACCCGTTCTACCACGACATCGGCTTCACCAAGGACCAGGTCGCGGCGGTCTCCAAGATCTACGGACTGGCAATGGCGATCCTCGGCGGCTTCGTCGGCGGAGCCATGACGGCGCGCCATGGCATCGCCCGCATGATGTGGATCGCGGCCGCCTTTTCGTCCGCCTCGATCCTGCTCTACGCATGGCTCGCAACGCGCGGCGCGGATCTCACCGTGCTGGTGCTGGCGGTTTCCACCGACAACTTCGCCGAAGGCATCGCCGGTACGGTGTTCATCGCCTTCCTGTCGGCGCTGACCCGTTCCGAGTACTCGGCCACGCAATACGCGGCGCTGTCCTCGTTGACCCTGCTGCTGCCGAAGTTCCTTGCCGGGTTCTCGGGCGTGGCCGTCGATGCCGTCGGCTACCCGGCGTTCTTCGCCGCATGCGCGGCAAGCGGCGGCGTCGCGCTGGGGTTCCTGTGGAGGGTTGCGCGGGTCTCGCCGGCGGTGCTCGGCGGCCCGCGGTCGTAGCGCGGGACTGGGCGCCGCCGACCTACCGGGTCAGTCCGGCATAGAGCTGCGGCAGCCGCTCGGGAAGCCGTTGCACGTGATCCAGCACCATGTAGTTCCGGGCGCCGAAGATGCGGCTGACATACTCGTCGGCCCGCGGATCGAGACTCAGGCAGAAGGGCATGATGCCCTGCGCGGCGGCCTCTTCCACCGCCTTCTTCGCGTCGAACCGCAGATACTGCGGATCCCGGACATCCACGTCCGCCGGCTCGCCGTCGGTGACGACCAGCAGCAGCTTCTTCACGGATCGCTGCGCTTTCAGGTGGTGGCTGGCGTGGCGGATCGCCGATCCCATGCGGGTCGAAAGCTGCCCGGTCATGCCGGCGATGCGCGCCTTCGGGACCTCGTCCCAGGCCTGATCGAAATCCTTGAACCGGAAGTAGTCGACGTTGTGCCGGCTGTCGGAGCAAAAGCCGTGGATCGCGAACGGATCGCCGACCTTGGCGATCGCATCGGACAGCAGCACGCACGCCTGGCGCGTCAGTTCGAGAACCGAGTGCTCCTGTCCGTGCACCGTCTCGTTGGTCGACTCGGAAAGATCGAGCAGCACCAGGATCGAGATGTCGCGCGTGTTCCGGATCGAGCGCATCATGATGCGCGGGTCGGGCTGCGACCCCTGGCGGATGTCGATGAACCCGGACACCGCGGCATTGAGATCGATCTCGTCGCCGTCCTCGAGCTTGCGGATCCGCTGGACGCCTTGCGGCTGCATCGCGTCCAGGAGGAACTTCATGCGGTGGATTTCGCGCTTGTAGCGGGCGACGATCGCATCGATGACCGCGAGATCTCCGGATTTGGCCCGCTTTTCCAGCACCGTCGTCCACGCCGGGCGTTCGAGCTGGATCTGATAGTCCCACTCGGCGTAGTGGTACGGCTCGGATACCGGCTCCTTGCCCTCGCGTTCGTTGAACGACTTGCCGTCGTCCTCGTATGGAAACAGTTCCGTCGCCAGGACCCAGATTTCCTGCGCGTCATCGCCGGCCGTCTCGACGTCGATCTCGTTGGCCATTTCCATGACATTGACGTACTTGCGCACCTGCTCGACGGTTTCGTAGCCGGCCTCGGCGGCCTTGTCGAAATCGAACTCCTCGAACTCCCAGAAATAGCGGTTGTCGTCCCGGTACGGAGCGCGGAGCAGGTCGGTACGGGGATGGAACGGCAGGCGCTTCTCCGTGAAGCGGTGGGCGAGCTGCACACCGATGTCCCACGAGATCCGGTTGTCGCCGAGCCGGTCGGCATGCTGCCGGAACAGCGTCCGGCCCTCCGCGACCCACGGATCGTCATCGGCATAGCCGTCGTCGAGCAGCGCGCGCGCCAGCCGGTCGAAATAGTCGCCCGCGGTGGTGTTCATTGCCGGCGTCGCCGTATGCAGGCGCGACCAGAGCTGGCGCAATCCCGGAAAGCGCCGGATCGCCAGGGTCTCCACGCGCGCGTCTTCGATGATGGCGATCACGGCCATCTGCAGCGGGTTGAGCGCCTCGGCCGAAATCGGTTGCCGCGTCTCGACGACATGGGCCGCGCAGTGCGCCGCGGCGGCGCGATAGAGCTCCAGGCCGGACACCGCCTCGCCCTCGCCGGGGGCGAAGTCGTCGAACGCATCCGGGAGGTGCAGCAGGTAGTCCTCGATGTACGGCCGCAAACCTTCGCGGCTCTCGAAATCGCCGGACGTCGGCCGCATGAAGAAATCGCGGCCCCACAGCGCGCGCAGATACATGTTGATGCGACGCTGCACGTCGACCAGCAGGGTGCCCTTGCGTTCCTTCTGCAGGATCGCCTGCGACTCCTTGGTGTCGAGGGAGAAGTAGCGGATCTGCTCCTCGTAATCGGTGCGATGCGCGTGGGCGCCCCAGAGCGCCCAACGGCGCAGCCCGCCGAGCGTGAGGCTCTGGAACAACACCTCGAGCTTGTCGAGCATCGGGCGCACGCCGCGCGGCGCCTGGGCGATCAGGGTGTTGATGAACTGCAGATAGTTGCGGAAAAGCTCCGCGTCGCCCAGGCGGTTCGCCGCGGTCGGCGCCGTGGCGAGCAGCAGTTCGATCACCGCGCCCGAAGTCTTCGACGCCAGCGTCAGCGCCGTGGTCGCGAGGTCGGCGACCACGTCTTCGCCGACCTCCTTGGCCACGCGCGGCGCATCCTCGATCCAGGTTTCGACGAGCGCATCGCCCCGGCCCAATCCGCGCAGGGCGGACACGCCCTTGAGATAGTTGTCGAGGCCGCGGGGCGAAAGCACCCGGGTCGCCGCATGCCACCCGGCATCCAGCGATTCACGCAATTGCGGGCTCAGATCCGCGAGCAGTTCCGCATAGTCGTCGAGATGGATCGCCACGGGGCCTCCTGCCGCGCCATCAGAAGAAGGTCGTCACCGCGGCGTCGAGCGCGTCGCGCATGTCCGGATCATCGGTGATCGGGCGCACCAGCGCCACGCGGCACGCGGCCTGGGGCGAGACGCCCTTGGCGATCAGGCTTCCCGCGTAGATCAGCATCCGGGTCGACAGGCCTTCGTCGAGGCCGTGCCCTTTGAGATTGCGCGACCGCTCGGCGATCGAGACGAGCTTGCCCGCAATGCCGGCATCGACCCCGGTTTCGTGCGCGACGATCTCGGTCTCGACGTCATGCTGCGGGTAGGTGAAATCGAGCGCGCCGAACCGCTGCTTCGTCGACTGCTTGAGGTCCTTCATCAGCGACTGGTAGCCCGGGTTGTACGAAATGACGATCTGGAAATCGGGATGGGCCCGCACCAGTTCCCCCTTCTTCTCGAGGGGAAGCACGCGCCGGTTGTCGGTCAGCGGGTGGATGACCACCGTGGTGTCCTGCCGCGCCTCGACCACCTCGTCGAGGTAGCAGATGGCGCCGTGGCGGGCCGCGATCGCGAGCGGGCCGTCCTGCCACTGCGTCCCTTCGGCGGAAAGCAGGAAGCGGCCGACCAGGTCGGAAGCGGTCATGTCCTCGTTGCAGGCGACCGTGATCAGCGGCTTGCGCAGCTTCCAGGCCATGTATTCGACGAAGCGCGTCTTGCCGCAGCCGGTCGGGCCCTTGAGCATCATGGGCATGCGCGCCGAGTATGCCGCTTCGAACAGGTCGACCTCGTCGGCGACCGGGTGGTAATAGGGTTCCGTTGCGATGTGATACTGGTCGATGATGTTGGACATAACGTGCTTCCGGAGGGGATGGGAACGGCGTCACGGGAGGGGCGGCGGTGGCCGCCCCTCGGATCACGACGTTCGGATCAGACCGTCTTGCCGCGGTAGATCACCATCGCGGCGCCCTGCGACTGCTTGAAATTGTCGTAGCCGACGAGGCGCACGTGGTTGTTGGGGTTGGCCTTCTTGCAGGCTTCCGCCTCGGCCAGAACCTTGTCGACGTCGGTTTCGCCGAACATCGGCAGCTTCCACATGTACCAGTACGAATCCATCAGGTTCTCCGGCTCGGTGTGCTCGATCGCCGGGTTCCAACCCTTCTTGACGATGTACTCGACCTGCTTGCGGATCGTCGCCGGATCCATCGCCGGCAGATAGGAGAAGGTCTCGAACTTGCGGCTGGCCGGGTCGCTGAGGCGCGACTTGTAATCCATAACTTCAGACATTGTGCTTCCTTTCTATGCGGTTCGGTCCGGGGCGGGCGCCGCGCCACGGCGTGGCTGCGCGCCCGTCTCCCGGGAGAGCGAATGGTTCGTGGCGACGACTTACTTGTGCGCGATGTCGAGCTTGTCGACGGTGTCGAATTCGAACTTGATTTCCTTCCACGTTTCCATGGCGATCTTCAGTTCGGGGCTCGACTTCGCGGCCTCGGTCAGGATGGCCTTGCCTTCCTTCTCGACCGCCACGCCGCGGTTGCGCGCTTCGACGCAGGCCTCGAGGGCCACGCGGTTGGCCGCCGCGCCGGCGGCGTTGCCCCAGGGGTGGCCGAGCGTGCCGCCGCCGAACTGCAGCACCGAGTCGTCACCGAAGATCGCGACCAGGGCGGGCATGTGCCAGACATGAATCCCGCCGGACGCCACCGGCAGCACGCCGGGCATCGAGCCCCAGTCCTGGTCGAAGAAGATGCCGCGCGAGCGGTCTTCCTTGACGAAGTCGTCGCGCATGATGTCGATCCAGCCGAGAGTCGCCTCGCGATCGCCTTCCAGCTTGCCGACCACGGTTCCGGAGTGCAGGTGGTCGCCGCCCGACAGGCGCAGCGCCTTCGCCAGGACGCGGAAGTGGATGCCGTGGTGGGGGTTGCGGTCGAGCACCGCGTGCATGGCGCGGTGGATGTGCAGCAGCACGCCGTTGTCACGGCACCAGTTGGCCAGGCCGGTATTGGCGCAGAAGCCGCCGGTCAGGAAGTCGTGCATGATGATCGGGGCGCCGATTTCGCGCGCGTATTCGGCCCGCTTGTACATTTCTTCGGGCGTCGGCGCCGTCACGTTGAGGTAGTGGCCCTTGCGCTCGCCGGTTTCGCGCTCGGCCTTTTCGATCGCTTCCATGACGAAGTCGAAGCGCTGCTTCCAGCGCATGAACGGCTGGCTGTTGACGTTCTCGTCGTCCTTCGTGAAGTCGAGACCGCCGCGCAGGCACTCGTACACCGCCCGGCCGTAGTTCTTCGCCGACAAGCCCAGCTTCGGCTTGATCGTGCAGCCCAGCATCGGACGGCCGTACTTGTTCATCACGTCGCGCTCGACCTGGATGCCGTGGGGGGGGCCGCCGCAGGTCTTCACGTAGGCGATGGGGAAGCGCACGTCCTCGAGACGCAGCGCGCGGATCGCCTTGAAGCCGAACACGTTGCCCACCAGGGACGTGAAGACGTTGACCACCGAGCCCTCTTCGAACAGGTCGATCGGGTAGGCCACGAAGGCGTAGAAACAGGTGTCGTCGCCCGGAACGTCCTCGATGGCGTAGGCGCGCCCCTTGTAGTAGTCGAGGTCGGTCAGCAGGTCGGTCCAGACCGTCGTCCACGTCCCGGTGGACGACTCGGCGGCGACGGCAGCGGCGGCTTCTTCCCGGTCAACGCCCGGTTGCGGAGTGATCTTGAAGCAGGCCAGAATGTCCGTATCCTTGACCTGATAGTGCGGCTCCCAGTAGGTGCCGCGGTATTCCTTGACGCCAGCCTTGTATGTCTTGACGCTCATCTCATTGCCTCCGTGGAAAAATGGGTCGACTGCTGCAAGAACCCGGCAATTTTTCTTGGTTGGAAGACATAAGTAAAATTATATATAGTTTCCATACACATAACCAGGATTTATGAATTGGAGATACCGATGATCTTGTCCCGTTCTGCAATTTCTGCAATCGCCCTCGCAACCTGCTGCGCCGCGGCCCCGGCGGGCGCATTCGAACTCGCCAGCCCGTCGATCCGCGCCGGCGGCACGATTTCCGCCGAGCAGGTGTTCCAAGGGTTCGGGTGCACCGGCGGAAATCATTCGCCCGCGCTCTCCTGGCGCGGCGCGCCGGCCGGCACCCGCAGCTACGCGCTCACCGTCTATGACCCCGACGCGCCAACGGGTTCGGGCTGGTGGCACTGGGTGGTCGTCAACATCCCGGCAACGGTCCATGCGCTGGCCGCGGGAGCGGGCAATCCGGCGCGGCACGCGCTGCCGGCAGGAGCACGGCAGATCCGCAACGACTACGGCACCCGCGCATACGGCGGGCCTTGCCCGCCGGTCGGGGATCGGCCGCATCACTACATCTTCACCGTGTATGCGCTCAAGGTGCCCAAACTGGATCTGCCGGCGGATGCAAGCCCGGCGCTCACCGGGTACATGATCCACGCCAACGCGATCGGCTCCGCATCGTTCACCGGGCGCTACGGGCGCTAGTGCTTCGTTTTGCTTGGAACGGAAATACGGATTGGTGCGGATTGGTGCGGATCATCTTCTGCAGGATCTACGGCGCAACGTCTGCCGATCGATGATGCGGCGCAGGAAAGGCAGCGCTTGGCGTTCTCTTGGGGAGTGTCATCCGTGCGCATTGGATGGGGGAAGGGCGGCGCGCGACCGCGCGCCTCCACTTCTGACTTACGGCCGCATGTTTGAGCGCGGCGTCGGCAGGACGCTGCGCGAGTTCGGCCGTGCGCCCGCGGACTGCGCAGCGCAGCGCAGTCGCCCCGCAGGGGCGGCCACCGCGTAGGTGGCCCCGGCCGAGGGCAGCCGCCGCCCGCCTGCGCACTCCATCAGATCGGTGCCGGCCGCCGCCGGTCACTCCCCGCCGTCGTCGTCGCTCGCCGTCTCCCGGACGTTCTGGAGCACCGCGCCGGTCTTGGCGTCGATGGCGATTTCGTGGGTGATGTGGTGGCTCTCGACGTCGAATGAATAGCGCAGTCCGCTGCCGCCCGGCTTTTTCTCGAGCGCCTGCTCGACGATCACGCCGGGGAACGCCTTCTTCGCGATCGACTGCGCCTGCGCCACCGAGATCTTCGCCTCGGGCAGGTACTCGAGGCCGTCGAGCACCATCGGCCGCGCATGCGCCGCAGTGGCCGTGCTCAGGGCAAGAATCGCCAGGGAAATCCCTTTTTTCACAGTACTCTCCTTTTGAATGATCAATTTCCGACGCGCATCCGCGCCAGGATGTCGTCGCGCTGAATGAACTGGTGCCAAAGCACGGCACCCCAATGGACCCCAATCAGGCCGATCACCGCATCCCCGATGAATTCGTGCACGGTCTTGATCGGCAAGGCATACGGCAGCCAGGCGTCGTCATCGAAATAGTTGGGCAACAGCATGCCGAGAAAGCGGACGTCGTGCTCCCGGGTCTGGATGGCGAGAATCCCCAGAACCGGCATCGCCACCATCACGATGTAAAACAGACCGTGCACGGCCGTTGCGGCCCGCTCCTGCCAGGCCTGCCGCGCCGTTTCTCCGCCACCTCCGGCGGCGCGGATCCGCAACGCGATGCGCGGGAACGCCAGCAGCAGAATCACAATCCCGAGTTGCGTATGGATCAGCACCGCCAGATGCCGCAGATGCCCCT
Source organism: Pseudomonadota bacterium (assembly GCA_021838715.1). Taxonomy (GTDB): domain Bacteria; phylum Pseudomonadota; class Gammaproteobacteria; order Burkholderiales; family Burkholderiaceae_F; genus GJ-E10. Next base: position 13,230 of record JAKCCX010000024.1, on the reverse strand, counting down.
TCGGCAGGGAATCCTTGAATTCCACCGCACACAGCACGGCGATGAAGAACGCGGCCATTCCCCAGTGCAGCCACCGCCTCGCCGGGGAATAGGATGCGCCGGAAGAAAAGCGATCCATGGTCATTCGTCGAGATTGGATTGCGGCTCGGTGAAGATCACGTCGACCGTGAAATCCAGCACTTTGCCAGCGAAGTTGGCGGGCGTGCTCGGATAGTGCGCCCGCAGCACCGCCTGAACCGCCGCCTGATCGAGGAAGCCGTTCCCGGTCGACTGCACGATGTGCGCCGCCGAGACCTTGCCATCGCGGAACAGGAATTCCACATGCGCCGTGCCCGCGGCGGTTTCCAGCGCCGCCGCCGCCGGATACTGCGCCGCTCCCTGCACCGCATCGCGCACCGCGCCGATGAAGCTGGGCGGCAGATCGCTCATGCGGATCACGGCAGGGGCGAGCGGCGCCGTCCTCGGCGCGACCCGCGCCACCGGAGCCGCGTGGGCCGGGGCGGCCACCGGCTTCACGGGCGTGGGATGCGGGACGACCTGCGGCTTGGGCGGCGGGGGCGGCTGGCGATGAACGACATGCGCCACCTCCGAGTGATGCATGGGGACGTGCACATGCTGGACCCGATGAACCGGCACCGGCTTCGGGGGAGGCGGCGGGGTCTTGACCTGCGGCTGCGGCGGCGCCGGCACCGGCTGCGGCGCCACCAGCTGGATCGCCATCGGCGGCGGGGGCGGCGGGGGCTGATCCGGATGCAGTGCAACCCAGGCCAGGGCCAGAAGCAGGCCACCCTCGATTGCGGCGGCCGACAGGACCGAAATTCCCCAGCGACTGCGATCGCCAGGGTCCGAGTCCGCTGCAGAGTGCAATGCCAACGTGGCGCTCATGATCCCTCCGTTCCCCCGGCCTGGTGCCGCGCCGCCAGGCCGATCTTGGTCACGCCCGCAGCGCGGCAGGCGTCCATCACGCGAATCAGGGTCTGCAGGGACACGTCGCGATCGCCCGAGATCGTGACCTGCGCCTGCGCATGGTCGGGGAGCGCCGACAACATGCTGGTCAGCGTCTCCGGCGTAAAGGTCTGCGAACCCTCATGGATGACGCCCTCCTTGTCGATCGCCAGCGTCAGGTCGGGTTTGTGCAGGGGTTGCGCCGTGGTGCTGCCCGGCAGGCGGGACGGAATGCCCGACGACGGAATCATGTGCAGCGTGATCATCACGAAGAAGACCAGCAGGAAGAACATGATGTCGATCATCGGAATGATCTCGATCCGCGCTTTTTTCGGTTGGTATCTTGCTCTCATGGTGCGTCACCGGCGTTATTGGGCAGCGGCGCGGACACCGGTGCGAACAGCGGCGCGGTCCCCGGAATCCTTGCGATAGTGGGAATACATGCGATTGGTGAGGATGAGCTTGACCAGTTCCAGCTTGTGCATGATCCGCTGGACGCGCTGGCTCAGGGCGTTGAACGCCACCAGGCCGAGAATGGCGATGAACAGTCCGGCCGCGGTCGATACCAGCGCTTCGCCGACCCCGCCCGTGACCTGCTGGGTCGAATTGTCGGGATGCGCAAGGGCCTGGAAGGTGTTGAACATGCCGATGATGGTGCCCAGCAGACCGAGCAGCGGCGCCAGCGTGACGATGGTGTCGAGAACCCACAAGCGCTTTTCCGCCTCCGGCAACTGCTCCATCACCGCCTCGTCCAGACAGGACGAAAAGTGTTCCAGCGTGTCCTGGATGTCATGCTCGAGCGCCACGGCACTGACGCGGGCGAAAAGGCTGAGCTTGTTCTTCTCGACCATGCCCCGGAGATGATCGTCGTCGAGCGACGATCGCTTCTTGAGTTCGCGAATCCAGTCGGCACCTTCCCCGATCATGCGCGAGAGACTCCAGAACTTCTCGATGATGACCACGAGGGCGATGAAGAGCAGGAGCACCATCAGGTAGAGGATTCCCCCGGAGGTTTCCGCGACATGCTGCAGGCTTGCAAGATTCATGATCTTTCCATCCGTCAAAAAACCGGTCGAGGCGGAGCGCCGCGGCCTGGTTCCCATAAAGCAATTCCCCTCTGCCAAAGGGAGAGGGGTCCAAGGGAGTCGGGGCGGCCGCAACCGTCCCGACTCCGGCACTTCCTAGCGGTGATCAGAAGAACGAGGTGGTCACCGTCACGTTCACATTGCGCCCGAGGATGTTGTAGAACAGCGGGTTGTTGTTGGCGATGCCGTTGGCCACCGACATGATCGGCTCCTGGCGATTGAAGAGGTTGCCAACCTGGACGTCGACCTTGGTCTTCTGCGTGAAGCTGTAGGCCATCGCCAGATCCGTCACGGCGTAGCTGCCGAAGTGAACCGGGTTCCCGGCCGCATCCTGTCCGGCATAGCGGCCGCCGATCTTCTTGGTCGTCAGCGAGGCGTAGTACGGCCCCATCGCGTAGGTCAGCCCGGCCGCCGCCGTGTTCTGCGGGGCCATCTGCACCACGCCGTTGGGCGAGGCGGAATCGTTGACCGAGGCGTTGGCGAACACGTCGAAGCCGTGGCCGATGTAATAGCTGGCCTCGCCTTCGATCCCCTTGAAGGTCGCCGTACCGAGGTCCTGGAACACCGAATACGCGCCGGCGCTATACCGGTTCAGGAAGTTCGAGTTGGTGATGTAGTACAGATCGCCGGCCAGGGTGATGTCGGGCGTCTTCCACGTCGCACCGATCTGGTAGTTCTTGGTCTTCTGGGCGGCATCCGATCCGGCCGAAGCCAGCGCCCCTGCGGCGGTGCTGTTGTGGGTGAACGCCGCCCAGGTCGGCGCCAGCAGGCCTTCGGCGAACTGGCCGTAGAACGCGGTCTGGTCGTTCAGGTAGTAATGGGCGTCGAAGTTCGGCAGCATCGCACCCCAGGTCTTGTTGGCTGCGAAGCTGGGGGTTGCGGTGACGCCGGCACCAGGATCGGCGGGCAGGGCGCCGCCCACGTACTTCCGGGTGAACGAGTTGTACTTGAGGCCGGGCGTGATCGCCCACTTGTCCGTCGGACGCCAGACGAATTCCGCGTAGGGCTGGATCGTGGTCGTCGTGCTGTTCTCCGCCTGCAGGAGCAGCCCGCTGGGAGCGGCGCCGGGGTTGGTGAAGTCGACCACCTGACCGGTCGAATTGTGGACCTGATGGTCGAGCCACAGGCCGAACTTCAGGTCGTTCAACCCGTAGGAGCGCGTGAACCGCATGACGTCGCCGACCGACCGATAGTGCGTCAGCTGATACTGGCCGCCGACATCGGTAGCGCCGGCCAACGGCGCTCCGTTGGCGTCGACCCCAAGGCCGCCGATGCTGCCGTCGGTAAACGCCGCAGTTGCGCCGTTCGGGTTGTTGGTGATCGACGCATCATGACGATACGAGTACGTGTAGACCTTGTTGTCGAACTGCCAGTTGCCGCTGCGGCTCTGATAGCCGAGGTATTCGAAGTCGGTCTTGAACTGATCCGAGTTGTAGCCCCAATACGACTGGCTTCCCGGATTGTTGTTGTAGCCGTAGTTGTACCCGTTCTGCGCCATGCTGTTGGGTACGGAGCCCGTCACCCCGACGGCGCCCGGTCCCAGCAGCGCGCCGGGAGAGAGGTTCTGGCGCGAGCGGTTCAACATCGACACGAAGATCAGCGCCGAGTCGCCGGACAGCGGCTTGATGAACTTCATGAACACGTTGTCGCGGCTGGCCGGGTTGTTGGTCAGGAAGCCCTGGCTGTCCATGTGCTTGTAGCTGATGAACGCGCTGAGGTCGCCGTAGTTCTGCAGCATGCCGGTGTCGTAGCGCACCCCGACCTGTTTGGTCGCAAAACTGCCGTACCCGGCATACGCGGTGACACCATGCGTACCCTCCGGATCCTTCGAGTGCATCATCATGGTGCCGCCGTAAGTGGCCTGGCCGAGCATCGCCGCGCCGCCCGGGCCGCGATCGATCACCATGTCCTTGGTGTCGAACGCCATGAAGTAGGCCGTGACGTGGTGGGTGAAGTCGGCGCCGTCATAGAACGGGATGCCGTCGAACGTCACGTTGTACTGGCCGTCCTGGAAGGACCGCATCGTCACCGCGGGCGCATCGCCGGCACCGGCGCCGTTCGGGCTGACGTTCCATACGCTCGGCGCGATCGCGGCGATGTCGTTGTAGTCCGCGGCCGGACTCAGATTGTTGGAGATGTACTGCTGACTGATGATGGTCTGCGGCTCGGTGGCGGTCAGCGAAGCCTGGGTCGGCGATTCCTGCGTCGCCGGGCCCTGCGTGGGCAGGGGCGCGCCGCTGCCTTCCGCGCTGACGGAACCGAGGTTGTAGGCCATGGCCCACGGCGCGGCCTGCGCCGCGAACAGGCCGAGCACGACCTTCGCGAGCATGCGAAGACGGAACGAGGACGGACGGGTCATTTCGAGAATCCAGTAAGTGGTTTGTGTTGTTTTCACTGGGACCGGCAGCGGCAAGCGCCATCGGTCCAACGCGCGCATTCATGGGTACGACGGCGCGAATTCTGGTTCTCGAACGTTACGGTGCAGTGACGCCGCCGTTATCTCAGCATAATTAATAAAAACTAATCAGACGCTTAGCGCAAAAATTAACGATGCATAATCACACGTAAAATTGCAAAACGATCGCCGTCGATCCTGCTGCGCGCGCCCGCCCATGCCGCAGATCGAAGAGGCGGACTACACTGCGCGCCACGCTGCCTGTACCGTGCGACCACTTCCGCTCCTGCTGCTTCTCTTCGCGCTGGCCGGCGCCCTGCCGTGGGCGGGCGCGGCCGCGTCCGCAGCATCCGATCCCGTTGCGCCCACCGCGCCGTCGACCTCGCAATCGTCATCGACAGGGAACTTCGTCGATTCGGCCCTGTCTTCGCTGCGCACGCTGCCGTTCATCCCGGTACCCGAGGTTTCCACCGCGCCCTATTCGGGGGTCGACGTGGGACTGATCCCGGTGGTCCTGAAGGAAACGGCGAACGGGGAGATCGACCAGATCCTTGCGCCCGACATCTATCACAGCTCCTACTTCGGCTGGGGCGCGACGTTCCGTCTGTTCCGATACCCATCCGCCGACGAACAGTGGTCGGTGATCGCCGGCACGGAGCAGCGCGTGCAGCGGACCTTCGACGCCGAGTGGGACCACGGCCTGCTGCGGAACACGCCCTGGTCCTGGACCCTGCACGCGATGTACGACCGCAGCGGTACCGGGATCTTCTATGGCCTGGGCAATTCCTCGACCCTCAAGGGGCAAAGCAATTACATCGACAGCCAGGGGCGCCTGGAAGCCACCGCCGAGCGCAATCTCTCGCATCGAATGCAGATCGCGTACCTCGCGCGCTTCAGCACCGTCACCATCGAACAAGGCGCGCTGCCCGGCCTGCCCTACACCGCCACGCTATACCCCAATCTGAACGGCCTCGGCTACACGCGCGAATTCCATCAGCGGCTGACGGTGACCTATGACAGCCGCGATTCGGTGGAAATGCCGCACCAGGGAGTCCGCCTCGCGGCATTCGCCGGCGCCTCGACGCACGTGCTCGACAGCGGCGTGGCCTACACGGCGATCGGGTTCGACGCCACGAAATTCCAGCCGTTCGGCAAGCGGCTCACCCTGGTCGCGCATGGCGCACTGCGCTACATGCCGACCTATCAAGGCGCGCCGTTCTGGGATCTGTCGTCGCTGGGCGGCGATCGCAGCATCATCGGCGAGACGCAGCCGCTGCGCGGCTACGGCTACGACCGGTTCGTCGGCCGCAACAGCATGGCGGCGAGCATCGAACTGCGCGACCGGGTCGCCGACCTGCACATGATGGATTCCAACATCCAGTTCGAACTCGCGCCCTTCCTGGACACCGGCAAGGTATTCTCCGCCATGGCCGGAGACCCGTTCGCCCACCTCCACGCCGCAGGCGGGATGGGATTCCGGCTCATCGCGCCGCCGTTCATCGTCGGCTACGTCGACATCGGCGTGGGCAGCGAAGGCCCCGCCGTCTTCACCGGAATCAACTATCCGTTCTGAAACGGCCCGGCAATGGAACCCACCGCGACCATTTTCATCCTGGTCTACATCGGCATGCTGGCAGGCGGCCTGCCCTTCCTGCAACTGGACCGCGCCGGCATCGCCCTGCTGGGCGCGATCGGCCTGCTGGCATCCGGCGCCATCTCCCTCGATCAGGCGGGTCACGCGATCCACGTTCCGACGCTGCTGCTGCTTTTTTCGTTCATGGTCATCGCGGCGCAATTGCGGCTGGGCGGGTTCTACGCCTGGATCGCCAACCGGATCGGCGGCATGAACGCCGGTCCGCACGCCCTGCTGGCTGCACTGGTCGTCGCGGTGTCCGGGCTTGCGGCGGTCTTCAGCAACGACGTGGTCTGCCTCGCCGTTGCACCGGTATGGATCGAAATCTGCGAGCGACGGCGCCTGGATCCGGTACCGTTCCTGCTGGCGGTCGCCTGCGCCGCCAACATCGGCTCGGCGGCGACCCTGATCGGCAATCCACAGAACATGCTCCTGGGCGGCGCGCTGGGCCTGTCCTTTTCCGGCTATCTGAAGACCGCCGCGGTTCCGGTGCTGGCGGGCATCGGCGTGATCTGGCTGGTGATTGCGCGAATCTGGCAGGGTCGTTGGGACCTTGCGGCGGCGCAGGCACACCCGGCTGCCGAGGGGCCGGCGGGCGACCGAGGCGGCTTTCTCGATCCGTGGCAGGCGGCCAAGGGGCTCGCCGTCGCCGCAACCCTCTTCGGACTTTTTCTCGCTTCCGACCGGCCGCGGGAAATCCTTGCGCTCGGTGGGGCTGGGATCCTGCTGCTGTCGCGCAAGCTGCACTCGCGCGACATGCTCGGTCTCGTCGACTGGCAGGTTCTGGTGTTGTTCATCGGCCTGTTCATCGTCAACGACGCGCTCGAACGGACCGGTCTGCCGCAGCAGGCGGTTGCCACGCTGGCGGCACACGGCGTCGACCTGCAGCACCCGGCGGTACTCTACGGCGCGACGTTCGTCCTCAGCAACCTCGTCTCCAACGTGCCGGCGATCATGCTGCTGCTCCCGGCCGCCTCCCATCGGGACGGCGCCCTGCTCGCCCTGTCGAGCACCTTCGCCGGCAACCTGCTGGTGGTCGGCAGCATCGCCAACATGATCGTGCTCGACGCGGCGGCGCAACGGGGCATCCGGATTTCCTGGAAACAACATGCGATGGTCGGCGTTCCGGTGACGGCGGTCACCCTCGGCGTCGCGGCGGCAACGCTGCTGCCCGGCATGGGGTGATCACCGCGTCAGCGACAGGAACAACTCCGGCAGCCGCCGGGGCAGTTGCGCGATCTGGTCGATGATCGTCCAGCGACCACCGAAGATGCGCGCAACGTAACCGTCGGCCTTCGCGTCCAGGCTGACGCAGTGGGTGTGCAGCCCCAGGGAATCGAGTTCACGCACCGCGCGGGCCGCGTCGTCGATCAGGTGGTCGGGGTCGTCGACATCGACGTCGGCCGGCTGCCCGTCGGTGAGGACGAGCAGCAGCTTCTTGTCCGCCTCGCGGCCCGACAACAGATGGCCCGCGTGGCGTAGCGCCGCCCCCATGCGGGTCGAGAACGCGCCCTCGGCCGATGCCAGTCGCGCCTTGGGCGCATCGTCCCAGGCTTCGGCGAAGCCCTTGATGTGCAGGTAGCGAACCTCGTGGCGCGTGTTCGAGTGAAACCCGGCGATGGCGAATTCGTCGCCCAGCGCGCCGATGGCCCACGACAGCAGGGCAACGGCGGCGCGACTCACTTCGAGAACGGTTGCGTCCGCGCCCGGCACCACGTCGTTGACGGACTGCGACAGATCGATCAACAGCAGAACGGCGATGTCGCGCCCATCGGTATGCGTGCGCATGTGGATGCGCGGGTCGGGCCGCGCACCGGCGCGCAGGTCAATGAGGGCGCGCAGCGCGACGTCGAGGTCGAGTTCGGTGCCGTCCTCCTGGTACCGCAGGCGGGTGCGGTCCTGCGGCTTGAGCAGATCGAGCAGGCGCTTGAGATGGCGCGCGATCGGCGCATGGCGCCGCAGCAAGGCATCGATGGCCGACGCATCGCCCGCCGGCTGCAGCGTATCGTAGACACTCACCCAGTCCGGGCGATAGGCGCCCGCCGCTTCGTCCCATTCCGGATAGTGCCGCGGCGGCAGGGACTCCCCTTCCACCACCACGGTTCTCGGTTCGTCGAAGGAATCCTCCTCGTCTCCGGACTCGATATACGTCCACAGCAGGCGATTGTCGTCGCGATAGGGGACGACGGTGTTCACGAAACGCACCCGCGCCTGCTGATCGTCGGGACGGCGCGTGCGCGCCGCCCATTCCAGCGCCATCGCCGCCATTTCCCGGGTCGACGACTCCCCTGTCTGCAAGGCGGCGCGGAACCGGTCGCGAAACGCGCACAGCACCGGATCCCGGTACGGATGGGCATCGTCGATCAACGCACGCGACAGACAGGCAAGGCGATGCCGCAGGCAGGACTCCTGCGTCGGATCGCACTCGTCTTCGCCCGGAACCGGGTGCAGCTCCAGAAATGCGCGGCGCAGCCCCGGCAAGCGGCGCAGGGTCAGGAAATCGACGCGGCAGTCCTCGAAACATTCCACCGCCAGGCGCTGCATCGGGCTGAGGTTGTCGGCGACCAGCGTCCGGCTCCAGCGCCGGTGCGCGGCAAGGTGCGCCACCATGGCGCGATAGTGCTCGATTGCGGTCAGGCGGACCGGCGCCTGGGCTGCGCCCTTGCCGGATGCGGCCGCGGCCCGCAGCGCCCGATCGTGCACGTTGCGGCCCTGTGGCGGACCGCGCCAGTCGTCGAGCACCTCGGGCAGGCGCAGTCCGTCCGGCCGGCCGTACGGCTGCGTGATCGCCGCCGGTCCGTGGGCGCCGACCGCATAGGGAACCAGCGCAACCGCGTCATCCCAAAGGCCGCGCAAGGTCAACGCGAGGCGCCGCTCCACATCCACGAGCAGCGTGCCGTGGCGCTCGCGCTGCAGCAGCGCGCGGCTGTCGGGCGTCGCGAGCGCGAAGAAGTCGATCTGCCGTTGCGGATGGCGGCCATGCAGGCGGATGCCTTCGTCGACCCATCGGCGCAAACCCTCGACCGGCACGAGTTCCAGCAGGGTGGGAGCCTTGCCCAGGAACGTGGGCAGGCCGGGACTGGGCCCGGTGACATGGTGACCGTGAATCGAGACGCTGGTGCGCTGCATCAGGTCGACGACCAGCGCGAGGTAATCCGCCAGCAGTTCGCCCGAAGGAAGCCGACGCGCCACGGCACCGAGCGTCTGCAGCAGCGCCGCGATCGCCCGCCCGTTGGGAGATTTCTGGAATGCCTGGATGGCGCGATCGAGCGGGCCGATCGCCGCCTCGCCTGCGAGCGCGGCGACCGTGGGCCAGGCTTCGAGAAAAGTGAGTACCGGCTCGACGCCGCGCCCGAGCCTGCCGAGGCGACCCGCCTGCGTGAGGTAGGCCTCCAGCCCGAGCGGGCTCAACTTGCGGATTGCCGCGTCGACGCAATCGTCGAACACATCGTCGATTGCATCGAATCGACAGTCGAGGCGATCACGGAGATCCTGGTGGCGCAGCCGTTTGCGCAGGGTCGCCGGGGGAGAAGAGGCGCTCATGGCGCCGATCAAGCCAGAATTGCGGTGATGCTGTGCTCCAGCGTCTCGCGGATGTCGGCGTCGTCGGTGAGCGGACGCACCATCGCCATGCGACAGGACTCGGCCAGGGTCATGCCCTGGGCGACGAGATTGCCGGCATAGACCAGCAGGCGGGTGGAAATGCCCTCATCGAGTCCGTGCCGCTTCAACCGCCGCGCCGCGGCAGCGACCTGGACCAGGCCGCGGGCCTGCGCGGGGTCGAGGCCGGTTTCGCGGGCGACGATGCCGGTCTCCAGATCTTCCGACGGATAGTCGAAGTCGAAGGCGACGAAGCGCTGGCGGGTCGAGGTCTTGAGGTCCTTCATGACGCTCTGGTATCCCGGGTTGTACGAGATGACCAGCTGGAAATCCGGGTGCGCGCGCACCAGCTCGCCCTTCTTGTCCAGGGGCAGGGTGCGGCGATAGTCCGTGAGGGGATGAATCACGACCGTCGTATCCTGGCGGGCTTCGACCACCTCATCGAGGTAGCAGATGGCGCCGTGGCGCGCGGCAAGCGTGAGGGGGCCGTCGGTCCAGCGGGTTCCGCCCGGCTCGAGCAGGAACCGCCCGACGAGGTCGGCGGCCGTCATGTCCTCGTTGCAGGCCACGGTGACCAGCGGGCGGCCGAGTTTCCACGCCATGTGTTCGACGAAGCGCGACTTGCCGCAGCCCGTCGGCCCCTTGACCATCACCGGCAGTCGCGCACGGTACGCGGCCTCGAACTGGGCGACCTCATGGCCTTGCGGTGCGTAATAGGGCTCGGCGCCGATGCGCCAATCGTCGAGCTGATTCATTGCAATCCGACATCCGGTTTGAAACCCCGCCCCTCAGGGCGGTAGGGGCCGAACCCGGCATGCGCCGGGGCGCGGCGTTTCCACGCTGCGGACCAAAAGAAATACGGCCGCGGAAGCGGCCGTATTTCTCGAGCGCGCCTTAGCGATGCGCGCCCGCCAGCTTGTCCCGCCATCCCGGGAACAGCTTGTCCGCATCGTTCGGGAACGAGTCGAACGCGCGCGCGAACTCGCGGTGATCCTTGGCCCATTGGATCGGATCGGCCTTGGCCTTCCAGCAATCGTAGGCCTGACGCAGCGACATGGCGCCGGCCGCAGGCGAGTCAATGTGGCCATAGGAGCCGCCGCCGGCCGTGTTGATGACGTTGCCGTGGCCCAGGTTTTCGAAGAAACCCGGCAGGCGCAGCGCGTTCATGCCGCCCGAGATGATCGGCGTCGTCGGCTTCATGCCGTACCACTCCTGGTGATAGGCCGGGCCGGTGAAGCTGTCACGCTCGATGATGTAGGCGATGGCGCGGTCGTCCTTCTCGCCTTCCATCTTGCCGTAGCCCATCGTGCCGACGTGGATGCCTGAAGCGCCCTGCAGGCGGCTCATCTTGGCGAGGACATAGGCGGTGTAGCCGCGCCTCGCGGAGGGTGAGGTCACGGCGCCATGGCCGGCGCGGTGATAGTGCAGATACTGGTTCGGGAAACTGCGCCGCGCCGTGGTGATCATGCCCGGGCCGCCGACGTAACCGTCGACCAGGAAGGCCACCTTGTCGGCGTCCGGCCCGAAGGCGCGCAGGATGAACTCGCCGCGGGCGATCATTTCGTGGTGGTCGTCGGCCGTGATGTTGGCGGAGAAGATCTTGGCCTCGCCCGTCTTGTCCATCGCGCGCTTCATCGCGTCGTAGACCAGCGGAATCGTCCTGGCCAGCGGCGAGAACACCTGGTTGCCCTGGGGTTCGTCGTTCTTGATGAAGTCGCCGCCCAGCCAGAACTGGTAGGCCGCTTCGGCAAAGGGCTCGGGCCGCAGGCCGAGCTTCGGCTTGATGATCGTTCCCGAGATGTAGCCGCCGTCCTGGACCGGGCGGCCGAGGATGCGCCACAGATCGGAGATGTCCTTGCTCGGGCCGTCGAACAGCTGGATCCCGCGCGGCGGCATGAAGAAGTCGTACATCTTCGCGTACGCGATGTCGCCCATGCCCTGGTTGTTGCCGATGGTCAACGTCAGGAAGGACACCAGCATCATCCGGCCGTCGATGATGTTGCGATCGAAGAGGTCCAGCGGATACGCGATCCGCATCTCTTCGGCCGCCTCGTCGATGAAATAGACGAGTGCATCGACGCCCTTGGTGAAATCGTCCGTCGTCGAGACCTCGACGTTCGTCCCGGTGGACGACTCGGCGGCAAAGTGCGCGGCGGCCTCGAGAAAGCCGACGCCCGCCTTCGGCTTCATCTTGTACGCGACGAGAATGTGCTTGCCGCCGCGAACCAGATCGTCTTCCCGCAGGCTCAGATCGGCATAACGATTGGACTGGTCCATCGATACTCCTGATTTGTTGATATGAAAAAAGGCTGATTTTACTACAAGGACAAATATCACGAACCGTCCATAAACCGAGGTTTATGAACGACATCGCGACCGATCACGGGCTGGATGCCGCCCAATACCATCACGCCGTGATATATTCCGCAGGCTCCGCGTCTGCAGAAGCATGTGACTCGCTTGATCAACTGGCACCGTTACTCCAAAAAGCTACCGGCCTCGCAATTCCTCCTCCTGAACGCGGCCTTGGGAATCGGGCACGTCGTCGTGGTACTGGGTGCCGGCGCCTTCCTGCCCATCCTGCCGAACGTCGCGGCGAGCCTGGGCCGGGGCATGCCGTATGCGGTATGGGGACAGAGCGACTACGTGGCCGCGATGGCGGCGGCGTTCCTGATCGCGCGGCCGCTCATGCGCCGCTACGGCGCCCGACACACCGCGCTGGGGGCCTACGTGCTGTTTGCGGCGGCCGGCCTTGCGGTCATCGCATCCCTGTCGGTCTACCCCCTGTTCACGGCGGCGCGCACCGTGCAGGGATTTGCCGCCGGCGCGAGCATCGCCCCGTCGCTCGCGCTCCTGCTCGAACAATACAAATCACACCACCACCGCACCGCCACCTCGCTCTGGACGCTCGCGACCTTCATGCCCTTTTCGGTCGGACCGGCCTTGGGCGGCTATTTCGGCTATGTGCTGGGCGACTGGCGCCTGATGTTCGCGGCGTTTTCCGCGGTGATGCTGGTGGTCGCGGGCGTCATCTGGGCGCTGACCGGCAACTCGACGCGCGATCCGGATGCGCCGCTCGGCCGGTTTTTCGGGTTGTTCGCGATCTTTTCGGCGGCGGTGCTGGCGATTCAGGAGCTCTACAACGTCGCCATCCTGAGCGACATGACCACCCACACGCTGTCGTCCTGGTGGATCGTGCTCGCGTTCCTGCTGCTCGCATGGCTCTTCTGGATCGCCAATGGGGAAAGCGAGACCCCGCTGATCCGCTTCTCCCTCTTCCGCCACCGCAACTACGCGTTCGGACTCGCGATGCTTTGCATTGCGTTCACCGGCATCCAGGGTTCCCTGGTGCAGTACGTCCTGCGCATCCAGAGCATCGAAGGCTATACCGCCTGGCACGCCGGCCTGCTGTTCCTGCCGATCTTCGTCCTTTCCAAGCCGATGAGCCTGCGCGCCCACCACTGGATCCACCACGGCTACGACCCTCGGCTGCTGGCCTGCGCCGGGGCGGTGGGCTTTGCCGCAAGCTTCTGGTGGATGGGCGAGTACGTCCGCCCCACGACCTGGGAGAC